>VGXB01000001.1 GCA_016873515.1 Nitrospira sp.
ACAGGACTGTCAAAAGTGAATGAACTGACTTTTATCCACACCACAAACGGAGATTTCAAAGCTGAAAAAGTGATCTTAACTACCTCATTACCTGTGGTGAGCAAGATTATTTCGAATTTAGTTGAACCTGATTTTATTCAAAAACTCTCTAAAATAAAGTACATAGGAAACGTGTGCCTAGTAATAGCATTGAATAAATCCCTATCTGACTACTACTGGCTTAATGTAAATGATCCTAATTTTCCATTTGTAGGAATCATCGAACATACGAATTTCCAATTTACAAGTGACTACAACGGAAAGCACGTAGTTTACGTGTCTAAGTACTTACCGACAGACGACGTCCTTTATACAATGCCTGATAAAGAGCTATTAAACTATTACGTCTTGAACATTAAACGGATTTTTCCTGAGTTCTCAATAGAGCAAATTATTGATTTTAAAATTTGGCGTGAACGGTATTCCCAGCCTATAATTGAACGTGACTATAGTGAAATAATTCCTGACTATAAACTTCCAATAGATAATGTTTTCCTGTGCACTATGGCACAAATTTATCCTGAAGATCGCGGAACAAATTATGCAGTGCGTGAAGGTAGAAAAATAGGACGTGTAGTATGAATCAGAAATCAATTGATTTATCCAAATTCACTATTTTGTTAGTGGCTGTGTTATTTAGCGCTAATTTAATTTTTTATTACATAGTAGGATATTTCCATAACGAAGTATTTCCCAGAAACACCTATTTGCCAGCCCCTATAACTAGATTCGGTGATTTTTATAATATGTATTCCGCCTGGACTCAACATAAATTTGCAGGGGTTGGCTATGGCTTATCCTACTTTCCTGCGGCATATTTGATTGTTCATCCGTTCACATTGATAAAAGACCCTTATAAATCAGTAGCTGTTTTTGAAACTATATTTGTAATATTTTTTGTATGCTATACGTACAGGTATTTTCCGTGGCATAATGTATACGATAAACTTCTATCAACTTTAGTCCTCACATTGTTTACTTACCCCGTTGCATTCACATGGCATACTGGTAATTTAGAGGCTGCGTTATTTATTTTAGTTTGCTTGTTCTATATTAACTATTCCAAAGGAAATATAAGATTTGCGAATTTCTTTATTGCGTTTGCCATCTCGTCGAAACTGTTCCCGGGAGTTTTTCTCGTGCTTTATTTAAGAGATAAAAAGTTCAAAGATTTAATTTGGGTTGTATTTTATTGTGCGATATTGAGCGTAGTACCATTGTTAATATTCAAGGGTGGGATTCTTGACGGATTTGATATTTATCTTTCAAACTTGCGCGCTAGCCAAGAAATGTACAATCAACTTATGATCATAGGTCGTCCGGGGGTTCATTTTGGCCATAGTTTGATAAATGGCATAAGAGTGTTAACGAACGACAGCTTTGATATGAATAAAGTCATCTTTCCATATGCAGTATTTGCGGGATTAGTGTTTCTTTTTATTACATTATTCATTGTTAGAGGAGATGAATCTATAAAAATACTAACGGATAAATGTTATAATTCAATAGTTTATATGAAGAGTCTTTATCTTAGTAAGTGTTTAGTAACTTTTTCAGACATTTTTCGCGCCGCTTTTGATCTCACAATACCACGCCAAACGCTTCCAGCACCGTTCTAAAATCGTTCCGTAATAACTCATAGGGTACGCTCTTACTCCTGGCGTCTGACTCGTTCTGGACGCTCTCAGAAGAGTAGATAATTATCTACTTTTTGCTATTCCGAGTCACTCCTCCTGAGATCCTGGAAACTCGCCTCGCGCCACCGCGTTGACCACGATTTTCAACGCATCCTTCGCCCTTCTCAGATTTTGAATCGCCAACCGAGCATCGTTATTGTTGATATAGTCCAACCGTTTTTCTTCTTCAGTAAATGGCGTGATCTTTCGGCGCGGTGTATAAAGCATTAGGACAGACTGCCTAGTTCCTGTATACTTGCCTCTACTCGTTCTCTCGTAATCTTTTCTCGGGGTTTCCTTCATGAATCTTCGCTACCTCCTTCTCATTAACACTCTAGTCGCGGCGTGTGTTTTTCCAAATCCCTCGTTGGTAGACGAATCTCAGGAAGTCAAAACATACAAAGCACAATGCGACCGAGGCGATGCGACAGGGTGTGTCAATCTGGGTTGGATGTATAAAAATGGCGACGGCGTGAAACAAGACTTTTTTCAAGCGGTAGAGTTCTATCGTAAAGCGTGTAACGGAGGAAGTGCGGCAGGGTGTACCAAACTGGGTGTGATGTATGAAGATGGCAAAGGTGTGAAACAAGACATCTTTCAGGCGGTCGAGTTGTATCGTAACGCGTGTAACGGGGGACATGCGTTAGGGTGTAACCTTCTGGGTTTTATGTATGACAAAGGCGAAGGCGTAAAACAAGACTTCTTTCAAGCGGTAGATTTCTATCGTAAAGCGTGTGACGGGAGAGTTGCGGCAGGGTGTTTCAATCTGGGTGCGAAGTATGAGGTTGGCGAAGGCGTCAGGCAAAGCAACACCGACGCTCTGAACTATTACGGAAAAGCGTGCGATATGAAGAGCGAGGGTGGGTGTAAGAACTACGCACGAATAAAGAAGAGATGAATTACTAAGAACTTTTTTGTGCCCTTCTGACTAAAACCCTTACTATTTCATCTCGTTATTCGGAGGTTCCTTCATGAATCTTCGTTATCTGCTTCTCGTCATTTCTCTAGTCACTGCGTGTGTTTTTCCAAGTCCCTCGTTGGTAGACGAGTCTCAGAAAGTCAAAACATACAAAGCACAATGCGACCGAGGCGATGCGACAGGGTGTGTCAATCTGGGTTGGATGTATAAAAACGGCAACGGCGTCAAGCAAGACTTTGCTCAAGCAGCAGCGTTGTATCGTAAGGGGTGTGACATGGGTGAAACGTCAGGGTGTACCAATCTGTTGGTAGACGAGTCTCAGAAAGTCAAAACATACAAAGCACAATGCGACCGAGGCGATGCGACAAAGTGTGTCAATCTGGGTTGGATGTATAAAAACGGCAACGGCGTCAAGCAAGACTTTGCTGAGGCGGTAGAGTTGTATCGTAAAGCGTGTGACATGGGTGAAACGTCAGGGTGTACCAATCTGGGTGTGATGTATAAGAAAGGCAAAGGTGTGAAACAAGACTTCTTTCAAGCGGTAGATTTCTATCGTAAATCATGTGACGGGGGTGAAGCGATAGGGTGTAACAATCTGGGCGATATGTATAGAAAAGGCGAAGGCGTCACACAAGACTTCTTTCAAGCGGTAAAGTTCTATCGTAAAGCGTGTAACGGGGGTGAAGTGAAAGTGTGTACCAAACTGGGTCTGATGTATAAAAAAGGCGAAGGCGTGAAACAAAGCTTTGCTGAAGCGGCAGATTTGTTTCTCATAGCATGTGACAAGGGTGATGCGTCAGAGTGTGCCAATCTGGGTTGGATGTATGCCAACGGCAAAGGCGTCACACAAGACTTCTTTCAAGCAGTAGAGATGTATCATAAAGCGTGTGATGGGGGTGATGAGAAAGAGTGTAACAATCTGGGCGGGATGTATGAGGAAGGCAAAGGCGTCACACAAGACTTTTTTCAAGTGGTAGAGATGGCGCGTAAAGCATGTGATGGAGGAAGTGCGGTAGGGTGTAACCTTCTGGGTTTTATGTATGAGAAAGGCGACAGTGTGAAACAAAGCGACTTGATTCTCCAGGGGTCTGATTTCCTCACCGACGCCCTCAACTATTTCGGAAAAGCGTGCGATATGAAGGAAGAGTTAGGGTGTAAGAACTACGCACGAATGAAGAAGAAGAGGTGACTGAACAAAATCAGTAAGAATCTCGGAATTGGATGTGGAACCATTTACAGAGCATTAGGACAGACTGCCAGAGTCATTTTACGTGTAAAATGACCCCAATATAGATCTCCAACTCTTCGGTTTCATCCCACTGTAGGCGATCCTCGCCACTCAGAACTCCCGAATCACCAATCTAGACTAGAAAAAAGTAAAAAAAAGACGTTTTTCGATCCAAATCCTCTTTTTTGACGGTTTTGAGAGTTCTCGTTGACTATATAGTTATAGTGATTGTTACTTCCATATCGCCGTCTAACTGAGGCGAGCTACTGAATAGACGTAGTGAGTGAGCGTTAGACATAAGGGGTTAGTGCCAAAAGGTCCTGAAGAGAACTGGCGAAGGCACTGTGTCACGGTGTGATGCGAATCCCCGGCAAGCGCGAAAGATTGCTGTGAGTTTTTGTATATGAAGCGATCACGAGAGGGCACCGTTGAAACTTACGACCCTTGGGCAAGCAGAACCAGATTGAATGCGGTTCTTGCTAGCCGCACCAGTCTTCGCTAAGGCGAAGAGAAGCACTTGTAAAAGGATCACCGCCTGGTCGTCCTTCGCTGCCTCCGAAAGAGGCTCCTCGTAAGAGGTTGAGACATTCAAGTATCTATAGATACAGCTCGCTGTGATAGCGAAGCTGTATCTTGAACCCAGTGAGAAACACACAAAGGAGGCACCGACGCGAAAGCGTCGGAATCGCGCTGCGCGATTAAACTAGAACTCATATGAGTACTCATAGAACCAAATGAGAACTAGACACAAAAAAGACTAGAACCTTGTGGAGGACAATATGGAACCTAGAATGAACTTATTGCTCACTATCTGGAATTGCCAAATACCGCCAGAGACGGTGGTCCGAAATACTGAACACTTCCCGCCCAGAACGGGATGGATTTCTGTTCGGACCATTTTGATGGTTCGCTTCATATTTACCGTCAAAACGGTTACGACGGTATAACGTGGAGTATTACGCTGGAATCTCTAAGTGGTGATTATATAACGCGAGTTTAACGCAAATAAAGCACTATAAAACATAAGGAAAACAATTACTTACATAATCATTCAGACTATTTATAGTTCTTTCACAAATGACATATAACGCTTGATGTCGTTATTCTCCGAACTTGATGCCTTGGGCAAGCGGCAGCTCCGTTCCCCAGTTGATGGTATTGGTTTGGCGACGCATATAGGCTTTCCAGGCATCTGAGCCGGCTTCCCGCCCTCCGCCTGTTTCTTTCTCTCCGCCGAAGGCTCCGCCGATTTCCGCCCCGGACGTGCCAATATTGATGTTGGCGATCCCGCAGTCACTGCCGGAGGCGGACAGAAAGTATCCCGTTCGGCGGACATCGTTGGAGAACATCGCGGATGATAGGCCTTGCGGCACATCGTTTTGCATGGCGATCGCTTCGTCGATCGTCTGAAACGTCATGACATACAGAATCGGGGCAAACGTCTCACGTTGCACGACGGGCCAGGTATTCTGCGCGCGGACGATCGTCGGTTCCACAAAGTAGCCGGGTCGATTCAGGACGTGCCCACCGCAGAGGATTTGCCCCCCTTCTTTCTGCACTTCTTCGAGTGTGGCGCGGTATCCCTCGACGGCGTGCTGGTCGATAAGCGGTCCCATCAAGATGTTGGGCTCGAGCGGATTCCCGATATGGATCTGGGCGTAGGCTTTCACCAATTTGCCGACCAATTGGTCATAGCGCGATTCATGAATGAGCAGGCGTCTAGTCGTCGTACATCGCTGGCCGGCGGTTCCGACCGCGCCGAACAGGACGCCTCGGACTGCCATATTGAGATCGGCGGTATCATCGACGATCACGGCGTTGTTGCCGCTGAGTTCCAGCAATGTCCGGCCCAGACGCTCTCCCACGGTTGAGGCGACGCGGCGGCCAACTGGGACTGAGCCGGTGAACGAGATCAACGGCAGCCGGCGATCGCGTACCATGTGTTCGGCCAGGTCGGTCTGGTTGGCGATGAAGAGCGAGAAAATCCCCTGATAGCCATGCTGCTGCATGATACGATTACAAATGTGCTGCACGGCGATCGCGCAGAGTGAGGCTTTGGGTGATGGTTTCCAGATGACCGTGTCGCCGGCAATCGCGGCGACAAAGGCATTCCAGGCCCACACGGCGACGGGAAAATTGAAGGCCGTGATGACGCCAATTGGCCCCAGCGGATGCCACTGCTCGGACATGCGATGGGCCGGGCGTTCCGATTGCATGGTCGCACCGTAGAGCATGCGTGCCTGGCCGACGGCGAAATCAGCCATGTCGATCATTTCCTGGACTTCACCATCTCCTTCGGCCTTGATCTTTCCAACCTCCAGTGAGATCAATGTGCCCAATTGGTCCTTCTTTTCACGCAAGGCTTGGCCGATGAGGCGAATGAGCTCACCGCGTTTCGGTGCCGGGACACGACGCCACGCGGCAAAGGCCTCGACGGATTCTTTCATAATGCGTTCGTAGTCTTCGCGCGAGCAGGGAACGACCGCGGCGATGTCTTCGCCGGTGGCCGGATTGATGGATTGCATGAGCGTCCTATCGGAGGGGCTGGAGGACCAGCCGCTTCCGGTACTGCCGCCGGCATTAACAGTCTGGATCTCAAGCTCTCTGAGCACCGTTTGTGTCGGGATCATCGAAAACAGGCTCCAAAGTCGTTGTTGAGGAACTCCTTGAAGGGCATCGATTCCTGGGTGACGAATCCATGGTATCGAGACGGATGGTTCAAGACAAGATCCATGACGCAACAGGCGCTTGAGGCAGTGGTCACTTGAATAGCTGACCAGAGCTTGCCTTTAATGCACTGTGGATATACTTTCTTCACGTAATTCTCTTCAAAGAATCCGCCATGCTGGGTGCCCGACACTGACGCATAAATTAGCGCGACATCTTGAAGCGTCTGCGGAACGGCATGCTCGAGTACACGCTTTAGAGTCTTCCGGTCTTCATTGAGCTTGAGGTCTTTCATCAACAAGTGAATCTTTTCGCAATGGCCAGGGTAGCGCAGGGTCTTGTAATTCATGGTCCGAACCTTGCCGACATAACTATTGGCTAGCGTGCCCAACCCTCCTGACGTATTGAAGGCTTCGTACAGGAGTCCGTCCAACTCGATCGTTTCATAGCCCTCTAGTGGCTGGAGCGGAATCTTCTCACCTTCTTCAATCCCGTAGCAGAGATTGCCATACTCGTTAATCAAACCGTCTGTGGACCAGGTGAGCGAATATTTCAGCGCATTGCTGGGATGGACCGGCAACGCGCCTACGCGCATTTTGACCGTATCCAGTGTTTCAAAGTGGGTCATCAAATCATGTGCCACGATGCTGATGAACCCTGGAGCTAATCCACACTGCGGCATAAAGACTTGCGCAGCCCCCGCGCTCAAAGTTTTGATCTGATTGGCCACTTCCACGTCTTCTGTCAGGTCGAAGTAGTGTAGGTGATGCGTGCGCGCAAGATCGGCCACAGTGGGATTACAAAAATATGGAAGGCTTGAGAGAATTGCATCGACCGGGTGTGCCGACAGGTAGGTGCTCACAGCGTCGGGATAGCGGACGTCCAAAATACAAGGCGTGACGCGTTCTAAGCCAAGGCCTTCCACGAGATGCTTGGGCGTATCCAGGCTGATATCAGCCAGATGGACCTCATAAGTCTTACGTTGAGCCAGGAGACAGGCGATCAGTGAGCCGATTTTCCCTGCCCCGAGGACGAGCACTCGATGCATCACGCACCTCGCTGCTCGTTAGTATACTCCACTCACGACTTTTGAGCATGCCCACGGAGAATTTCTTTGTAGTATTGGTTATTCTGATCAAGCAGGATCTGGACAATCGATAAGATAGTGCGAGTGAACGTCAGAAGTTGAGGAGGTGACGGTCTGGTGAAACGGGGGAATATCGGCTTTCAGGCGTCTCACAAGATGGGCCATCTCCATTGTGGCCGGTACTTCACACACCCAGACGTGCGTGCCAGATTCCAGTTCGTCGAAATGCCGTTGTACACGAAAACTCGGTTGTTCCATGAAATAGGCCGAGAGAAATCCGTTGACAGCTGTCACAACCCAGGGATGGGTTTTGATATAGCGATAGCTGAGCCGGAGTTCGGTGACGGTGAAGTTGTCCTGTGGGTCCATTGCCGACACTGTAGCAATATTTCGATAGTGCTCGCTACTCTGAGTGAAAGACCCGGCCCAATGATTATGGCTGATAGCAGTTTCCAGTGGGATCATCAGGTGGGGAGCCGCGCACACAATTGGGGCCCATGGGCCGTGGGATTCTGACATATCCATCTGGTGTGTGGTTCTTTTCGAGAATCTCATAATGGGCTTCGTGACAGGCCCCTGAACATCCAGCAATGGTGGGAAGCGGATTGCTCAAGGGAACGGCTTTTCCTCCAATCGGGACAAACCGCGGATAAGTTTTAACGGGCGAGTCGAACAGGAACCGCCCCTGTTGCGGTGACTGCTCCACTCGGGTCGTGAATCTAGGCCGTTGGTCTTTGGACCGCATGACCGTGGCCCAGGTGGGATCATCGGGGGCAACCAAGAAAGCATTGTTCCCCCGATGGCATTCGGTGCACGCGACAGTACCAGGGGCGAAGCCTTGGACCGGATCATGAAGTGACGCGATCCGAACCTCGGTTGTTTCCGGTGTCCATTTGGTGTCCGATGCGATTGGGTCATTACTCCAAAAACAGGCGTAGCCGGTTGTGGCGCTTTGGCAGATGACTTGGAATGTGCCGCCATTCCGGCCGAGCGCGATACAGGCCCCTTTTCCTTGAGGTGGCGCGTATGACCAGATATATGCGAAATTGATTTCATCAGCGGGAACCTCATCGGCTGTATTAGGTGTCAGGAGAATGGTGTTGAGGTGACCATGGCTCTGCCACTCCAATGAGAATGATTTCCAATCGGGTGGAATGGGAACGCCTTTTGCACGACACGATTCCAGATAATTGCCCTCGGCTACGACAGTTACGTTGGCCGTTTTAGCTGGGATTAGTGATTGAGCCTGTCCCCCGTCTGGGGGCGATCCTGTGAGTGAGCACCCCGCTATGAGTACGCAGGCCAGGGGTCCGATCGAGGCGGGGAGCGCCGTCACAATTGCTCCACGATCCCACAACATTTCTGCAACCTCTGATAAAGCACCCGCCCACGATCAGGTTTATGTTGAGCGTGTCGGGTTTGAGTGTGGAACCGCACAGGAGGGACACCAAACTCCCGTTTGAATGTACGATTGAAGGAGGGTTCAGACTCGTCACCCACTTCCCTGGCCACTTCAGCTACGCTTTGGGATGTCGATGAGAGTACTTGCGTGGCAAGCTGCAACCGCCAGCGTGCGAGGTACCCCATTGGCGTGCCTGAGAGGTAATGCCGAAAACGCTTAGCCAACACCGAACGTGAGAGCCCAACTTCATTGATCAGCGAGGTAATCATCCAGGGGTGAGCCGGCTGCTTGTGCAAGAGAGTCAGAGCCTTTCCCACGTCTGGATCGCGCACACCGGAAAGCCACCCTGTTTGGGTCGGTGGTAATTTCGCGATGACCGCTGCGCCACCTGGACCTGAACCTTCGGCATGGTTGACGGAATGGCGCATGGTGTCTTCTAACTACCGTCTCGATGGACTGTCCCGGATATGGACTTTGACAATCGGAGGAAGTCCAGCCAGAAATACCTGAGATAGTTGTGGGGCGCAGGTCAGATAGCCACAAACGAGCTTGGTTAGTGCCCCTCCTTCACCAAATTAGGACACCCGGTTCCCTTCTGCAAGCACCTGCCGCAGTTCCTCCGCGCTATCAGTCGGTGTCACCGGGGGGCCGTTTCCCATAAGGTGCGCATCACCGTGCGGAATAATGATGATGCCGCCGGCCCGAAGAAGTATCGAAGAGTTGTTCTGCTCAACCCGGACGGAACCCCGTCCTTCGCGTACCACGTGATAGATGATCAGATGCGTGGAGCGGTTGGACATATACGAGGCGATAGTGCAGGCGTCAGGCTGACGCGCACACCATGATGAAGAGAACTCGCCATTGAAAAACACCACGCCGTCAAGCTTCCCCGCTTTCAGGACTTCTGAGCGTACACCCATCATCGCATGACCATCCGTGACAAGGCGGTTGAGCTAACTATTCCGGACGTCTAGATAAACGATAGCTACCGTAGCATCGTCCTGATAAAAGAGCGAGCTGCCCTACTAAGACGCCAAAGAGCGCGTCTTGTACAATGCAAGTAGAGACAGCGTAACACGGGAATCGGCGCCATTGGGAAAGAACGCCAAATCGGCAGCAACCGAGGCGCGCTTCCGCACGGTCTGGCCTGACACGGACATGACCATGACAGCATCAAGGTTGTAAAGTTGCAGAAGAAGAAACAATGGAGCGGGGCGAGAAGTTTTGCGCCTGATCGGCGTAAGACTTCCAACCCCCTCGTGACGTTGATGTGCATAGAATAATCCGTAGCGCAGCATTTTTACCGGTAGTATCCATGCTGGCTAAATGGTCCTGATCCGTCAAACAATCATCATGCGCTATCAAGTCTCACATTGAGACCACTGTCGCAAACTGTGTATGGTAGGAACCTTAAAAGGAGATGCTGCAATGCCATTGACCACTTATAATGATGTATCAATTCCCTCCTTCATGTACGGCACGGCCTGGAAAAAAGACGCGACGACAGGGCTTGTGCTCCAAGCCGTGGAGGCTGGGTTTGCGGCTATCGATACGGCCAATCAACTGATTCATTATGACGAGGCGCGGGTGGGGGAGGCTCTTCTGCGATTGGTGAAACAGGGAGGCTCGCGTGAGCAACTATTTCTCCAGACTAAATTTACGCCAGTGAACAGCCAAGACCATCGGCTGCCCTATGATGCGCGCGCGAGTGTCGGGGCGCAGGTCGCCCAATCCTTCGAAAGTTCGCTGGCCCATTTACACACGGAGTATCTTGATTCGTATGTCCTGCATGGACCGTATTACCGAAGAGGCTTAGGCAGCGAGGATTGGGAAGTCTGGTCTGCGATAGAAAGTCTGTATGATGCGAAGAAAACTAGAATGATTGGCGTCAGCAATGTCTCAGCGGAACAGCTTACTCTTCTCTGTGAGCGTGCGAAGCATAAGCCAATGGTGGTGCAGAATCGGTGTTATGCGGCTCTTGGATGGGATAAAGACGTGCGGGAGATTTGCCGGGCGCATGGCATTATCTATCAAGGCTTCTCTCTGTTGACGGCCAATTCAAGCATCTTCGCCGAACCGGATCTGCGAGCCATGGCAGCTAAGTATCAAGTAGGCTTGGCGCAGATCGTCTTCCGTTTTTCCCAGCAGATCGGCATGCAGCCCCTTACCGGCACAACGAATGCCCAACATATGAAAGAGGACCTGGCCTGCGAGCGGTTCACGTTGGCGTCGGACGATGTGGCGATCATCGAATCAATTGGCCTCTAGCATCTACAGGGAAGATTCTCATCAAGCGGATCTATGAACCGGCCGTGAAGTCAGACGAGTTCCGGGTGTTGGTCGACCAGCTCTGGCCCAGAGGTATTTCGAGGGCGAACGTCGAGCGTAACCTCTGGCTGCCCGAGATTGGCCCGTCAACGAAGCTACGCCAATGGTTCAACTACGATCCGACAGAATGGAGGGAGTTCCAACGCCGATACCATGCCAAGCTGAAAGATCAGAATGAGCTGGTGACAGAGCTGAAGGGACGAGCCAAGAAGGCCATGGTGACGCTGCTATCCTCTGCCAAAGATAAACAGCACAACCAGGCCGTCGCGCAGCAATCTTAATCTTACGAATAAGCCTCAGCGAAGGCGTGCGCAGTAGTTTTTTCGCCTCTTCTTTCGTTGCGTATTTTTCCGATCTCCTCCGTCTATAGAGGTGAGTGCAGAATCACCTATAGCGCTATGGAACTGGAGGTTCCCATGTGTCCACACATTTCCTTTCTCTCGGTGTATGTGATGTCTCCACGCGGGTCGCGTTCTATGAAAAAGTCTTCGGGGAGGGCGTTCGCTTGCAACGTGAGGGCATTCTTCAGAAAGTCGACGCGGACAGTACTTTTTATTTTGCCAGGCTGAATAAACTGTGGTTTGCCGATCTGGACGGAAATGCCTGGGAGATTTTCACTGTCCATGAACAACTGGCGTGACCGGATAGCTGAGCCAGATCGGCTGCTGCGTGTCGAAGAATACAGGTGTGCAGGAGCCTGCCGCTTGTGGCGCTTGAGCCAGTACAGTACCGCATGGAGGTCGGAGGTGGAAAGACTGTTATGACGACCATGACCGAAGAGGTTTGGCAAGGGATGCGTGGCGGCCTCTGCGCATTCATCGCCAAACGAGTCTCGGACCAGTCCCATGCCACGGATGTGCTGCAAAGGGTGTTTGTGCGTGTCCATCGCTAATTGGATAGCGTGAATGATCTCCGACGGATTGTCTCATGGATCTATCAAGTTATGAGAAACGCGATCATCAACTACTATCGGAACCAGAGTGGTGGCATGAAATTCCAGCCTGGTTGTCCACCGATATCGAAGCGTTCGATGGCGAACTTCAAGAGGAGTCCGCCAATTCCAGGCCGGAACTTGCAGGCTGTCTTTGTCCGATGATCGAGTGGTTATCCCAGGACTCTCGAGACGTGATTACGCTGGTGGAGATTGATAAACTCACGCAACATGCCGCGGCCAAGCAAATGAGCAGCTCACTTTCCGAGATGAAGTCGCAGGTGCAGTGTGGGTGGAAACAATTGAAGCACATGTTACACCAGTGCTACGTCATTCAACTGGATCGGTGCGGAGGAGTCGCGGAGTGCGAGATGTGCGATGACGGGTGCACCACCTGTGTGATTGATAATTGTAAGGTTTGTCCATGAAGATCGTGATCGTGGGCGGTGGACCCGCCGGGCTCATGGCGGCGGAGGCCGCGAGTAGTGCTGGAGCGGAGGTGGACCTCTATGATGCGATGGCGTCGGTCGGCCGCAAGTTCTTATTGGCCGGCAAAGGAGGATTGAATCTTACACACTCCGAGCCAATCGATTCCTTCCTCTCCCGGTATGGAGCCCGCCGGGCGCGACTTGCTTCCATCATTCAGTCGTTTGGGCCAAACGAAATTCGTGAGTGGGCAAGAGCTCTCGGGATTGGAACATTCGTTGGGACATCTGGCCGCATTTTCCCCATAGACTTCAAAGCCGCTCCGCTGCTGCGCGCTTGGTTGCGCCGCTTACGCTTGTCCGGCGTCCGGTTTCACGTGCGTCATCGCTGGTCTGGATGGGGCGCGCACGGATCTTTGCGATTCCTGACCCCGGCAGGCGAACGATCAGTGGCTGCTGATGCGGTGATTCTAGCCTTGGGAGGAGGGAGTTGGCCGAAGCTCGGTTCTGATGCCGCATGGATACCAATTCTTAACGAGCGGCAGGTGCCAATCGCACCACTTCTGCCTGCAAATTGTGGATTCAATGTGAAGTGGACCGACCACTTTCGAACCAAATTTTCCGGACATCCGGTGAAATCCGTAGGAGTCGTCACAAAAACTGTAAACGATGTCGTGATTCGGCGGCGCGGTGAATTCATCATTACCAAATCGGGGGTTGAAGGTGGGGTTATTTATGCAGTATCAGCTAGCTTGCGCGACGTGATTGCCGAGAAGGGTGTGGCCACACTTCGTCTCGATCTCACTCCGGATCGCGAGGTCCGGCGGCTGAGCAAGGATCTGTCGCGTCCTCGCAGCAAGCAGACGATAGCCACACAGCTTGCTCGCCGTGCGGGCATCACTGGTGTGAAAGCCGGATTACTTCGGGAAGTACTTTCCAAGGAAGAGTTTGCAGATCCGGTTCTGCTAGCGGCGGCGATCAAATCACTGCCGGTGCGGCTGGCCTCTCCGCGTCCCTTAGCAGAAGCAATCAGTACAGCGGGAGGGGTACCGTTCGAAGAATTAGACGAGCGGCTGATGATTCGTAGGCTGCCGGGTGTGTTCAGTGCGGGAGAAATGCTCGATTGGGAAGCTCCGACCGGAGGCTATCTCCTAACCGCCTGTCTCGCAACAGGCCATATAGCCGGCGTGGGAGCGGTTGCCTGGATGCGTGAAGGTCGTGCAAGACCAGTTTCAGCTAGGAGAACAGCCCCGTAACCCAATCCCAGACACCAACTAGCCAGCCCATGACCATGGCGAACCACGTTTTGTTGATCGGCGCCGGTGGCGTTGAGATGAGGCGTGGCCATACCTAGGGCTTTACGAGTCTGACCGGAGTGACTTAGGCCATTTGTTGCGGCGGCGTGATCGGAGTTGGTGTAGCCACGGGAGCGAATAGCGGTTTGGCTACAACCGGCGGAGCAATCGTCGGTATCGGGATCTCAGCCGGGGGCAGTTCCGGTATCGACCTGGTTTCTTGGGCTTCGTGTTTGTATTGGACGACGAGTGTTTTGAGATTGGTGTGTTCACGCTTGGTATCAGAGACCTGCCGAGTTAGCATACGGCTTTGGTTGACGAGCATGACCACCTGCGCTTGCAGCGATGTCAGCCGTTTGCTTGCCAGCTGTCGCAGGACTGGTGGTATAGCCGTTTTCCGTTAAATCGTAATACGCAGTTCGGCCGCGACGGTGTCTTCGGGCTGGGTTGCTGCCTGTAGCCGAGCGATATGCTGGTCGAGCTCCTGGACGTCAGCGCGTGTCGTATCGAGCGTGCGGATGAGTTCATCCGCCTCGGCTCGGGCTTGTTCATAGGCACGCGGACGGACACAACCGGATGTGGCCAAGATGGCTCCGACAAGCAGGCAGGCCTAAATCCTAGGCGCGATGCTCGACGGTGATGGTAAGCCAAGGTGTCTCATGCGTTTCGCCCTCATTGAGAAAGTGAGGGAGCGGCGGCCAGGCCCGGCCGTACATCGGTGTGGTAGTCGCTGTACGTAGTGTCTTAGGAATGATCGATTCTGACGATAGGTGCCAACATTTTTATCGGCCTCTCTTCATTTGGACAAGGCGAAATAATTCGCGTACCATGTGGTTCACCATGGTCGTCACGCCGCAGGCACCCAGTCCACTCCGCTTGTCGCTTGCCTGTGAATCCGCCATGCTGGAACGGTTTCTCAAAGCCGAAGCGATGGCGCTGTGGGCCGTGCGAGCATCGCAATTGCAAAACGTGCCGGCGAATGTGTACACATTTCTGCGCCGGCATGAAGCTGATGAATGCAAGCACCTAGCGCAATTTGAGACGTTGTTGGGCCATCGGTCGACCACGCGCGAACGGTTGCCGTCTGTTCCGCGGCAATGGCCCGCGTTGGCCGTGCAGTTGTTCGGCTACGAAGCGCTGGGGCTGGAGTTCGCCCTGCTGTTGGCCGAGTTGCGCCCTGATCTTTCGACCATTCTTGACGATGAACGGCGGCACGTCGGATTTTTTGAGCGGGAAATCGGAAAAATTCTCTCCGGCGACCGGGCTATAGCCATTCAAGCGATCGCCTCCGCCAGAGCCTGGTGGCGAAAACTTCCGAGGACACTGGATCGATATCTGGGGGATCCGGTATTCGATTCCTTCCGTCCGGCGCTCACGGACAGCATTCTCGCCGCGATCCAACGGCGGTTGGTTCAGGTCGGACTGTTGGATGCCTAACGATTGCGGGGAAGGCGTTGCGAGAATTCACGCGTGCGGCAGTCCACCGACTGCACCGATCTTTCGATATTTGTGGTCACGGGTGGTAAGAAGTTGCTCCACGGACAGGTCGGCCAGGTCGAAGAGCTGGTTCGACAAGGACTTCCCGACCAGGGTGCAAATGGCTTTGGGCTCTCGATGAGCGCCGCCAATCGGTTCTGGTACGATGTCATCAATGACACCGAACTCGAGGAGATCCTTCGCCGTCATCTTCAGTGCGGAGGCGGCATCTTGAACTTTTTGCGGATTATCCCAGAGAATTGCCGCGCAGCCTTCCGGCGAAATGACTGAGTAGACGGAATGTTCCAGCATCAAGACGCGGTCCGACACACCCAGCGCCAATGCCCCGCCGCTGCCGCCTTCACCGATGACTACGGAAATGATTGGGACGGTCAAGCGTGACATCACAAGCAGATTTCGTGCGATGGCCTCTGCCTGCCCGCGTTCTTCCGCTCCGATTCCGGGATAGGCTCCAGGGGTATCGATGAAGGTGATGATCGGCCGGTTGAATTTCTCGGCCAGTTTCATCAGGCGAAGGGCTTTCCGGTAGCCTTCGGGGTTAGGCATGCCAAAATTGCGCTGCATGCGCTCCTTGAGGGTTTTCCCTTTTTGATGCCCGATGATCATCACCGTGCGGTCATTAAACCGGGCAAATCCTCCGACAATGGCGCGGTCGTCACCGAACAACCGGTCTCCGTGAAATTCCAAGAAATTGCGACAGAGCTCATTGATGTAATCAAGTGTGCTGGGGCGCTGAGGGTGACGGGCAAGTTGGGTTCGCTGCCAGGGTGTGAGACGCTGATAGAGGGTATGTTCGACTTCCGCGAGCTTGGCGCGGAGCTTTCTCAAGTCGGTTTGCGCGGAGGTTTTTTCGTCTGCGGCTCCGGCAGACAGCTTCTCGATTTTTTCTTCGATCTCGCGAATGGGCTGTTCAAACTCAAGGTAATCGCGCATAGACCTCGTGACGGGAGAGAAAGCCGACCGCCCCCCGCTCTTTAAATCGACCGCCTAACATAGCAAAGACAGGACCCCTTTGCCTAGCACTTCTTCAATGTCGGAGACAAAATGTTCGCTGGGTGAAACGGTCCAGTTGGGAAGGGGGGTTGTCTCCACTTCCAATACTGCGTCCACCAGAACCGTCAGGCAGACCGTTGTTCCGCCTGGATGCCGTTGAAAGATATCGCACAGACGGAGAAGCTGGTCTGAGATATCTGGCCGGTCATCCAGTCGAATCAACACCCGTTTCACTGCCTGCTTTTGGACTTCTGCCAGGGGTTCAATCTTGCTGCCGCGAAGTTTCGTCCCTTTGTCGCCCCGATCGATCGTCCCGGTTATGCGAACCAACTGCTCTGGGGCAACGAGATCCCCGGCCGTTTTGAACAGATCGGGAAAGACGATAATCTCAGCCGTGCCTTGCAAATCTTCAAGGGTCACATAGGCCATCCGATCACCCTTCTTGGTCAGCGTCGATTTGACCGAAGCGATGATGCCACACAGTTTGACCTCTTTGCCCTCTGGGCAGTTCGGGAGGCTAGTGGTAGTGGCGGTGGAAAGGGCGCCGATCGTGGTTTCATACCGGCTCAACGGATGGGCGGAAATATAGAAGCCCGTCAATTCACGCTCATACTTGAGTCGCTGGGTCTGGTCCCATTCTGCAAGCGGTGGAAGCGGTGGGACGGTCGATGGATCAGGGCCGGACAGTTCCTCGCCAAAGATGCTAGTTTGCCCGAGTTCCCGCTCTCGTTGTGCGGCGGCGCCGTCTTCGATGGCCTGGTCGAGGACGGCCATCAATTGGGCTCGCTTAGCGACGGTCGAATCGAAGGCGCCCGCCTTAATCAAGCCTTCAAGCATGCGTCTATTCACCTTGTGGAGATCGACCCGCCGGCAGAACTCGAAAAACGAGGTAAACGGACCGTTCTCATGGCGGATCGCCATGATGGACTCAACGGCGCCTTCGCCGACGTTCTTGATCGCCGCCAAGCCGAATCGAATGGCACCATTGACGACAGCGAAGTTTTTCTGGCTGGCATTAACGTCCGGTCCGAGCACTGTAATACCAAGATCCCGGCATTCCGTGAAGTATCCCATGATCTTGTCGGTGTTTCCCATATCCGTTGTCATGAGGGCCGCCATGAATTCGGTCGGGTAATGGGACTTCAAGTAGGCGGTCTGGTAGCAGAGGACGGCGTAGGCGGCGGCGTGCGATTTGTTAAATCCGTAGCCGGCGAACTTCTGGATTAACTCGTAGAGTTTTACAGCTTTCTTGTCGGGAATATGTTTGTGCTTCGCGCCGTCGATAAATTTGAGGCGGAGTTTTTCCATTTCTTCAGGTTTCTTCTTTCCCATGGCGCGCCGGAGGATGTCGGCTTGTCCAAGCGAAAACCCGGCCACTTTGTTGGCAATCGCCATAACCTGTTCCTGATAGACGATGACGCCGTAGGTATCTTTGAGGATCGGCTCCAACTCCGGTGTTTCGTAGGTGATGGGGATCTTGCCATGTTTCCGCCTGATGAAATCGGGAATCAGATCCATCGGGCCGGGACGATAGAGAGCGATAATGGCGATAATGTCTTCGAACCGGTCCGGCTTGAAACCGGCGAGTAGGTCGCGCATCCCTGAGCTTTCGAGCTGGAAAATCCCGGTTGTTTTTCCCGAGGAAAGGAGCGCAAACGTCTTGTGATCGTCGAATGGAAGTTGATCGACGACCAGCGGTGACTTACCGTGTCGGCCCTCATTGATCAAAGTTTCCGCCCGTCGGATCATCGTCAATGTCTTCAGGCCGAGAAAGTCAAATTTCACCAAGCCGATCTTCTCGATGTCACCCATCGAATATTGTGTGACGATTTCATCGTTGGTGCCTTTGTAGAGCGGCACATGATCGGTCAGCGGCTCCTCGGAAATCACAACGCCGGCCGCATGAGTTGAGGCGTGACGGACTAAGCCCTCCAGTGACTGCGCGATCTCCATGAGTTCTTTGATTTTTGCGTCCGTAGCGACCAGCTCGCGCAGGCGGGGTTCCTGATCGAGAGCCTCGTGCAGGGTGATATTCAGCTGATTCGGCACCAGCTTGGCGACCTTGTCTGCCTCCGCATAGGGTAATTCCAGCACGCGACCCACGTCGCGGATGGAGGCTTTGGCGCCGAGCGTCCCGAACGTAATGATCTGCGCAACATGGTCGGCGCCGTATTTGTCCACCACGTAGGCAATGACTTCTCCGCGCCGATCCATGCAAAAATCCATGTCGATATCCGGCAACGACACGCGTTCCGGATTGAGGAAGCGCTCAAACAGCAATGTGTATTCAAGCGGGTCGAGGTCCGTGATGCGCAAGGCATAGGCCACCAGACTGCCGGCGGCGGAACCACGGCCGGGCCCGACCGGGATGTTCCGCGAACGTGCGAATCGGATGATGTCCCACACAATTAGGAAATAGCCAGCGAATCCCATGGAACAGATGACTATCAACTCTTCGCGCAAGCGCTGTTCATACAAGGCGGATGGTTTGCCGCTGGGCCGCTTCTTGAGCTGCTCTTTCAATCCAGCGACGGCCAGATGTTCCAGGTAGGTCTCGCGGTTTGTGAACTCCGCGGGGACTTTGTATTGCGGAAGATGGGTCTTGTTGAGTGCCAGCTCTAAATCGCAATGGTCGGCGATGCGACAGGTGTTGCTGACCGCGCCGGGAAATTCCGCGAAAGCCGGAGCGATTTCTTCCGTCGATTTCACGTACAGCTGGTCTGTGTCGAACTTCATCCGATTGGGATCGCTCACGGTCTTGCCAGTTTGAAGGCAGAGCATCAGTTCATGGGGGCGGGCGTCATCCTTTTTGAGGTAGTGGCAGTCGTTTGTCCCGGCGAGCGGGATGCCCAGTTTTTTGTGAATCTCCAGCAATCCGGCGTTAGCGACACGTTGGTGGTCGAGACCGTTTGCCTGTACCTCCAAATAGAAATGATCCCTGCCGAAAATCTCTTGAAATTCTCCGGCTACGGCCAGGGCGCCAGCCATATCTTTTTGGCCGATCAGGTAGGGAATCTCGCCGTTGAGGCAGCCAGACATGGCGATAATGCCCCCATGATGCTCCCTGAGAAGTTCCTTATCAATCCGTGGTTTATAATAGAATCCCTCAAGATATCCTTTACTAACAATTTTGATCAAGTTTTGATAGCCGGCCAGGTTTCTGGCGAGTAGAATCAAATGGTAGTAGTCATTGTGCGCCAGGCCGCTGTCTTTCTTTGCATGGCGGCTCCCCATCGCCATATAGGCCTCACAACCGATGATGGGTTTGACGCCGGCATCCTTGGCCTTTCGGTAAAACTCAACTGCTCCGAACATGTTGCCGTGGTCGGTTATGGCCACGGCCGGCTGGCCGAAGGCCTTCACTTGCTGCACCAATGGTCCGATCTGGTTGGCGCCGTCGAGGAGGCTGAATTGGGTGTGGAGATGGAGATGAACGAAGGAAGACGCCATGAGGGAATTCTAGGAGGGCGGGTCAGGTGAAGTCAATAAACCGTACAGGTGGCTGAGGGCCTACCGCCGTCCGTCATACCAGACGGACAAGAGTGTTCTGTCGCGTAGAGTCCGTCGCCGTTGGAGGAAGACTCGGAGAATTTGCATGGCAATTTCCCCTGGCGAATAGAGCGTCACCTTGCGCGAAGATGTTTCCAGCGGATGCTTTGACAAAATGATGAATCGAAGATCGCGCTGCCGTCCCCAGGCTTTGAGCCGTTTGCTGAGCTGGATTTCTTCGAGGGCATACAGGTCTTGGGAGAATCCTCCGACCTCACGGAAGGCGTCGTGGCGGCAGACAATTAGCGCACCGGCAGCCAATCCGAATAGGACTGACATTCCTCTCCAGAGGTGAAAAATCCCGTTCGCCCACCAGGGCAATCCGTCCATGGCAAGCGTGCTCCCACACCCAACGGTCTTCCCGGCTTCGATCATCGACAAGATGTCCGACAGCAACCCTGGACTTAACAGGCTGTCGGCATCCAAGAAGAGCAACCAGTTCCCGGTTGCCACCGCCGCTCCGGTATTGCGAGCTCGGCCGATTTGGTTGATCGGTTCGAACACAATGCGAGCACCGGCTTGGCTTGCCAGTTGGGCTGTCCGGTCAGTGGAATTGTTATCGACGACGAGGACTTCCGTTGTGAGACCGGGTTTGTGGGTATGGGCTAGCGAAGAGGAAATGGAGTCAAGGCAGCGGAGAATCAACCGTTCTTCATTAAATGCCGGGATAATAATTGAGAGATGCATAGTGAACCGTAGTGGTTGGAATGGCGTCGATCGTTTTGCGAGAGTCTACACTAGTGTGCCACAAAGGCGACAGGCAAGGGGAGAGTTTTAAGTTGTGATTGGTTCCGGTCGTTTTCTGCTGCTCACAAAAAATGTCAATCAGGGTTTCCTCTGTCGCCTATTCTGTGTAGAATGCCGCGCGATTTTTTGTTCTATCTCTGTCGAGAGGATGAATGGCTAAAAAACATTCGATGACGTCTGTGATATTCACGGAAACCTCCGCTGAATCCGAATCTGGATCGCCCGTTCCGACGAAATCCTCAAAGCCGGCGCAGCAGGTCACGGCGATTGAAATGGGCGCGCGGCAGCGGGAGATTTCCGTCGCGGAGTTTTTCACGAAGAACCGACATCTATTGGGATTCGACAATCCGCGTAAGGCGCTGCTGACTTGCGTCAAGGAAGCCGTGGACAATGCACTGGACGCCTGCGAAGAGGCCGGTATTCTGCCTGATGTCACGGTCCGGCTGGATGTTGTGCCGGCCAACGGCACTATGCCGTCGACCAGCCAGGCGACGCGGTTCCGTATTACGGTCTTGGACAATGGGCCCGGGATTGTGCGCCAGCAGATTCCGCGCATTTTCGCCAAATTACTCTATGGGTCCAAGTTCCATCGGATGCGCATGAGCCGGGGGCAGCAGGGCATCGGCATTTCCGCTGCCGGTATGTATGGCCAGCTGACCACCGGCAAGCCGGTGCAGATTATTTCCCGCGTCGGCCCAAAATCCGCCGCGCATTTCTTCGAAGTGCAGATCGATACGAAGAAGAACGAGCCGCTGGTTCATGAGAGCAAGCAGATCGAATGGTCCCAACCTCGCGGTACCCAGGTTATGCTCGAAGTCGAAGGCAAGTATCAGAAAGGCCGGGCCTCGGTGGATGAGTGGCTGGAGCAAACGTCCATCGCCAATCCCCACGTGAAGCTGACTTATCACACGCCGGAAGGGGAGGTGAAAGGCTATCCTCGGACGTATCATGAGTTGCCGCCGTCCCCGCGCGAGATCAAGCCCCATCCCTACGGTATCGAGTTTGGTATGTTCCTCAAGATGCTGCAAGACACGAAGAGCCATTCGGTGTCCGGATTTGTGGCGAGCGATTTTTGCCGAGTGTCGCCGCAACTTGCCGACGAGATGTGCAAGGCCGCGAAAGTGCCGGCGCATACGAGGCCGCGAGATCTCAAAGGGTCCGCCACCGAAACGTTCTACCGGACGATCCAAGAGACGAAGATCATGGCGCCGCCGACCAATTGCATTTCTCCGATCGGCGAGAAGGCGATTCTTTCCGGCCTCTACAAACAGATCAAAGGTGAATTTTATACGGCGGTGAGTCGGCCACCGGCGGTCTATCGGGGTAATCCGTTCATCATCGAAACCGGGCTTGCCTATGGGAACAGACCGGAGAACCAGAACAAGCTGAAGCAAGCGGCTGGGCCAAAGGCCGAAGGCGAACACGAGGAGGAAGGCTCGGAGCTCGCGCGCGTGATTCGCTACGCCAACCGCGTGCCGTTGCTCTACCAGCAGTCCGCCTGTTCGATGTTCAAAGCCGTGCTGAGTACGACCTGGAAGAATTACGGTGTCGTGCAGCCGCGCGGGGCTTTGCCGGTCGGCCCACTGGTGATTTTTGTTCACATGGCTTCGGTGTGGGTACCATTCACGAGCGAGTCGAAAGAAGCCATCGCCGATTACGATGAAATTCAGAAAGAGATCACCCTGGCATTGCGCGAGTGCGGCCGACGATTAGGACTCTTCTTGCGCCGAAGGGAACGGGCGGCCAGCGAGTACCGGCGGCGAAATATCTTTGAGCTGTACATCGAAGAAGTCGTCGAGGCCTGCAATCGGCTCAAAGGCGGCAAATTGCCTAAAGAGAAATTGAAAGGGCAGCTCACAAAAATCGCAAATTCGCGGACCGGTGGGGCGAAAACTGACGAGGCGCTTGGAAAAACCGGTGCCAGTCCTGAAGGGCTACCCAATTCCATCATCGTGACGGAAGAAGGGGTTGAGGGCGAGGAGGATCTGACCAATCCGGTGCAGACGGATGTGGTCTCGTCGGCGCCTCAAGCAGAACCGGTTTGCCTCCGCGATGAGCAACCGGTTGCCAGAGACGTCAACGCAACAGGAAAACAGCCGGCCAAAGGACAGAAGAAAGAAGGCAAACCATCCAAGGAAAAGGCCTCGCAGATGACGCTCTTTGAGAGGGCAGGCAAACCTAAGAAGCCACACAAGCCATCCACGGTTTCTCGACTGCGAGAAAAGACCTAATCGTCATGGCGCCCAAGCAGCACAAGACGACTCCGGTGGAAAAGAAGCTGATTGGGTTGGCCGATGTGGTAGTGACGGCAGCGGAGCGCTCGAAGGATCCAGCGTTCTCGATTCCCATCCGTGCCCTCTCGAACGTGTCGTTCAATCCACGCAAGGGCCTGATCGAGATGGGCGGTAAGAAGCAGACGCGCTCGTTTTTCAACGTCGGCATGGCTAAGAAGTTCATGCAGACCGTGCTGGTGGCCGATGCCTTGGCGGAATTACAGCGGGCCGAGCTCACCACCTCGTTGCGCGAAATCTATTACCGGACAAAACATACCATCCAGGATTCCCAAGAGAATACGTTCGATACCCAGGACGAATCCGATCCCGTGATCGAGGATCTGGAGGTGTCGCTGGCGGCGCTGCGCGAAGAACTGCACGTGCGAGCAGAGAACAGCGGCAGTATTGTGGGGCCGGTCGTGTTCGGCGACGACGGTGATCGCGTGGATTGCTCAAAGTTGGGCAAAGGGGGCTACTCGGTTCCGTCCATCGTTGAACCGGAATATTTGGAGATCCGGCGCTGCACGGCAGATTTTGTGCTGCTGGTTGAGAAAGGTACCCAATGGAACCGGCTGTCGGAGGACAAGTTCTGGCGACGCTACAACTGTGTGCTTCTGACTGGCAACGGTCAGCCTCCACGCGGCGTGCGCCGTTTGGCGAGGCGTCTTCATGAAGAGCACCGGCTGCCAGTCTATGTGTTGGTTGATAACGATCCGTGGGGGTACTACATCTATTCAGTTATCAAACAGGGCTCGATCAATCTGGCGTTCGAAAGCCAGCGCATAGCGATTCCGAAGGCCAAGTTCATCGGGCTATCCAGCGCCGATCCAGAACGGTACGGCTTGCCGCGTAACGTGGGGATTAAGCTCAACGAAAAGGACATCGCGCGCGCAAAGGAGCTGATGAATTATGAATGGTTTAAGAAGCCGGCCTGGCATGCGGAGATCAAGCGGATGCTGGCGAGCGGCTTGAAGTACGAACTTGACGCGCTGGCGAACAAAGATTTCCAATACCTCACGAAGAAGTATCTACCGGGGAAACTCAAAGATAAGGATTGGTTGGATTAGCCCGCAGGCACTCGCTACCTCACGCAGACGCCCCCACACTGGTGATGAAGACCTTGCCCGCATGGACTGCGCCCCTTCGGGATTGGCAGCGCCGAGCCCTGGAGGCGCTGTGTGCCACCCAGTCGAACGATTTTCCGGTGATGGCTACGCCTGCTGCCGGCAAAACGCGGGTTGCCCTGTCAGTGGCGCACCAGTACCTGTCACAACATGCCACGGCTCGATTGTTAATCGTGTATCCAACGAACCACCTGCGTGGGCAGTGGTCGGAGGCGGCGGATAAGGTGAGTCTCCAGCTCGATTCAGTCTTGACCAACGACCAGGCGGTTGACGCACCGCTCCCTCCACTAGCGTGCTCATCTTAAATGCACGGATTGGGCTCATCGATTGTCCTGTTTCAGTTTGGACATGATCTGCGCATGGCCGAGGTGCGCGGTATTGTCTTTGGACTTGCGAACCAGTATCAATGAGATTTGTCGGTGATGAGTCCTAATGGCACATACTGTCCTTGCGCCCTGTTTTCTGGCGGTGCTAAGATCCGATCAAGAAAGGCGTAGGTCGAGGTTGAGTTTCAGAAGCACTTGACTCGCTCTCTCGGAGCCTGAGCCTAAACCGGTACCGTATTCTATCCCACTATGCCCAATATCACATTACTTGTGTCACCCAGTTGCGGAGCCTGTCCGTCGGCCAAGAGCCTGTGGAAGCAGCTCAAAGTGAAGTACAGTTTTTCTTATCGGGAAGTTGATATCACGACGACAGATGGACAGGAATTGGCCGATCGCCATTCAGTTCGTGCTGTGCCCGCCACCATTATCGATGGCCGATTGACCTTTGTCGGTGTCCCGAGTCGGGAAAGCGCCGAAAAAGCCATTCAATTGAAACTTAAACAACGGGAAGGGTAGGGGAGCATGGAACAAGACGAGAACGAACTCCCAGATCTTCTCCCCCTCATTGCCAAAGGTCCACCGCCGGACTGCCCGATCTGCGGGGATCCCATGTCATTCATCGACGGTGACTGGGCCTGCATCGATTGTAACGGCGAATTACTGGGGCCGGAAACAGGGTAGACCCTCGTCATGCGTCATCCATCAAAGATCAATCGTACAGGAGACAATGATTGGTATGGTTCTCTCGATTGACGAATGATGATTGACGTCTTCTCCCATGCTGAAGATCGTCACCGGGCCGTTCCATCCAGTTCTCGATCACGCACTCGTCGAAGATGTGCGTGCGCTCAAGGACGATGACCCGTTTGCACTGCTCGCCGTCATCGTTCCTTCCGCTTCGCTTGCCGATCGGCTGAAACGATTTCTGGCTATTGAATCAAGCCTCCCGCTGCTCAATCTCCATGTGCTGACGTTGCATCAATTCGCGTTGCGGCTGCGGGACGATCTGGTTCGAAGCGGGCAACCGATCCCGCCAATACAGCTGGTCGACGATTTCTTTTTCGAGCAACTCCTTCGCCAGGTGGTCAACCGGCAGCTGCCGGGTTTGGAAGCGGCGGCGAAGTTACCACCTTCTCCAGGGACCTGGAAAGGGTTGTGGACCACGGTACGAGACCTAAAGGATGCGGTGGTGGATCCGGTCACTGCGTTGAGGGCCGTGACGGAAGGACTCTTCGAGGAAGACGACCGCTCTTGGCTACAAGCTCTGTTTACCATGCAAGCTGCGGTTATCGAAGGAAGCCGGTCGCTGGGGGTGGGTTCTCCGGATGATTTAATCGCTTCGCTTGGCCAGGATTTCTCTCGATCGACTATGCTGACTCGCTTCACGCGTCTGTATTTCTACGGATTTTACGATTTATTACAAGTTCAGCTGTCCTTCTTCCAATCGATCACACAATGTACGCAGACGACGCTGTATGTCCCGTTGGGGCCTGGCCGATCCTATGATTTTTCCCGCCGGTATTTCGAACGATGCCTGCTGCCGCTGGCGGATATACATGAAGATCGGAACACAGCGTTTTCCGCCGGTACTTCATCCACTCCGGTCGAACTGTCCGTCACGAGCGTCATCGGGGCGGAGGAAGAACTGGCCGCTGTGTGTCGGGAGATTTTGACGCTCGTCGAAGTCCATGGCTATCGATTCGACGATATCGGCGTGATCGCACGTTCGTTTGATTTCTATCGGACTAAACTGCAATCCGTGTTCGATCGGCATCTCGTGCCCTTCACCTCCACCGCGGGACGGTCGTTGGTACGAGAGCCGCTTGTAAAGGCGCTGTTGCAACTGGCGTCGCTTCCGTCGAACGACTTCGAACGATCGGCTGTTTTGGACGTGGTGGCCTCGCCGTTCTATCGAGGATCTGGAGATGGGCATCCGGTGGTTGAGCGTCGGCCTGATCAGTGGCGACGTGCGGTCACGACGCTGGGCATTACAAAGGGATCAGTTGAATGGGCGCGGCTAGCAGGTTCGACGACTGCATCTATTCTTATGGAGGCTGCTGTCGATCAAGAAGACAGCAGCGCAAGCGCGATGCCTGTGCATGATCGTGAACAAGTTGCGCTCCTCTCGGATCTTGTGATGAACGTGATTCACGATTGTCACCGTCTGCCTCGGCGCGGATCGATTGGACAGTTGACCGCTACGTTTATCGAATTGGTCCAGGGGCATTTCGTGATTCCGGGCTGGGCAGGCGCGGAGTCGCCGGAGGCTCAGGATGAGACGGGTCAGCTGCATATCGGTAAAGCCGTCGCGCACACGCTTGCTCGATTGTCGGAGCTGGACCAGGTCGGTGCCGATCTTACGTGGGAAGAGTGGACGGAACTTTTTCGGCTAGGGTTGGAAGACCAGACGCTTCCCATCGAAGGCACTCCCCATCGAGGGGTGTGGGTCTTCGATGCCATGCAGGCCCGCGGTCTGCGGTTTCGTGCGCTCTTCGTGATGGGCCTCAACGAACAGCTGTTTCCGCGCATTGTCCGAGAAGATCCATTTTTGCGGGACCGGCATCGGTTAGTGCTGGGGGCCACGCTGGGTTTTCTGATCAATGAGAAGCAGTCGGGCCATGAAGAAGAGCGGCTTCTCTTCGAACTCCTAAGCCGCGCCGCGTCGAATCGGCTCTATCTCTCCTATCAGCGGGCCGACGAAACAGGCCATGTCATGGCGCCGTCGGCTTTCGTGGCCACGGCGCAACGGGACCCGTATTTTGTCGCAAGTCCTGAACGCATTGTAGCGCGCCGATTGACCGAACGGGTTGCTTCCCAATCGGTGATTCAGGAAGTGCTTCCAGCGCAGGACCTCGCCTTGAATCTGCTGTTACACGAGCAAAAAGTTGGGCCCCTGCTCGATCTTGTGGGGCAGCCTCGTGCGTTGTTCGACCATGGTCTGGCGGTTCTGAACCTTATGGAGCGTGACTCTCAAGACCTAGGACCGTTCGACGGCATGGTGGGCACACGCAGCGTATTGGATGCGCCGTCCGATCAGCAGGAGTTGTCGCCGACGTCGCTGGAGCGGTATGCGACTTGTCCCTTTCAATACTTTGCGGAAAAACGGCTGCACCTTGAACCGATCCGGGTCATGCGCCGGGATTATCTTCCGGCGCTTACGCTGGGCACCCTTATCCACGCCGCTTTGCGGCTTAGCTATGAGCGGTTGATTGCCGGACAGTGGCCGGAAGCCGAAATTGATTGTTCAACCGTGCGGCAAGTCATCGTCGATTCAACCGCCGAGGTCTTCGCCGGCCATGCAGTCACGAGCGGGACAGGGCATGCGCTGCTGTGGACGATGGCACAAGAACAAGTCGTGGCATTAGTCACTCTTGCCACCGAGTTGGATCGCGAGGACTATCGAAAGACTGGCTACAGGCCGAAGGCGTTTGAAGTTGAAGCAGAGGGGTTGGTTTTATTGGGAGGCGAGACAGCGGGCCTCAAGATTCACGGCACACTGGACCGTCTCGACGTGCGGCTGAATCCGCCGGATCTTCGGATCGTGGATTACAAGTTCAAGCAGGGAAGTGAGATGGACCCTAAAGATCGCAATTTGGTGTTAGGCGCAACCAGGGGGGCACGGCTCCAGCCTCCGTTGTATGCCTCCATGGTGTTACCCGCTCAGCCTGTGCCGGCTGAAGTGCAATTTGTATATCTGGCCCCACGCTGGGATCCACCGATTGCACGGTCGATCTTCAAGCGCGTAAGTCTGTCAGGCAAGACCGGAGAGATGATCACGCAAACGATTCGAACCCTCGTGCAGGGCATCGCGCGGCAAGAGTTCTTTATCCTGCCGGATGCCTATTGCGACCAGTGCGTGTTTTCCGCTGCCTGTCGCCACTACGATTCCACCGCATGGTGGAGGTCCTACCGTTCACCGCAAGCAAGGGCGCTGCGCCGGTTGCGAAAGCTACAGGTGCAGAATGAATGAGGGCGCGCCTCTGTCGGATGCCCAGGATCGGATTCTCGCTCAAACGACATGGGACCGGAATGTGGTTGTGAGAGCTGGGGCTGGCACGGGCAAGACCACGATTCTCGTCAATCGGATGCTTAATCTTTTGATTCGGGAGCCGCAGCCGTTGGCGATCACCGAGATTGTGGCGCTGACATTTACCAACAAGGCTGCGATGGAAATGAAACAGCGGCTCCGTCGAGAATTGACCAAACTCGCTGAATCTGTCGATGAGTCGCTGTCGGGGCTCTTTCGCGCGCGGTATCGGTTGTCGTTCGATCAGGTGAAGGAACGCGCCGAACGGGCGCTCGGGCAGTTTGAAAAGGCCCAGATCGGGACGTTGCACAGTTTTGCCGCGCATCTCTTGCGATTGCATCCGCTGGAGTCCGGCCTGGATCCGATGTTCCAAGAAGACGACGGCACACGATTCACCGAGCTGTTCGATTCTCGGTGGCAGGCCTGGCTGGCAGCGGAACTCGGAGCGGCGGGGCAGCATCATGCGCAATGGAGGAGGGTGCTAGCCGGGACGAGTCTCGATGACTTCTATGATCTGGCCGTCACACTGGCCGGCGAATCCATCGATGTCCATGAGCTTGCGAGCCAATGCCGGGCGGCGTCGATCGACGGTTCGGTTCGCGACTGGTTGGAGCATTTGCTCGCCACAGCCGATAAGTTGTCGGCCGGTCGCGCGAAGACCAAGCAGGTGAAGGTAGATGAAATGCTATCTGCCGCTTCTCGATGTCTCACGTTGGCGCTGGATCATGGGGTAATGGGCATCGAGCGGCTATCCGATAACGACCGTAGACTTCTGGCAAAGGATATCGGCAAACCGACTGGCGGCTGGGACGAACGGGCCTTTGCTGAGACCAAGGTGGTGGTGTCCGTTGTGCAACAACTGCTGTCGGTGAATCAACCCTACATGAGCGATCTGTTTGAATTGCTGGGGCCGTTTCTTAGCGGGGTCAGACATTCCTTCCTGGCCTCCGGGTGGATTTCGTTCGACGGGCTTCTGACTCGCACCAAATCGTTGCTGCGCGACCATCCGCTGGTCAGAGCCAGGATCAAACACAGTTATCGTGCCATCCTCGTGGATGAGTTCCAGGATACGGATCCGGCGCAATACGAAATCGTTCTTTATCTAGCAGAGCGTCTGGGCAGTGCGAAACAGGCCTGGCAGGATCTCGAATTAGAGCCGGGCAAACTGTTCATCGTCGGCGATCCCAAGCAATCGATTTACGCGTTCCGTCGTGCCGATATCGAAGCGTTTGAGCGAGTTGTAGACAAGATTGTCGCGGGCGGAGGAACCGTCCATTCGCTTGTGACGAATTTTCGCAGCGATGAGGCAGTGCTGTCGGTGGTCAACAACCTGTTTGATCGGCTATTTGTCGCCGAAGCGCATATTCAACCTTCGAACGAACGGCTATTTGCGCAGCCACAACGGAAGCCAGAACTCTCCTCCTCTGGTGTGCAGATCAGGCTTGTCACCGCCGAGTCCGAGGCGGAGGACTTCGACACGGCCGCCGCCACGCGCGCAGAGGCCGACCAGTTGGCTCGCTGGATCAAAGAGGAATTGCTCGCCGGTATGACCGTCTTCGACCGTGACCGGAAACCAGGTCCTCTTCAACCTGGGCATATTGCGCTGATCTTTAGAAAGTTGACCCAGGCTCAGGATTATCTGGATGCGCTCCGCCGATGGGATATCGCATATCTAACAGACGGAGAGAAGCATTTTTATCGGCGGCAGGAAATCATCGACTTGGTGAATCTGTTGCGCGTGCTCGACAATCCGCACGATCATATCGCCATGGTGGGCCTGCTTCGATCGCCACTCGGCGGCGTGGCGGATCGGGACTTGCTCGCGCTGCGGCAACTGGATGCCTTGGACATCGCCAGGCCGGAGGCGCTTGCACGCTGGGCTCATCCACAGGCCGTTATCGTGAGAACATTCTATGAACGGCTGACAGAATTGCATCATTTCGCGAAGCGCCGTCCGGTTCCGGATGTGTTCGATCTGATATTCGCACGCTTGCCGGTCCTCGAATTGGCCGCAGCGTCGCTGCACGGCGAACAAGCCGTGGCGAATCTCCTCAAGGCGCGTGACATGGCCGAGGAAGTGGCCGATCGGCCGCATCTCACGCTGACAGGTTTCGTGGATATGATGCTGGAGCGTCTCGACGATCAACCGGACGAGGCGGAAAGCACGCTGGCCGAAGCGTCGCTCAATGCCGTGAGAATTTTGACGATTCATAAGGCCAAGGGACTCGAATTTCCGATCGTTATTCTTCCCGGGGTGCATCAAGGCGTGCGACCTCCCCGCAAGGGGCCGTCCGTGGAGTATGACTGGTCAAGTGGGTGCTATGGGGTGTTGCTAGGATCCCAGCGCAATCTGGGATCGATCCTTGTAAGAAATAAAAGGGCGGCGCGTGAGGAAGCAGAACAGCGGCGGCTGTTATACGTGGGGATGACGAGAGCTCGCGATCTGTTGGTCCTCTCCGGTGGTCTTGTCCAAAAGCTCGGGCGCGATTCGGTGCTGGGGATGCTGCAAGGAGCAGTTGGGAGCGAAGCTTTCGAGAAAGAAGGCGCTGCTATCGAGGTTGGTGCCGCCCGCATGACCTGCACCATCATCCCCGTAGTGACGACCAGCCGGCAAAAGCCTCACAAAGCCATAGCCGCTGTTGCAGCTCTTTCGTTGCCGACGTGGATCGAACGGTATGTCATTAGGCAAACGCGCCGAACGGAGATCCGTAGTCTGCCTCGACAAGTGACTCCATCAGGGATGCACGACGATCGACGCGCTAGCGAAACGGTACGAAGCCGAGAGTACACAACGGAAGGGCATGGGCGGTTCGTCGGTATCTGCACTCATGCGCTTCTTGAACGGTGGGATTTTAGTAGAGCGACACCGCCATCTGTTATGGAACTCGAGTTGCTCTGCCGTTCCTGCATTCCCCTTGAGGAGGATTGTTTGGAAGGGGTGCGGGACGATCTGAGATCAATTGTCAGTTCGTTCTTGTCGTCGGAATGGTATCGGCGTATGCGGAACGCGACAATCTTAGGCCGGGAAATCCCCTTCGTTATTCCCTGGCGCGAAGGGCAGGTGATGGAAGGAGTGATCGATCTGATGTATCGTCTAGATGGAAGGCTCTGGATCGTAGATTATAAGACCGATCAGATTGCAGCCGGCGAAGCTACGGCGCGGGCACAGTACTATGCGCCACAGGCAGAAGCATATCGTGCCGCGGCTGGGCAGTGTCTGCGAGGCGAAACGGCCTCATTTGAGTTCGTTTTTCTGCGGCCCGGGGTGCGTGTGAAACTGTAGCGGAGAGTGCTGATCGTGACGGCCACGCGACGTCGAGATATTTCACCGGAAGCCTTCGCGCAGCTGGTTCAACAGGCGATTGCGAATCTGCCGCCTTCCTATGCCAAGCTGATGGAGTCAGTCGCGGTCATGGTGGAGGAGGAACCGCCGCAAGACGTGTTGGAGAATCTGGAGATCGGCGGTGAAGATGATCTCTTAGGGCTCTATCAAGGCCAGTCATTGGCCGAAGAATCGTTTTTTATGGCCGGGGGGGCGCAGCCGGCGAAGATTTCGATTTATCGCGGACCGATCCTCCGCCTGTGTGACACTCCGGAGGAAGTGACGCAAGAGGTCTACAACACGGTGGTCCATGAACTGGGACACCATGTCGGATTAGATGATGACGATATGCCCTACTAAAAAACAGTGCTGAAGTGTGAGTGCTGAGAGTTGAGTTTGTAAAGATTGAACGCTGATTTCTCAGCACTGAGGATTCAGCCCTCACGTCTGTGTTTGGACAATCCCCACGTCAGCATGACGAGACCGATCAGTACCATCGGTACGGAGAGCACTTGCCCCATGGTGATCTGGCTGAACATAAAACCTATGTGCTGGTCCGGCTCTCGAAACAATTCTACGAACAACCGGCAGAGGCCATAGCCGCTCAGAAAACTCCAAAAAATGGTCCCTGGAGGCGGCGTGCATCGTCCGATGATCCATAGGACGGTAAACAGCAATAGACCCTCAAGCCCGGCTTCATAGAGCTGGGATGGATGCCGACAGGCGGGGCCGGCTCCGGGGAATACCATGCACCAGTCTACGTCTGTGGCCCTTCCGTAGAGCTCACCGTTGATGAAGTTGCCAAGCCGGCCGAATCCGAGCCCGATGGGGGTGACGGCTGCGGCTAAATCCGCAACGGTATAGGTGGGGATTCCAGTTCGATTGCTGAACCAGAGCAAGGCCACGATCGTGCCGAGCAGGCCGCCATGAAACGACATGCCGCCTTCCCAAACGGCAATGATTTTCAGAGGATGTTCCGAGTAGTACGGGAAATTGTAAAACAGGGTGTAACCGAGTCGTCCTCCGAGAAACACACCCAAGGCCGCGAAGACCACCATGTCGTAGACCTGATCCGGCGGAATGGGCAAGCCCATGCGAGACGTTTTTCGTTTGATCAATAGGTAGGCGGCCGACAGGCCAATCAAGTACATCAATCCATACCAGCGGAATTGCACCGGGCCGAGCGCAAAAAAGACTGGATCGATATCGGGAAACTGAATGGCGGCGAATGAACCCACTCGGCCTCCTGCATTGGCAGGAGCGGATCATATGGGAGGAGTGTGCCCATTGCAAGTTGATTGGTGACCGGGTGGCCTGCGGGATAATATTCAAGCAAAGCGGTATGGTGGGGATCATGTAGATACATGACCGTTAGATTTCTGAAACAACTGTACCAGAAACTCTTGGTAAAACGAGACTCGTTATGAGGCGTGCCTAATCGTTTGAGCTAGAGCGAAAATATTTCATCGGGATGCAAGCGGGTTGTATCTGGCGCGATTGCTGCTCAAGCGTGAGATCATCGATATACGGTCATCAAGTCAGTGCAACACCGAAAGGAGGTTTGCCATGTCAGAGCAGGGGAAACAGGTTGCCAAGGTTGCAGCAATGATCGCAGGAGGCGTCGTCCTCGGGGCCGGTCTCGAGCTTCTCTTTGCGCCGAAGTCAGGCGTCCAAACACGCCGAGACCTGATCTGCTATGCGAAGAAGGCGTAGGTCCAAGCCCTTCGAATGAGCCGCTCTGTTCAGGCCGGGGTGAAGGACGTGATCAATCACTGGAACGAGATTGTCAAACCCTGCGAAGAGCCACCGATCCTTGCTGCGATGCTGAATTGAGGTGTGAAACGGTTCGCATCTGCCGATCTGGCACTGATTGCTCGCTCAGGCCGGCGGCCGTGCTTCTCACTCGGCATCCCTCCCGAGCCCTTCCATGACCGCTTGAATACGGTTGACCCCGATGTTACAGTCCCGCCGGTTGAGACATGGATGGCCCTGCCTCAAGACTAACCGGTTTATACATGACGTGACCGTGACGCTGGTGTGCCGGAGTGGCGGAATTGGTAGACGCAAGGGACTTAAAATCCCTCGGGCTCACAAGGCCCGTGCCGGTTCGATTCCGGCCTCCGGCACCACTCAACGTCGGGAGCAGCTGCACACGAATAGATAGAGAGGATGCATGAACATCAAGAGTCTTGTGGTGCTCGTTGCGAGCATTGGGCTGTTTTTTTCCGCCATTGGAGTAGGGGCATGGGTCATGACATCGCCACTCGAAGCCAGCGAGACGCAGGCCAAGCGGTGCCATGACTACGTAGATGAGTTGGACATGGTGAAGAAGTACAACTGGTTCTGGACCACCTATCACCGGCGCATGGCCTTCAATGATTGTGTGGTGAAGAAGTTGGGCGAACCGACTCAGTCGTAGAATGTAAGCAAGGCGTTATTCGGTTTTCCCTCTCGAGCAGCCCTTCGACAGTGAGGGCGTCATGAATTCTGTCGGGCCATTCCTTCTCCGCGTGCTTCCCGCGGTTTTCTCCTTCGGAGCTGGGCTGCAGCCAGTGAGCGCCATTTCCTTCGACGCGGAGTGGCTGCAGATCGACCGTAATGCCAACGCCACGGAGTATGTTGATCGAGGATTCCGTCAACGGACTGGCGATACAGTGAGGCGCTGGATCCTGGACGATCTCAACGTAGCCCACACACGAGGGGCCGGCACCTCGTGATCTTCGCTCGCCCGGGAAAAGCACGATTGCACGAACGAACAATTTCGGCTTGTGGCGGTGACCCAGTGTGCTGGGCAGATGGGTACAGGCAAGGCCGGCTATGAGCGAGCCGTGGGATCAAATTAGGCGTCGATTCCAAAAGGTACGCTGGCCCAATTGGTGCGGACGTAGGCCTGCAGGAACAAGTGATTCGACTGAGTGCGCGGGTGTGGCGTGAGAACTCCGCGAACCGCTGCGTTCGATGATCTGTCAGTATTCGTCAATTTCATCCGTTTCATCGACCAACTCGGCGGCGACCTCATCCGGATCGGCGGTCCATTGCGCAAGCGGGATACCCTTGGCTTTCAGAATGGCTTCCTGTTCGGTTCCCGCTGCGAGGGTCAGTTCATACGTGATTGTTTGCCGTACTTGAAACATGCGCATGGGGTCATATCTCCTCAGTGCGAGGGAGTGCCAGCGGTCTGAGACCTTCTTTCGGACGATGTGATCGGGTAGCATTGTAGGCCAAGGACCTGGAACTTTGGAAGCCCGATCGTAGAAGGTAGAGGGGCGAGCTTGGGTCGCCTGCCTAACGGAGGGATTGGCATCGCTCCGGGAAAAGTATTATGATTGCAAGTGAGAGCTGAGACGGGATCCTCACGATGTGCTGAGGGGGGGGTGGTGATGGCTGGCAAGCACACATGTCCGTCCTGTAAAGCTGACGATGCAAAACGGATCGGCGATATTGTGAAGCAGGACGCCGTGGCTGGTGTAAAGAGCGGGTTGGCCCAACAATACAAGCCACCGAAGCAACCATGGGCCTATGTGCAGGGATTTTTTCTCGCGGTGCCCGTCAATATCGGCATCATGCTCTCCATGACCTCGCCGGAGATGTCAGAATCGGGAACAGAGATGGCGAATCTGCTGTCGTCTGTTGGTTTTTTAAGCGTGTGGGGCGGTTATGGAATCTGGAAGAATAAGGCCTACATGAAACAGTTGGAAGATTGGAAAAGCACAATTGGTTCGAAGCTGCATTGTCTGAAATGCGGCCATGTGTTTGAAAGCTGAGTCCTCCTCCCTGCCGGTTTTCGTCGATGTCGCACTAATTTATTCTGGGCCAGCTCTGATTGATCGAGTGCGTCAGCTGTTATGGACGCTCTGTCTCATGTCGATCGTCTTCACCGGTGAATCGGCCTACGCAGAATGGGTCGCGGTCGAGAAGGACTATCTCGATCCAGGGCTGAGGTCCATCTACATCGATCCTGACACGATCAGCCGGGAGGGACCATTCGCAACGGTCTGGCAATTGACCGATTATAAGATGATGCAGGGAGGTGTGATGAGCCCGCCCCGGTTCTTTTCCACGAAGACCCTGAAACAACTCGATTGTGAGCGTCAACGGGTACGCGTACTCGAGTACGTCGAGTTTCCCTCCCATATGGGGACCGGCACGGCGTCTCACGGCTATGTGGATCAAGACGCCTGGTTGCCGATTGAACCCGCAAGCGTCAATCACGCATTGTCGGACGTGCTCTGCGGCCAGGAATGACCGCATGGGTTCCTGGCCGCCTCGTCAACGCTGAAACTGTTCACCGCATCGATGTCAAGGTAAGCCGGTGAGACAGTGAGAGCCTTTGCCCTTGCCTTCGCGGTGAGGTAATCGCTCGGACTGGTACCATCTGATCGTGAGCCGCAAGGCCGAAGAGCGCCGTGGCGAGTTCCCGGTAGCTGGCCTCCAACTCACGGCATCGAGCGACGAATCGGCCGGCGAATAGCCGAGGAAAGTAGTCGCGGTGCCGTTCGTAAAAGCCCGCCCGACGGCCCCAGCAATCCGCCTTAAAGATGGACAGGCGAAAAGCCAAACCCTCGAGATGGTTTGGTGATAACCGCTTCACGCTGCGGCGCACGGGGCTCACGACGATGGAGGTGGATGTCGTCACGTCGGTCATAGTGTCTCCTTTCTTGTGAAGGATCCGTCCTGTTAGCTGAAGATTGTGATTGTCCCTCATGGATTTCAGCGATCTTCTCCCCGTGTCTAGACCATAATCAGGCAACATGAAAAGAAGATTAGTAGGACATGAGAAATTAGTTAGAATGACGCACACTGACGCAATGCAGTTCTCTGCTACGCACCGTCCAATCGCGACCTCGTTGAAGCTGGGATGTAGCAGGGGGCGAACGCACGAGGAAGTGCGATTGAACTTGTCCACTCGTGGGCATTAGACTTACGGATCGTGCCTCCCACACATCCATCAGCACCGAATTGGCGCCTCAGGGGCATCATTGCGCGATCCGCCGGCATCGTCGCCATCGCTCTGGGGTTCGTTGTCGGTATGGACAGCCTCGATTCTCCTGCGTCACATTGGCTTCAAACCGCCCTGGGATTGGTGGCAACCGGGATTGTGGCCCAAGCCTATGGGCTATATTGTTCGATCAAGCGGATGTGATGACAAAACTCCTCCAGTGGCGTAGTGCGATAGGGTCTGCTCTTTCACTTATGATCGCATGGCGAATTGGTGCACGATCGCGTATGATCGCTTCGCCTTGTTCAATGAGATAACTGGTCTTAAGGAGTAACGATTATGGATGTGAATGCATCATCGCGGCGGTTGATCGCGGGTGGTTGTTTCTTGGCCGGAGTCGGGGTTGCCGCCGGGGCGTTTGGTGCACACATGCTGAAGGCTGTCCTAGAGCCATCGATGCTAGCTGCCTATGATACGGGTACTCGCTATCAGATGTACCATGCGTTCGGGATGATTCTGGCTGGGATGGCGACGAGGCTCTTCGGTGACCCTCGGTTGGCGAACGCCGGATGGATTTTTGCCGTCGGGATGGTGATGTTTTGCGGCAGTCTCTACGGAATCGCGCTAGCAGGGCAGAAGTGGATGGGACCGATCACACCGCTGGGAGGCGTAATGTTTATCATCGGCTGGGGCCTGTTGGGGTGGCGGCTGTGGCGAGGGACCGGTGAGGAAAAGAAAAGTATATAGGTTAGGGCGTATAGCACGGGAAGGAATGCTCGCCGTCCCCCCCTTCACCAAAAGCTATCAGCTATCAGCCATAAGCGCAGGCTTTTAAGGCTGGCACTGGGCTATCCGTTTGGCGTTAATCGGTCCCCAACCCCCGGTGTTATTCGCAAAGGATCCTTCGAGCTTCATCGGTTGATCAGGCTCATCCCGTTTGTGGCCCTCCGTGACGAAGAGCAGACTGTCTTCCTGCACGTATCCCCGTTCCTCCCATCGCAAATAGATGCTGTCGCCGAGGACGATAGCTTCGGCTGGTATTGACACATTGGGTGGTGTCTGCCCAGCCGGAGGAAACGCGATGATCATTTTCTGTTCTTGGTGATTGTGGTGATTGTGAATGATCCATTGCCATGTTCCGCAGAGGCGGGCTAGACCTCTGGTTTGTCTGACGCGGTCTTTCCATTCGTGCAGGGATGACCACGCAGCCAGTGCCTGTCGCTGCGCGTCGGTGGTCAGTCTGTGGGCTGCCACGAGCAGCTCTGGCTGTTGTATCTGTGAGATGGCTGATGATGTCTCAGAGAGAGAGGCAGCGTCGGCCAGCCGAAAAAAATCAGCGAGGATCGTCAAGCGAGTCGTGGCGTTCAACCAGTCTCGCTGTACAGGAGAAGCCGCAGCCACTGCCTGCGTTGGTGACTCAGCGTGATAGATCGACTCGGCCAACCGCCAGGCTGCAAGCGCTGCGACAAGTTCATGGACGGACTGAGACAATTCGGCGAGCCTCAAGTCGGACCTGGTTTTGGCGGACAGGCTTGTGGCACTTAGAATGCCCGACGTATCCTTCAATCCGATCGAAGGACCGATCGTCGAGGTGAACAGCGTCATGGCGGCGGTGTTTGAATCGACGGTGGCTAGCTGGGGTGCCTGTTCAGCGACCACATCGGACAGCGCTGCCGGTGAGCCATGGTCGGCGGCAGTGGCAGCAATCGGCATGGTGAGGCACAGGGTTACCGTTAGTATGCGGGCTCGGGTAAGCACATTTTGCTGAGAAGATCCGATCCTGTCCATCGCCGTACTCGTTGAGGTAAACGGGAAGGGGCCTGTGGTTACGTTCCCTGGAAGCAGGTCTTGAGAAACATGGCGGTGCGTTCCCAGGCCAAGGTCGTCGCATCAGCGCGATAGGCAGCCGGCTTCATCTCGTTGCAAAATGCCTGAGCCGCGTCCTGGTACACATGGATCTCAGTGGTCTTTCCATATTCTCCTGCAGCGACGCGTAACGATTCCACGTCACTAGTCGTGACCCAGGAATCTTTTCCGGCTTGGTGATATAAGAGGGGCGAGGCGAGGCTCTTCATCAATTCAAGCGGCTGCATCGTCTTCCCATAGTACGACACAGCGGCCCGCAGCCGTTTTCGCACGCAGGCGAATTGCAATGCGTACGTGCCCCCCATCCCATAACCGACAACGCCATGGATGTTCCGTTTTGCGAAGGTGCGCGTGTTGAGGTATTCACAGCAGGAATTGATGTCGGTGAGCACCTGCACTTCGTGCTGTTTGTCCATCAGCGCCGCTGCAACCTCATCATTGGCCGTGACCATGCCGCCTTGCCGGCCATAGAGATTGGGAATGATGACCACATACCCTTCGCAGGCCAGCCGAGCACCGAGATCTTTCATTTGTCCGGTCAGCCCCCACCAGTCGTGGAGGAGCACCAAGCCGGGATAGATACCGTGGATCTGTGGCCAGAACAGCAGACTGTCGATCTGGTGTTCTTTCGGCATCCTAGTTCTGAAATAGGGATCGACCATTTGGTCGGTGTGTGTGGGAATCGGCACGCCGCTGGGAAATCGCGCGGTGCCGGTCCCGATTTGTTGCACGGTAAACGGGGCGGTCTGTGTAGTGGTCATAGGATTGACTATAGGGAGGCGTTTGCGGGAATGTCAACGACCCCTCTCTCGACAGAAGATCCGGAGTTAATGGCGTATGGCTTATGGCCGGTGGTGGGGAACCGGTCTGGCGAATGAATCTTGCCGAAATGTGTATCAGGCATATGGGGGAAGATGAAGAAGCTGCTTGGAATCGGTTTGATCGGAGTGGGGCGTCATGGGATGCGCTATGCCCGACACCTTCTGGACGATGTGCCAGCTGCTGTGCTCAAGGCGGTGTGTCGCCGACGTCCGGAGGAGGGGTTCGATCTACCTGGCGCGGGATCGATCGCCGTTTATGGAGAGGCGCGCGCCCTTATCAATGATCCGTCCGTCGAAGCAGTTATTGCCGTGACTCCTCCGGTTTTTTCTCGTGACATCTGCCAGCTCGCTGTAAGGGCCCGTAAGCCGATCTTGATTGAGAAACCATTAGCGGCCTCAGCCGGCGATGCCCGTGCGATGATAGCCGCGGCTCGTGAAGCCGGTACGCCAATCATGACGGCGCAGACGTTACGATTTGATGCTACGATCCAGGAATTGTACAAACGGCGGCATCTCATTGGGCGATCGGAACGGCTGTTCTTGACGAGTCATATCGAAACGAGACACACGGCCCCCGGCCATGCGGACGGGTATGGCCACCGGGGCGCGTTGATCGAGATTGGTATCCATATGCTTGATGCGGTACGTTTTTTGATTGGCGAAGAGGTGCGGGACGTTCGCTGCACGATGAATCAGTCTCCTCCGGCCGCACCGGAGACGGTTGTTACCGCGCACCTTGTAACGCAAGGCGGAACAGTGTGTATGCTCGACATCGCGCGGCGGCCCGGTGAACGCGTGGGATTGGCCGACTGGATCGGATCGCAGGGACGGTTGGAGGCGAATTGGCCCCGCCGCCGACTGCGTCTGACCGGCGGCACTGGGGACATTAGAGAAGAGATGGATTGCCCCCCTTCTCAGGCGGTCCTCGCCACCCTCACGGCATTTCTGCAAGCGATCGAGGACGGCACCTCTATGCCGATTACTGGAGAAGATGGTTGCCGTGCCGTCGAGATCGCAGAAGCCTGCTATCAGTCAGCCGGGGCCGGAGGCGAGTTGGTTGTGCTGCCCTAATCTCGCACGATGCCCACACACATCTCGTGGGTGGAGCAACCTTTCGTCAATCGTCATTCGTCAAACGAAGGTGGTGACTCGTAGATGAGGTGATTCTATTTCATCACCGATTGACGGTTGACGCATAACGTGACGTGTGTGAGTACTACTCTGCCACGATGTGCGTATCAGTTTCTTCAACGCCGTCGATGGCGTGAATCTTGGTAATGACGACATCGGAAAGCGCTCGTTCGTCCTGCACGTGGATGAACACAAAAATGTCAGGTCGGCCAAAGCAGGGATGCGCATGTTCGACACCGGGAATACGTTGTAAGGCTGCGACCGCGTCTTTGGTTTTCCCCGCTTTGACCTTAATGAGGATGTAGGCTTTCGTCGCCATAAGTCCCTCCTTCGCACCCAATGTTCAATAGTTAATGGTGAATGTTTAATTCAACATTGGAATATACACATCCCAAATTACTTACCGCCCTGCTGCTCCCGGCATCGATTTTCGGTGGGAGATAAAGACATCGTGAAAGTTCTTCCCAGTTTCGGTGAGCGCCTGTTCGCCGTCCCGCACCAACTTCATGAAGGATTTGAAATCGCCCACCGACAGATTGACCGATCGGAGTCCGGGTTCTAGACGGTGAAGTGCCTCTGTCGGGCTCCGGAGTGCCGTATCGGTGAGTGCTTCCAGTACGTCCGGTGTCCAGCCGCTCGAGTGAAATTGCGCTAACACCCGCGCGGTCTGATCTTTCTGTGTGTGTGCCACTGCCCGCTGCATGAATTCCTGCACGGAGGGGTCCGTGGTTTTCGTAAACAGGGCTTGCAGTTGGATGACGGATTTGATGATCCGATTGGCTTCTGCAGTGCCTTCTGGAGGGAGCACGCGTGCCTGTTCCAGCGTGGCGAGCACGGCCATCGCCGCACCGACGTGAGGGGAGGGAGGATTTCCGGATCGCGGTGCTTGGACGGGAATGGGTGAGGCGAACGTAGATGGCAGAGTGGGAAGATTGCCGATCGTTGTATGCAGCACGAGCATCCCCATGCTAAGAAAGGCCAGGGAAAATCCTCGCGCCGGCCGCGACGCGATCTGAGGCAAGGGTTCCTCTGGGTAGAGGTGCCCGAGGCGCATAGGAATGGAGTATACCGCGTTTAACCACCGAATGTCAGTGCCGATGCTGCACGGCGTTCCATTGAAATGGTTTGGAAGAATTTCTATAATCGCGTCTCTTTTTGAACGTGGAATGGTAGATTGTTGCAGGCTCGCCAACGTGACGAGCGTGGCGCTCGTTGGTCTCGATGCCTATCTCGTTGATGTGAAAGTCGATATCACCGACGGTCTTCCACAGTTTTCGCGTCGTCGATTTCCCCGACGCGACGGTGAAGGAAGGCCGTGAGCGGGTCCGTGTCGCGCTGAAGAATAGCGGATTCCACTTTTCCGCCAAACGCATCACGGTCAATCGTGTCCCGGCTGGTGTCAAGAAGGAAGGGGTGGGACTCGATGTGGCGATTGCCGTCGGTATTCTCGTCACCGAAGAAGTGATTGCGCAAGAAGCGCTCAGCCGGTGCGTGCTGATCGGGAAACTTTCGCTGGATGGATGTGTTAAACCAATCATCGGATCGTTGGTATTCGGCTTAGCGTGCCGGAAATGGTTTGAGTCGCTGTGGTCGGCTCAAAACGGCCTCGAATCGTCGTTGGTCGATGGTGTGTGTATCCAATCTATACGCGCCCCGAGGCCGTAGAGTTTCTGAGGGGAGCCACGTGATCTCACCGTGCCTGTCGAATCGGGGCATGGTCGAGTCCGGCCGGCCGGTCGAGGATGAAGATTCCAGCGATGTGCGGAGACAGGATCACGTCAAACGAGCGCTCGAAATCGCGGCAGTTGGCGGACGTAATTATGGTGATGGTCGGCTTTCCAGGCTTCGGGAGGACGATGCTGGCGAGCCGGCGGTCCTCGATTCTCCCTCGGCTGGATATTGACCACGCCATTGAGACTACGCGTGAGCCTAGTGCCGCTGGTCAACCGGCGCCTGATCCGTCCATGTTGATGGTGCGGCCCGTTCGCGCTGCGCATCACCGTATCTCTGATGCCGGGCTCGTCGGTGGCGGGACGGTGCCGAGACCCGGCGAGGTCTCACTGGCTCATAACGGTGTGCTGTTTCTCGATGAATCACCGGAATTCAAACGGGGTGTCTTGGAAGGATTGCGGCCGCCACGGGAAGACGGCTACATCACGTTGACGAAAGCCAGGAAGTCGGTTAAATACTCTGTGCGGTTCATGTGGGTTGCCACCATGAACCCGTAGCCCTGCGGTTATTATGGGGACTAGACCAGGCCCTGTGTCTGCTTGGCCACGTAGATCCGCCGCTACTGGGCGAAGCTGTCCGGTCCGCTGCTTGACCGGCTGGAGTTACCTCTGGAGGTGCCGTCGATGCCAGTTCGCGATCGGAAGGACGGTATCTACACGAACACTCAATTGAAGCCGTGGCAACTCAAACGATATTGTGGACTGGATCAGCCGGCGCACGCTCTGCTCAAACGGGCCAGAATCAGGCTTCGGCTATCGGCGCTGCGAATCAAACATCGTCCCGCCGAAAGGTCGACGGCGATCCGATCGCGTGGGGTTGCGGCTCGTGCCCGCCATCGTCTTCGCTAGCGGGCACATGGACGGATTCTGCGTGTGACGCGAACCCTTGCCGATCTCGCCGAGTCTGATAAGATTGACAACCTGCATGTTCCGGAGGCTATTTAGTACCGCTCGTTCGACCGCAGTCCAGATGCATCGGGAGTGTTGCTTGTGGCAACGTTGAAAGTCTTTTTATGGTGGTTTACGGTGGGTGCGACCATGGCGCTCTCCGTCATTATGTTGCAAGGTGGCATTCGAGAAGTCATGGAGGCTCAAGGGTCCGTCTGGGACCTCAAGCTCGCGCAGCTTCTGATCACTATCATGGGCGGGGGGCTACTGGCCGGCTGTATCGCTTTAATCCTCAACCGAATCAAGAAAACCTAACCTCAATCCGATAGCCAAAACTCGAAACCTGAAACCTACAACTCGGAACGTGAACCCGATCATGGATATCGAAGTTGGCTCCAATCTCTATCGCAATTCCGACGGCACCATCGAGATTGAAGGGGTGCCGCAGATCCAGATGACGCAGCATCCTGCAACCGGGGCGCTCTTGGTCAATTTCGCGTTGTTCGATGTCAATGGACGGATGTTGCTTCAGATGGTAGACAGCACGCTGATGTTCAATGAGCGGCGCGCCTATGCTGTGAGCAAAACTGTTGACCGTGTGGCCCTGAAGGAAGCGGATTCTGGAAAAGTGTTGCTTCAGTTTGATGTAAAAGCTTCTGGCCTCGTGTCATGCTCGCGCGCGGAGTTCCACACGATGAAAGGGCACCTTCTCGAAGTGTCGGCCAAAGATTGGAAGATCGAGAAGCAGACCAAGGCCGGACAGACCGTCGATGCAAAGGGCGGCGCTGTCTCAATCGGCTAGGCCGCAGTTACTTGGGTGCCACGGTCGGCACAACCACCACCTCGCCGTCTTTGACGTCGACCGTCACCATCTCGCCATCGCGCAATTCTCCTTTGACTAACAAACGCGCGATCGGTGTTTCCAGCTCGTGCTGGATCAACCGCTTGAGCGGTCGTGCTCCGAAGACCGGGTCGTAGCCCCTGGTGCCCAGTTGCTGGAGTGCCGCCGGACTCAGTGCGAGCGTGATGCGCCGCTCTTTAAGCCGCTGATGTAGCCGCTGCAATTGAATTTCCACGATTTTCACCAGATGCGCCGTGCCTAACGGGTGGAACACGACCACTTCGTCGACCCGGTTGAGGAATTCCGGCCGGAAGTGTTCCCGGAGTTCGCCCATGACGACGGTTCTAATTTCTTCATGCGATGCACCGCGGTGCTGTTCCTCGAGAATCTGAGGGCTCCCGATGTTGGAGGTCATGATTAGCACAGTGTTCTTGAAGTCGACCGTGCGACCCTGTGAGTCGGTCAGTCGTCCGTCGTCCAGCACTTGCAGCAGAACGTTGAAGACATCGTGGTGCGCCTTTTCAATCTCATCGAACAGGATGACGGAAAAAAGGCGCCGGCGAACCGATTCGGTCAACTGGCCGCCTTCTTCGTAGCCAACATAGCCGGGCGGGGCGCCGATCAATCGTGCAACCGTATGTTTCTCCATGTACTCCGACATGTCGATCCTGATGAGGTTGTTTTCGTCGTCGAACAAAATGGCGGCCAAGGCACGAGCCAGCTCCGTTTTCCCAACGCCGGTCGGACCAAGGAATAAGAATGACCCGATGGGGCGATTCGGATCTTTAATGCCGGAGCGCGCGCGGAGTACGGCGTCAGCCACGGCGCGGACCCCTTCATCCTGTCCCACCACGCGCTGATGCAGTAGGTCCTCCAGCTTCAGCAGCTTATCGGTTTCACCTTCGAGCAGGCGGGAGACGGGGATGCCGGTCCAACGGCTGACGACCGCCGCGATTTCGTCCTCATCCACTTCCTCTTTCAACAGCTTGGCTGCATGCTGTTTTTTTTCCAACTGCTGCTGTTCAATGCTGAGTTCCCGCTCCAAGCGTGGCAATTCTCCGTACCGGAGCTCGGCGACGCGGTTAAGGTCATAGGCCCGTTCCGCCTGTTCAATCTGGCGTTTGCCCTCTTCGATCGCTTCGCGCGTTTTGCGCAAACGGGCGACGGACGTTTTTTCCGATTCCCACTTGGTCTTCAACGTGTGAAGCTCACGCTGCTTATCCTCCAGCTCGGCTTCGAGTGTGGCCAAACGGGCTGCGCTCGCCGGGTCTTTTTCTTTCTTCAGGGCTTCCCGCTCAATTTCCAGTTGGAGCACCTTGCGCGAGACCTCGTCCAATTCGGCCGGCAAACTGTCAATCGCGGTGCGCAGGCGAGCCGCCGCTTCATCGATCAAATCGATCGCCTTGTCCGGCAGAAACCGGTCCGAGATATATCGGTGCGAGAGTTTCGCGGCCGCGACCAGGGCGCTGTCCTTAATCCGTACCCCATGGTGCACCTCATACCGGTCCTTGAGTCCGCGCAAGATGGACACGGTATTTTCTACCGACGGCTGGTCGACGAAGACGGTTTGGAACCGCCGTTCCAGCGCCGCATCCTTTTCAATATGCTTGCGATACTCGTCGAGCGTGGTTGCGCCGATAAGATGCAATTCCCCCCGCGCGAGCAGCGGCTTCAACAGATTGGCCGCGTCCATCGCGCCTTCTGCGGCGCCGGCTCCAACGACGGTGTGCAGTTCATCGATGAACAGGAGAATCTGTCCTTGGGACGATTGGATTTCCTTGAGCACTGCCTTCAGTCGCTCTTCGAATTCCCCCCGGAACTTGGCACCGGCGATGAGTGAGCCCATATCCAAGGCGAACAATTTTTTCTGCTTCAACCCCTCTGGGACGTCCCCTTTCACGATGCGGATGGCCAGGCCTTCGACGATGGCTGTCTTGCCGACGCCGGGCTCACCGATCAGGACGGGATTGTTTTTGGTCCGCCGGGACAAAATTTGAATGACACGCCGGATTTCATCGTCCCGCCCAATCACGGGATCGAGCGTGCCATTGCCGGCGAGGAGAGTGAGATCTCGGCCATACTTCTCCAGCGATTGGTAGGTGCCCTCCGGATCCTGGTTGGTCACCCGCTGGTTGCCGCGTACCTGGTGCAGCCCGCTCAGCAGCCGGTCACGCGTGAGGCCGAGTTTCTTTAACGGCCCGTCTTCGTGCGCCATGGCCAACAGCACATGCTCGACGCTCAGGTAATCGTCTTTCAGAGACCGTTGCTCGTTTTCCGCATTGGTTAGAATCTGGACGAGCCGCGTGGCCATGTGCAGTTGCCCTGGAGCGGCTCCGGCACCCTGCACTTGAGGAATTTTGGCCAACGCCTGTTCGACAGTTTGGCGGACAGCCGGCAGCGTTACACCGGTCCGTTCGAGCAACGCGGGGGTAATGCCACCTTCCTGATCGAGGAGGGCCCGTAGCAGATGTTCCACGTCGATGCCTTGATGGCTGCGCCGCTGGGCATGCCCCGCCGCCGTCTGCAAAGCTTCTTGCAACTTAACCGTCATGCGATTCATGTCCATGGTCTGATCCTTTATCCTGGTAGCGCGTCGTGTTTGATGGTGCTGTGATAATCATCGCCCTTTCCAAGTCAACCCATGAATCAGATTGACGGAGACTTGACCTCCGCCACAATCCTAACTAGGGTACACCCTGATGGGTGAACTACTGTCGGCCACCGTCTATTTGTATCGCCAGGCGTTGCAGGCGACGTGGCGGTCGCTTGCGCGAGGGTGGTTGATGATCCTGGCACTGGTTGGGTTTGGGGTCTTGCTCCTGGGCGCGGCACGCATTGCGGGACCGCTGGGACTGGTGGGTGGATTTGTGTTGGGAATTGTCAACGCGTTGCTGGTCGGCGCGACCTTGCGGTTGATCGAGCAAGCCGTGAGCGCCACCAAAAGGATTCAGCTGTCCGACGTGATGGAAAGTTTTGGCCATTACTTCTGGGATGTCATTAGCGTTGGGTTTGTGCTCTGGCTGCCGATGATGGCGCTGGACATGGGGGGGCACGCCAATCCCTACGGTCAATTCCTGTCGTCCGCGGCGTTGCTACTACTCTTTGTCCTGCTGAATCCGGCGCCGGAAGTGATCTATCAAGCCAGGCACGATTCGCCGCTCGATGTGATCAAGACCAGTTATGAATTTGTGCTGGAACATTGGATCGAATGGTTCCTGCCGTTTGTGTTGCTCTTGCTGCCGGTCGTCTTGTCGCCGACCGGGCTGCGAGAATTTTTCGAGATCGCTAGCGGTGTCGGACGGGGAGCGGGACTGGGACTTATTCAAATTCTTCTCTTGCCGTTTGCAGTGGTTGGGAGCTGGTTGGCCTATGTAGGGCTCGATCCTGAGGCGCAGGAGGTTCTGTTGCTCATGCTCACACCGCCGGCCGCGACGGCGATCTTGTTATTCCGCGGCCATCTCTTTGTGTTGCTGCGCGGTGCGTCGAGACGACAGCGATTGTTCGCTCGGCGTGCCAATACAGGAATCTAAGTAAGGCGAAGTACCTATGGCGCTGTCTCTGGATCGGGTGTTCACCCCCATACTGGATGGAAGTATCGGCCTTAGGGTCTTGCCGGATTACGCACAGGTTGCCGCGACGCGCGCGTATTACAGTGGGATGCGAATGGGAGAAGTATCTTCGTTGAAGTGGAGTCAGGTGAATTGGTCGGCAGGTAAGCTCTCCCTGAGGGCTCAGGATACCAAGACTGAGACGCCACGGGTGGTATACCTTACAGGTGACTTGCTGCGCGTCCTCACAGCCTAGACGCAGCGTTGTGAGAAGAAATGGCCCAAGTGTTCCTGGATTTGTCACAGGGGTGGCATTCACTTGGAAGCGCTTAAGCATTCCTGGCGTAGGGCCTATCAGCGGGTCGGTTTCGGTACAATGGTTGAGGTTAAGGGCAGTAAAGAGAAGGTATGGATGGGCACGATCCCACATGACTTCCGCCGGACGGGGGTTCGCAACATGGTACGGGCTGGAGTGCCTGAAAAGGTGGCCATGGCGATCAGTGGTCACAAGACTCGCTCAGTCTTTGACCGCTACAACAGTGTGAATGAGGCTGACCTTGAGAAGGCCGCCCAGTCGATGACTGCCTACTTCGAGCGGGAAAACGCAAAGATGGTTACACGTATGATTACACCAGCGCAGCTGAATGAGCCGAGCAGCGGAGAGGAGGATTCCGAACTCGTGGGAATGTCAGCGGGAAGTGTGGAGCTGGCGAGAGGAATCGAACCTCCAACCTGCGGTTTACAAAACCGCTGCTCTGCCGATTGAGCTACGCCAGCTTGCTTGTGATGAGGACGATATCGTGCTGAGGGCACAGTAGCAATAGGCCCGAGACCCTGTCAAGAAATGGTGCTCTGCGAGTTTCGCGTGCAATGCCCCCCTAGGTAGGGGCGCACTATCCTCAGCATGGTTGACAGCGTAGTCGCCTACGACGGCTGCTCGAGTTTCGCAGCCGAATCAGATTTCTTGGAGTAGGTTCAAGCCATACGAATCAGCTTTGAGGTTCGCACTGATGAACCAAACGCATGTTCTCGTCATCGATGATGAGCCTGCCGTTCGTAAGGTGGGGCGGAAGACGCTAAGGCAGTCCGAGCGGGATCGCCAGGCCTTCCAGCAGCTCTTTCTCGCGAAGGACGCGCACCTGCAGCAGAGCCGCGCTTAACCGGCCGCCTTTATCTCTGCGGAGAGGTGAGCGCTTCTTCAAGTTTAGTATTGGATAGATCAATGATGTCCTCCCCCCAGGTACGCCCGAGTAAGGACTCTCCATCGTTGGATTCCATGTGGCTGGGTTCAGAAGATTCTGCCACGTGCTGTCCGCTCCGATTCTAATGTGCCAATCCCCTCGCGCCGTTCTGCGAGAACCTGGCAAGGATGAACGCGATATTCGCGCTCGGAATTAGGCAGTTCAGCGGAGTTCGTAGGTGATGGTCGAGTGCGGGTCGATGTGGACGATGTCCGGCTTGACGACTTGCTCGTTGTTCAACGGCTGAAGCAAATTGAGGACGGTGCTGGGGGCATGACTGTCGACGCCGTGCACACGCTGCAGCGCGTCTCCGGTTTGCACGCCGCTCTTCGTGTAAAAACTGGCTTGCGCCATTGGATTTGGCGCGAGGCACCAGATTGCCGGGACGTGGTGGATTGGCGCGAGCGGGTGAGCGCGTATCGTCCTGCCATCATGGCAACGTAACGCTCACCGGAAGCGCTGCAAGGTACCGGCACTTTCCTCAAGTCCTGGCACGACCTGTTTGGAACGGTCAAATAATCCCACCGGCGGATTGCTTACTCCTTAACGACGAAATGCACGCTCCGGTTTTTCTGCATACAGTCGGCGCTGTGCTCGAAACAGAGCGGGCGGTCTTTGCCGTAACTCGTCGTTTTGATGTCGGAAGACAAACCAAGTTGTTGAAGATAACGCCGCACGCTTTTTGCGCGGCGTTCGCCCAGAACGAGGTTGTACGCTGATGTTCCGATCTCATCGCCACGGCCTTCCAGGAGTACATGGGCAGTACCCAGCTCTTTCAGCCGCTTGGCATTGGCCTCCACGGTGGTGAGGGCATCGGGACGCAGGTTGTCTCGATCAAAGTCGAACAGCGCATCCATCAATAATCCCGCTGACATTCCCGTTGCATTTCTAGCGGACAGTTCGGACTGCATCTCTGGACTAATAGATGACCCGGACGACGCATCAGCCTGCGTAATGGCCTGCTCGCTGATTCGTTCCGCTTGCGTCTGTTCAGTTCCTGTTCCGGATCCGGATTGACTGGCACAGCCTTGAGTCAGCAGGGCCGCTAGAGCCAGTGCACTGAAAACTCCCACAATGCGCATTGCCCACATAGAACCTCCTCGATGTGTAGTCAGTTTGATCATCAATCGATAATTAGAGTGCAACGGTTTTCATTCGCATATATATGGCGTGAGTCTGTGTGGCGGGGGGCCATTTGAGTACCGCTAAGGAGTTCTCGACGTACTGTGGCGTCCGCATGCCATTGAGCACGCAGGTGACACCCGGTGTGCCGATAAGGGTCCAGAGGGATTTCCTCGAGAGCGTTTCGGCCCGGCGAGCTTCCGGCAGGAGTGGATCGATTGCATGGGCGATTACGGCGGTGCGTACTCGGCTCCGTTCGGTAGCTTCCCGGCGCAGGCCCCGCAATAGGACGAGCAGTTCCGGGATGTATCGGTCTCGCCAAGCTTTCCAACGTTCCGACAAGGCTCCAGTCAACTTGTGCGGCAGGGCGTGAAGACTCTGATTAACTTGGGGTGCGATCATTTGGTGTTCGATATGTTCCCACTGTTCCAGCCCTTGGAGTTGCGGACGTAAGGTGAACAATTCCTGTGACCAATTGAAGAAGTCCTTCGGTGCTACGCCCTGCCCATCGTGTGGAACCCCTGGCGCGATGGTTGTCTGATATTCTCGCTCCAGTGTGCCGACCGTGTCAAGCTGACGTGCTAGGTCGATGGGTGCGTCTTCCAACTGCCAATCCGCCAGGCGCAACATTCCACCGTGCGGTGCAGGCATTGCGTTCAACGGTCGATTCACCAGCACGGCAACACCGATTTGGCGCGCATAGTCCAGGACAGTCTGTTGATTGGAGGTGCCCGTATTGGCCGTCATGGCCGCTCCAGATTCGAACAGATTCATGGGCAGTTGGATGACGCGGAAGTGATGGGTGCCGGTGCCAGCTAAATGGGCCGCGGCTTGCGCTGCCTCGATCATGCGTGAGAGCGAGGTCGTTTCGGGAGCGTCAGCCGGTGCCGTGACGGTATTGGAAGAGACTCCATAATATTGCAATCGGCCTGCTGCTACTTGCGACTCAAAATAGGCGAAGGCTTGTTCAAGCCGTTGGTAGAACCGTGTGCGCAGTTCTGCGAGGTTGCTCCCGCCTCGGGGTGCGGCTTCAGTAAGGAAATATTCCGGATTGTGCAAAAGGCACACGTCCAGCGTGGCTAGGCCCAGGCGGTCGAGTGATAGAGTCAATTGGTTGGCCAAGAATTCCGGGTGTATGCAATGCCAAATCCCCTCACCATATTTGACCATTTCAGGATACGGCGTGCCCGACTTCTCTCTGGCTTCTGCCTGCTTGAGATTCTGCCCCTGCACATAGCCGATCTTCGAGACGACCACGACTTCTTCACGTCGTAGGTCTCCGGCTGCGACGAGCTCCGCTAGCACGGATTCCACGAGACGTTCGCTGTCACCGTCCACATAGTTGGTCGAGGTATCGATGACATTGCAGGAGGTGCGTAAGGCCTTTAGTAGGGCTTGCCGGTGCGCGGTTTCTTGTGCGGTCACGCGATAGGTGCCGAATCCCAGGCGCGTCACAGTAAGTCCAGTCGTGCCCAGCGCCGTAAATCCTCCGGCGAGCGCAACATCGCCGGCCTGTCCGATCGTACGCGCCGCATAGGCAGCTGTTCCTTGAACCGTTGCCCGGCCTGGCAGCTGGGCGCCGTGCAACATCTTAGGTTCATGGCCAAGACGATCCGGACCGGCCTTCTGTGCGCGAAGGGCGTCTGCGACGAAGCGGGGATGGGTGATCGGCTGCTGGCACGAAAAGTTTCGGCAGATATAGAGTGCAGGATCGCCGCCGACTGTCTGTTTGCCAGCTAAAAGAGGCAACGATGACGGAATGTTCGGATGGCCAGTTGCCACGAGTCGGTTTGGCAGATACTGTTCCGCAACGGCATGGCGAAGGGCGCGCAGTGCGGGGCCCTCGCCGATGAATGTCAATTCGACCGGTCCTTCAGTGAGAAAATCGGTAACAGCCAAACTCTTGGCAAAGGCTCGAGGGGAGCGGGCGATGTGACGCCCATAGGCCCGTACAGCGCCGATGGCGCTATCACGCCAGTTCTGCCGGTCGAAGTGAAACGAGAGCCTGGCCAGAGCCGACGCGGCCACAGCATTGGCACTGGGAACTGCGCCATCTGTGCCTTCGCGGGATCGAAGGATCAGCGACTCGTGATGTTCGGCCGTGGTGAAGAAGCCCCCATGCTCGCGATCGAGGAAATCCGTCATAAGAAAACCGGCAAGTTGCTCTGCCGCCCGGAGGTATTGTTCATCCGAGCCCGCTTCGTATATGTCCAATAGTCCTTCCGCCAAGTACGCATAGTCTTCAAGATAGGCATTGAGATGGGCGCGGCCGGCTCGCGACGTGCGCAGCAACCGGCCATCCCGCTGCCTATGAACTGTGAGTAAGAAATCCGCCGTCCGCTGGGCTTGATTCAGATAGCGGTCTTCTCCAAAGACTCGAGTTGCTTCCGCCATGGCCGAGAGCATCATCCCGTTCCAGGACGTGATCACCTTGTCGTCCAAGTCGGGCGGGATACGTTTCTGTCTGGCTCGATAGAGGATCGGTTTTGCGCGCGCGGCCGACTCTCGCAATTCATCGGCTGTGAGATTGAGCTGTCGCGCCACGTCCTCGATGGGCCTCAGGCGATTCGGGATGTTGGTGTGCTCCCAGTTGCCTCCCTCGGTAATATCATACAGTTCGCAGAATCGGCGGGCCTCCTCGTCGTTCTGTAATGCCGCTCGCACGTCAGCGGGTGTCCACACGAAGAATTTTCCTTCCACCCCTTCCGAGTCCGCGTCCGTGGCCGAGTAAAACCCGCCTTCCGGCCCCGTCATCTCCCGGATAACATACTCAAGCACGTCACTTGCAACGTGTCGGTAGAGCGGTGTCTTTGTGACCTGATAGGCTTCGACATAGATGCGGGCCAGCAGCGCGTTGTCATAGAGCATCTTTTCAAAATGAGGTACGAGCCAGCGCGTATCGGTGGAGTAGCGGGCAAAGCCTCCACCAATATGATCGTAGATCCCGCCGGCCGCCATCATGTCGAGTGTCTGTGTGACCATTGCGAGCGTCTGTGCATCGCCCGATCGCCGGTAGCAACGAAGCAACAGCGACAATCCCGTCGCTGGTGGAAACTTGGGAGCCGTGCCGAATCCGCCGTGAATCTTGTCAAAATCGTCCTTGAATTGGGCCGCGGCTTCATCAAGGGTCGTATTGCTCACGGACATCGGAGCGGTAATGCGCCCTGCGCCCTGCAGCTGTGCCGTCAGGTCCTGCGCTTGCGCCAGGACGCCCGCCGGATTGTTCTTCCAGCCATCGGCAATCTTCTTCAATAACGAGCCGAATCCTGGCCGGCCCCATCGATCTTCTGGAGGGAAATAGGTGCCGGCGAAAAAAGGCTCTTGATCCGGAGTTAAGAATACGGTCATCGGCCAGCCGCCTTGGCCGTGATTCATGGCGACTGTAGCCTGCATGTAGATTTCATCCAAGTCCGGCCGTTCCTCCCGATCAACCTTGATACAGACAAAGTCGCGGTTCATGATCGCGGCGATCGCCTCTTGTTCGAACGACTCGCGTTCCATGACATGGCACCAGTGGCAGGAGGAGTAGCCGATCGAAAGCAAGATTGGACGATTCATCTCTTTGGCAGCGCGGAGGGCGTCGGGTCCCCATGGGTACCAGTCGACGGGGTTGTAGGCATGCTGCAGCAGGTAGGGGCTGGTTTCCCGAATGAGGCGATTGGGCGAGTTGGTATGCGTCGACGATGACATGGGGGGGCCACCCTAACATCGGGACCACAGCAGGTCAATTCTTCCGGCTCGATATATGGTAGGCTTGGTCCAGGAGGCGTCATGGCTGAGATCGGTCCCTATTCCAACTATCGCCTGACCGTCCGATTGGAGTTGGCGAACAATCCCGGCGTCTTCGCCCGTGTGGCAGCGCTGTTGGCGGCGGAGCACGCCAATCTGGGGGCCGTTGATATTGTGTCCGCAACGAAAACTCGCATGGTCCGCGATGTGACGTTCGATGCGCAGAACGAAGTGCACGGTGAAAGAGTGCTCGAGCGATTAGCGGCCTTGCCCGATGTCACGGTGCTCTCGGCGTCCGATCGTATTTTCCTACTGCATCTCGGCGGCAAGATTCGTGTAGAGGGAAAGATTCCGATCAGCACCAGAAACGTCCTCTCAATGGTTTACACTCCAGGCGTCGGCCGCGTGGCACAGGCGATTGCCAAGGAGACGTCCAAAGCCTATGCCTTTACGAGCAAAGGCAACAGTGTGGCGATCGTCACAGATGGGTCCGCGGTCTTGGGGCTCGGCAATCTCGGCCCTGAAGCGGCGCTGCCTGTGATGGAGGGCAAGGCGATGCTCTTCAGGGGGTTGGCGGGTATCGATGCCTGGCCACTATGTCTCAATACTCAAGATTCGGATGACATCGTACGGATCGTGGAGGGAATTGCGCCTGGTTTCGGCGGCATCAACTTGGAGGATATCGCGGCGCCCCGCTGCTTCGAGATCGAGCGCAGGCTGAAACAGTCCCTCACCATTCCTGTCATGCATGACGATCAACACGGAACGGCGGTTGTGATTCTCGCTGCCCTCACCAATGCGCTGCGAGTGGTAGGAAAGCGGCTGGAGGATGTCCGTATCGTCGTCAATGGACTTGGCGCCGCAGGGACTGCCTGCTCCAGGATGCTTTTGGCCGCCGGGCTATCGCACCTGGTGGGATGTGATAAGGAGGGGATCATCTTATCCGGCGACGTGGAGCAGTTACGCGCCTGTCGGACCGATTTGGCCGCCTGCCTTACCCGTGACCGGCCACAAGGGACATTACGGGACGCGCTGCGTGGCGCCGATGTGTTGATTGGTTTGTCGGTCGGCAATGTCTTGACTGCTGACGATCTGGACGTCATGGCCCCCGATCGGATTGTCTTCGCCATGGCGAATCCGGATCCGGAGGTGCCGCGGGAACTGGCCCTGTCGCATTGCCGAATCTTGGCCACCGGACGGTCTGATTATCCCAATCAGATCAATAATGCACTCGCGTTTCCTGGTCTTTTCCGAGGAGCGCTCGACGTGCAAGCGCGTGAGATCAATGAAGCCATGAAACTGGCGGCCGCCCACGCTATCGCCCACACCATCCCGGACGGTGCGGTGAGCGAAGACTACATCGTTCCCAGCCTGTTCGATAAGACGGTTGTGCCCAAGGTCGCCCTCGCTGTGGCCGCCGCAGCTCGGGACACCGGCGTGGCGCGAAGACGAAGCCCATTGCGCGATCGCCCGGTCTCCGCGTGACACCAGACGCCGCTGATCGGACCCCCGAGCGACCTTTTGCTACAAGCCCTTCTGGGGGGAAATTACACTATGCTAGAATGCGTCTGTTTTAGAAAAAGGATGGGCGATGCCGTTTACGACCAGCAAGTTCATAAAATTCCGGCAGGGCATGCAGAAACGCATTGGAGCGCTGCGTGCCCGTACAGAAGAGAGCTTGGATGTTGCGGTCGATAGTATGATGGAAGAGCGGGTCGATGGGTTTTTCCGGGTTGAGCAGGGGCTGGAGGAAATCATTCGATCATTGGTGGAAATTGAAGAAGAGCTGGAGGTAATTCGCGACCTCTCGGGGGCCATGCGTCTCGAATCCAGGTTGGAGTTCGTCGAGGATCGATGGGACGAATTTGACAGCGAAATCCGGGAGCGACCTCGCCGGCGCCGCAGGAAAATCAATCTCGCCGATATGCTGAAAGCCGCGAGCGGTGGAGGCGGCGCACTCTCGGAGAATTCAAACGGCATCAATACTGCGCTAGATGCCTATGCCGTCATGGGCGTAGAGTTTGGCAGCTCCCTGGCCGATGTAACCGCTGCCTTTCGGATCAAGGCTAAACAGTTGCACCCTGACGCCAACAATGGTGACCGCAGTTCCGAGCCGGAGCTACGCCGCATGTTGGAGGCCTATCAGTTTCTCAAAGAGTATCTGAGCTTGAGCAACATCGAGCCGATGCGACCGCCGGATCGACCCTACAGCCCGGCGGAGTAACCCTGCCGTGACGACACGATCATCCTACATTACCAGCCGGCATGCGCTCAATGAATTGTGCGCGGAACTCAAAGAGAGTCCGCGGCTGGCGCTCGATACCGAATTTGTCGGCGAAGAAAGTTTTGTGCCGAAGCTCGAGCTGATTCAGGTCGCGACGGATTCAACGGCCGCTGTCATTGATTTTCCCGCCGTGTTGGAGGATGGCTCACTGGAGCGGTTGTGGGACATCGTGTGCAATCCGGCGGTGCAGAAAATCGTGCATGCTGGGCGGCAGGATCTCGATCTCTTTGCGGTTCATGCCGGTCAAATTCCCAAACCGTTTTTCGATACGCAGATTGCCGCCGCGATGGTTGGCTACGGGCCGCAAGTCGCCTATGCCAGCTTGGTTCACCGGGTGCATGGAAAACGGTTGGACAAGGCACATACCTTCACAAATTGGAGTGCTCGACCGTTGTCGCACGACCAGTTGTCGTATGCGCTCGAGGATGTAACTTTTCTCCTCGCGATCCATGACCATCTTCATGAGCGCCTCTCCGAATTTGGTCGACTCGAGTGGATCGATGAGGAGTTTGCCCGCTTGGAAGACGCTGTCGACGAAACACGCGGAGAGCCGCAGGAACGGTATCAGCGAGTGCGCGGGTGGGATCAGCTCAGACCAAAGTCGCTGGCTGTCCTTCGAGAGCTGGCTGCCTGGCGTGAAGGCGAAGCCAAACGCCGGAACATTCCGCGTGGCCGGGTGCTGCGGGATGAGGTGTTGCTTCAATTGGCACGCCATCCTCCGCACAACGTGCAGGAACTCCGTTCCGTCCGAGGCGTGCACGGATCAGAGGTCGATCGTAACGGGGAGGCGGTCTTGGCCGCCCTGCATCACGCGCTCGCACTCCCGCCGTCGGCGTGGCCGTCGCTTCCGAAAGAACGAAAGCCTGAGCCGGAGTTCACCGGTCTTGTCGAATTGTTGCAGGCAGTGCTGAAAGCGCGCGCCTTTGACCAGAAGATCGCTCCGACTTTGGTGGCCACGACAGCAGATCTGCAGTTGTTGGTCGAGGCCAAAGGAGGTGGTACAGCCCTGGATTTGCCACTTCTGAAAGGCTGGCGACGGGCCCTGGCGGGCCAGCTCCTGCTGGACGTTCTCGATGGGAAACTTGTCGTGTCGGTCGATGCCACGACCGGGGCTATTGTCTGCGTGCTCCCCTCAGCCTCCTAATCCTTTATGGTCGGGTCACTCCCGGGGCTATCCCAAAGGGGGCAGACGTGAGGAACATTCCTTGTCGTCCCCTGCCGACGTGCGTACTCCCTAGAAAGTGTGGGAGTTTTCCCTTGATGACTTATTGGGGGGGGCGTAATGGTTGGTATGGTTCTCGCGTTTGCCAACCTGGCCCCCACGCTGGGATGGGTCGCGATTCTCTAGGGCGTCGCTCCGACAATCGCTGCGGGACGTATTGGTTCCTAGGGGATGTATTGTATTTGCCGCCGTCGGATCAGGCGTCGATCGCCCACTCGCTGCAACAGCCGCTCTTGCCGGCCTTGAACATCAGCTGGCCGGCGCTTCTTCAGCTGGTGCTTCTCGCATTCACGGGAGTCGTTCGTCTGATCCCCATTCGATTCGCTGTGACCAGGAATCCAGTCGATCGCGCCCTGTTCTGGTCAGTGCTCACCTCGTTCATCGCGGTTTAAGGATTTCACCAGGGCTGAATCCTAACCAATTTCTTTTCGGCAGCAGGACTTACGCTCTTTGTGGCACTGCTGTTGGCTGCTCATCAAGAATCCTACCGGGATGAATTGACGGGCATTTCAGGGAAGTTAGCATATGATCAGATGGGTGCCGATTTTGGGAGTCACTCCGTCTTGGCCGTCGTCGGCATCGACCAGCTCAAACAATATGGAAATCAGCACGGTAAAGCGATCAGCGAACAGAGGCTGCGGCTGATCGCCCTGAAGATCTTGGCCTCGGCCGGTGAAGGAAGGGTCCATCGGCTGGCCCGCGAAGAATTCACGATGCTGTATCCGAGGAAATCACCGGCGGCGACGTTGGTGAATCCGGAAGCGATGCGCACAGCGGTGGCAGACATTGAACGCTATGTACGGGGACGCAAGCGGGTGTGGGAGCGGGGACTCACGGCCAGAACCACGGCTGCTGAAGTTGCCTGGCCGGCGGCTGTGCGCATCGGCGTCGCAGAGTCAGGAGAAGCCTGGCTGTCCCGTACCGTAGTCACAAAGGCCGCGCGCCGGGCGCTGTATAAAGCAAAGAGGGAAGGAGGAACTCGTGTCAACCGTGGCGCTGTGTCCGCTGCGATCTCCGAGGCTGTGCCTGCTCCTGTGGGAGGGATCGTGACGTGCAGCGAGTTCAAGCCGTGATCGCGCGGTTAGAGCAATTGCTTGATTGATTCCGCCGGTCTCGCCAGCATTGCCTGGTCACCGTTTTCAACGAGCGGCCGTTGAATCAAATCCGGATGCGTGATCATCAATTCAATGCATGCATCATCGGATAGGGGTTTTTGCGACAAGCCGAGTTTCTTATAGATGTCTTCCTTCGTCCGCAGCACGTCTTTGGGCGCCAATCCGGCTTTCTTCAAAAGGCGCTTAAGCTGCCCGTTTGTGAAGGGGCGTTCATAATAATTGATCGCGGTAAACGGCTTGCCGCTCTCCTTTAAGAATCGCACCGCCTCGCGGCAGGTGCTGCAGGTTGGTTTTTGATAGATGGTAATGTTGGCCATGATGGTTCCTTTCATGCAGCAGGCTGCCTTGACGGAATTTCCTGCATCGTGATAGATCGAAGCGAGTGTGTGCTGTGAATCGCATGAGGATTGAACAATGCCATGGGCAGGAACCAGTTCATCCGGTGATTACGCCTGCGCCACCGCCTCCCAGTACACGTTGAAAGATCTTCGCACCAAACGCAAGGGGCAGCCGGTTTTCGTTCTTGGCCACTTGCTCCACCGTAAAGGGCACGAGGCTGCGTTCGAAGTGTTCAACGACCGGATCGCCCTCGTCAAGTTCGAGGACGGCGGGATCGCGGGGTACGATCCGATCGAGCTCCTGCTCCCCACTGAGATCGACGACAAGGGGGTGGCGTACTTTGAAATCCGTTCCTGCGGCGACTGCGAGATTCTGTTTCCCTTGACGCAGGAAGAAGCCAATGCCGAACAGGAGCCGGCACGTTGTCCGGAGTGTCGAAGTTAGTCCGCAAACGGGGCAATCTCCAGGGCCTTTTTTAAAAGACAATCCCCAACATATCCTTGCAACACCATCGGGAGCATGGCGCCTTCAATCACGCGCACAGAGGAAACACGAAACCCATCCTGAACTTTCCACCCTTCCAGCTTCAGGGCATGACAAATCTCCAGGTTCTTCCAGATTAAATTGGATAAGATGTGATCGGATGCCAGCAGTTCCAGATCCGATACGGTTCCCTCGAGCACGACCTTCGCCACGAGGCGTGTTCTATCTTTGGGCGGCGCGCTGATCACAGCGAATGCCATGACCGCGTCGTCTGCGAGGGAGGGACGAGGCCCTGTCGCTGGCAGGATCGTCGCCCCAAGGCAGCCCATGGCGATGATTGCCCGTATCAGGCACCACATAGGGCTGGAACCGGTTGCTGCACCACATCGGCTTCGTCGCATCACCGCAAGGCAGTATGCCAAGCGTCCCAACTCATTTCAAGGACGGTACAGCAATTTGATCGTGTTCGTGCTAGGGTAAACGCGACACGTTCGACCTGCCTTCAAGCGTCCGTGAGGTGTGACGATGGCCCATGATTTCATGCCGGGATTGGCCGGTGTTCCCGCCGCGACGTCTTCGATCAGCGACGTCGATGGCCAGCGAGGGGTCTTGGAGTATCGTGGCATCAGGGTCGAGGAACTCTGCGCGCAGTCTTCCTATCTCGAAACAGCCTACCTGTTACTTTTCGGGCGGCTTCCGACATCGACAGAATTCCAGCGATGGACGACTGACGTCACCCGTCACCGGCGCATCAAATTTCGTATCGTCGATTTGCTCAAGTGCCTACCTGAGCAGGGCCATCCGATGGATGCCCTGCAGGCAGCGGTGGCGGCGTTGGGCATGTTTTATCCAGGTCGTGAAGTGGAAGTCGCCGAGAACAACTATTGGTCGGCCGTGCGTCTTGTCGCCAAATTGCCCACGATCGTTGCAGCCTGGGCACGCCTTCGCCATGGAGACGACTATCTCCCACCTCGCGACGACCTCGGATTCTCAGAAAATTTTCTCTACATGCTGACGGAGACGGTTCCGCAGCCGCTCTGGAGCGAGGTGTTCGACGACTGTATGATTCTGCACGCCGAACACACGATGAATGCCTCAACTTTCGCCGGGCTGGTCACCGCGTCGACATTGGCCGATCCCTATACGGTCGTGGCGTCCTCGATCGGGGCGCTGAAAGGACCGTTGCACGGAGGCGCGAACGAAGAAGTCGTGCAGATGCTAAACGAGATCGGTTCGCCGGACCGGGCCACGGTGTATGTGGAAGACAAGCTGCGCGCGAAACAGCGGCTGATGGGGTTTGGCCACCGCATATACAAAGTGAAAGACCCACGTGCGACGGTGCTGCAGGGGCTGTGTCGGCGCCTCTTCGCCGAGTGCGGCAGTGCGCCATTGTACACCACGGCCGTGCAGGTCGAACAGGTGGCGAGCGGTCTGCTCGGCGGGAAAGGAATTTATCCCAATGTCGATTTCTATTCGGGCATCATTTACGACAAGATGGGTATCGGTCCGGATCTTTTTACGCCGATCTTTGCCATGGCGCGGGTAGCCGGCTGGCTCGCGCATTGGCTGGAGCAGTTAAGAGAAAACAAGCTCTTCCGGCCCGATCAACTCTATTCCGGCGAACACAATCGGCCATATGTGCCGATCGATCAGCGGGCAGTGGTGTAACGGCCACAGCCTCCCCCTTGACTCATCAAGCGATGGGTTTATCTCTCTTTCAACAGATACCGCGGCGCCAGGCGAGAGAAAACGGTTTGAAACCATATAAGCAAGAGGGAGGTTTGCCATGACACTGGTACGCTGGGATCCATTTCGTGAGCTGGAAGATATGTCCGAGCGATTGAATCGTGTGTTTGCCCGTCCTGCCTCGCGCACGTCGGGGGGGGAGGAACAACTTACGGTTGCCGACTGGGTTCCGACCGTCGATATCAGCGAAACCGACGGCGAATATCTCATCAAGGCAGAATTGCCGGAAGTGAAAAAGGACGATGTGAAGGTAACGGTGGAGGAGGGCGTCCTGACGCTTCAAGGAGCACGGCATCAAGAAAAACAAGAGAAGGGCAAGAAGTATCACCGAGTCGAACGGTCCTACGGGAGTTTCGTGAGAAGTTTCACCTTGCCGGAAACGGTGGATGACAGTGGGGTTAAGGCCGAATATAAAGACGGTGTGTTAAATCTGCATCTGCCGAAAACCGAGAAAGTGAAACCGAAAGCGATTGAAGTTGCAGTCGCGTAAGAGACGTCGAAGAGGTCTACTGAAAGAACGGCCTGCCGCCCCAGGCGGGCCGTTCTAGGGCTTCAGCTCCTCCCGCAGTACGCGATAGGCGACGGATTGGATTTAGCAACGGGGTCTGGCGGCGCGGCGCTCGGCTGTGGAGACAAAAGCGCGAAAATCCCGATCCGGAGTGACAAGTGGCGCCTGAGGATCGAGGCAGTGTTGTGCGAAGAGCGCATGGACCAATGTCGCTCGGCGATCGGCTCTGAGCACGGTTGCTCGGAGTAGTTCGGCGCGCTCCCTACAGTCGTCAGCCATTGGGAGAGTCGGAGGTTACAGAATCGTCCGTCTCAAGGTCGTTGGGAGATCGGGGTCGGCGAGAAGTTCCGTTACGGTGACTGGTAAAAGAGCCTCGACCGGATCCGTGAGGGCCTGGTTGATCAGATCGCCATCAGCCTCTGTGTCGCCTTGCAGAGAGGCGATGCGAGCATTTGTATCGAAGCCTAACATTCCTCCAGCCGGAGTTCCACGAGCTTGATGCGAAACTTGACCGTGCCGCGAAAGCGCCGGAGGCGGCTATAGGCGGCTCCGGACGCGACGAGCGTAAGGCCTCTTCGCGCAGTCGAGGTGACCCCGTTACTGCGGGCTGTCGTGGCACGAGTTAAGAGGTCGGCCGGAACTTCTACTATGCGCGTTTTAAGCGGTTTTGCCATGACCCCGTTCTCTTTTCGAGCGGGGCCTACGTTCTGCAACGCTTCGTCTACCATAGTCTCAGCTGTACATACGGGATCAGTGATGGCGGTTGAGAGGTGATGGAGGGCTTCGGTGGATCACACAGCGAAGGGGCGTTCTTTTTAAAAGCAGCGTTGAACGGTTGCCCCGCCGGTCTGGTTCGTCGTGTGGGAGATGCCGTTTATGGTTGGATTGGGAGTGCCGGTCACAGTCCTAGTATCGAAGACAACGGCGTGGTCGGAGACATCAAAGCCAATCGACGCTGTGAACAAGAACCCCTGCTCGGCATTGCCACATGTAATGAGGCCAAGGAGTGTGCTTCCGGCGTGGCACAGGAGGTCCAGGCCCATCGTCACGACATGCCTATCGCTATCGGGAAACGCCGAATCGAACCTGAGATCCGTCACTGGGCTATGTGAGTGAATGTAGGCGGCTCATAGCGACACATCCTAGCCACGGTAGAGCACCGACAGCGTGTGCGCTCTCCCGTGATTGATCCACGAGCTCTTCCCGTACCACTGCTTCGCAGCTCCTGGTCTTGTGCAAGCACCGGGTCGGAGTTTATCATGACGCCCGCAAACCATTGGATCCTCTTATAGATGGAGTACCGCGTATGAACAAAGATCAGAACAAGCCGTCAGCAGCGGCGCGAATCGAGCGGGATACGATGGGCGAATTGGCCGTTCCTGTCGAGGCGTATTATGGAGTGCAGACCGCACGCGCGATCGAGAACTTTCCCATTAGTCCGTTGCGGATGCCGCGCTCTGTAATTCGCGCGATGGGCATGATCAAGCGGGCGGCCGCAACGGTCAACCATTCCTTGGGATTACTTGATCAGAAGTCGACCGAGGCGATTAAGCAGGCGGCGACCGAAGTGGTCGAGGGAAAGCTGGACGCCGAGTTCCCAGTGGATATTTTTCAGACCGGCTCCGGCACGTCCACAAACATGAACACCAATGAAGTGATTTCCAACCGAGCGACTGAGCTGATCGGCGGCGCGCGAGGCAGCAAGCTCGTGCATCCCAACGATCATGTGAATCTTGGCCAGTCGAGCAACGACGTGATTCCGACCGCCATTCATATTGCCGCGTCTGAAACGATGCAACAACAATTATTACCGGCGCTGACTCGACTCCAGAAGGCATTGACCCGCAAGGCGAAGGAGTTTGACGCGATCGTCAAGATCGGACGGACCCATTTACAAGACGCCACGCCGGTGCGGCTGGGGCAAGAATTCGGCGGCTATGCCAGACAGATTGAGCTTGGCATTGAGCGGGTGCAGCGCGCGCAGGACGCCTTAAGCGAAGTGGCCCTCGGTGGCACCGCGGTTGGCACTGGGTTGAACTGTCATCCGCGATTCTCGAGAAACGTTATGGCCATCATTTCGAAAGAAACGGGCTGTGTCTTCAAGGAGGCCAAGAATCACTTCGAGGCGCAGTCGGCTCAGGATGCGCTCGTCGAAGCCAGTGGCGCAGTGCGCACCGTTGCCGTGAGTCTCATGAAAATCGCCAACGACATCCGCTGGCTGGGTTCCGGCCCTCGCTGTGGACTTGGCGAAATCAATCTTCCGGAGACACAACCAGGCTCATCCATCATGCCGGGGAAAGTCAATCCGGTGATCGCCGAGTCTGTGACGATGGTCTGTGCGCAGGTCATTGGCAATGATGTGACGGTCACCGTGGGTGGACAGGCGGCGAACTTTGAGCTGATCGTAATGATGCCGGTCATGGCCTACAACCTCCTCCAATCCGTCGAGCTTTTGACGGCTGCCGCCAACAATTTTGCTGCAAAATGCATTGCCGGCATTACGGCGAACGAAGAGCGATGCAAGAGTCTGATCGAACAGAGTCTTGCCATGTGCACAGCCTTGGCACCGGTAATCGGGTACGAAGCAGCGGCGAAACTGGCCAAGGATGCCTACCAATCCGGTAAGACGGTTCGGCAGGTAGCCAAGGAACAAAAAGTTCTGCCGGACAAAAAGCTCGCTGAACTACTCGACCCCTGGCGCATGACGGAATCGGGCGGACCAGTCGGCAGCGCGGGGGGCTAACTAATTCGGAAGATAGTCACGCGTGATGGATTCGGATAGCCACAGGTATGTTGTCACGGTCAGTCTTCTTGCCTTGGTGGTAGCAGGCGCACTCTATGGTTGTACCGGAGCGGGACGCCAAGTGGCAGACAATGACATCCGTATGCACCCACTCACGACCGGTCTCCGAGGAGAGCCCTGTTGTGTATTGGCCAAAGGGGGGGCGCGGCAAATCGCGCTGGTGCGAGCAGCAGTAGGACTCGTTAGTCGGTCTCGAATTGAAGTTGAAGGGCAGCGCTATGTTGGTGACTGCTCAGGCTTTGTCCGAGGCGTGTATGCCGCCCAGCAAGTCGACGTATACGATGGACTGGGCGAGCTGGATGGCGGCAATGGAGTGGGGCGCATTTACACGCATGTTGTGGAACATGGCCGGATTCACTATGGTCCAATCGTGTATCCGGGTGATCTCATCTTTTTCCACAGCACGTGGGACTTCAATCGCGACGGGTTGCACAACGATCCGCTGACACATGTTGGGATTGTGGAGACAGTCGAGCCTGACGGGACGGTGATCTTCGTAAGTTGGGTCTCAGCGGGGGTCGAGCGCTACCGAATGAATCTCAGACAGCCCGGTGTCCATAAAACCGCCGAGGGGCGTGTGCTCAACGACTATATACGCCGGAAGGGATTCAGTGATCCAGAGTCCACCCGGTATCTGGGGGGGCAACTCTTCGCCGCCTTCGGCACACTTGTACGGTAATTGCGCTAGACGGCGTATGCTTGCCCAGCCCCGGCCCACCCTACTTTTTCTGCGGCTCCAGCAGTTTGTCGCCTTTCTTGAAGACTCCGTAGATGGCTTGAGAGGGGCAGGCGTCTAAACAGAGGCGGCAGCTTTCAAGGCAGCGGGACGGGTCGAATTTGTACGGGGGGGTGGAGAGCCAGGCGCTGGTCGGACAAATCGGCACGCAGATGGCTTGGTGGGTGCAACGGTCCGGATGCCGGACCAGGTGATCGCGAATGACCATCATGGGTTTGACTCCTTCGAAGAGACCTTGCGAGAAGATCTCAAGCATGTTCTTGTTGGGAAGGCTACTCACGTCCACTCTTTGACGAGCGCCTTCAGCCGATCTTTTAGCTCGGGGATTTGCTCCACATTATTGTGAATCGCGCCGAGGATCTTGTCTAACCGGGCTGCGCGTAAGGCCGTTTTATCCTGTGCTGTCAGCCGGTCGTATTCTTGGTACGCCTCGCGATGTGGCGGTTCAAGATATTGTCTGGCGTCTATCAGGGCCTGGCCGAGTTCCCATGCTTCCGGGGCCAGTGGCGGGACGACGACATACGATCCGTCGGTGAATGTCACGACGGCGGCACCTTGTTTACCAGTGAGAGGGGTGATGGCCTCGACGGTTTTCCCCTGGCAGGCCCGCCATTCCGGCAGCAGTCCAGGAAACCGTTTTGCAAAGGCCACTTTTTCCAGGTTGGCCTTCCATTTATCTTCGGTCGGCATAGGAATGTGTCGGCCTGGGGCCTTACGCTTTCTTAAGAGGACACAACGTGTCCGGTGTCGGATGGTCCGGCATCAGTAGCCGGGTGACGACCTCACCGTGTACGATATGCCGCTCCATGATCTCTGTCACGTCCGCTTCCGTGCCGACCCAGTACCAGACCCCTTCCGGGTAGATCACGACGCTGGGTCCCATCTCGCAGTGGTCTAAGCAGCCGGCCTTGTTTGCGCGCACAACCCCTTTGAGATTCAGCCGTGTGGCTTCACTTTTAAAGTGAGCATGGAGTTTCTCGGAGCCCAGGTTTGCACAGCTTCCGCGAGGGTCATCGTTCGGCCGCTGATTGATACAGACGAATATATGGCGCTGAAATGGTGGCATGAGGGCTAGACTGGCATGGTGGCGGTCGTGAGCCGTTCCATCAGTAGCCGGACGGCCGGGCCGTCCAGCAATGGCGACGGGCCCTGTCCGGCTCCCAAGATGGTGATGATTTCCTGGAGCCGCACCGACGCGCGGAGAAATTCGTCGCTCTTGGCCAGTTCCGAACCCTGTCCGGCACTCAATTTGTCGTATTCGGTTCGAATATCTCGGAAATCACGCTGCAGATTCTTGTGCATCGAACAGGCGGCACAATACCATTTGGGGTTTTGATCAGACGAGGGAGACAGGCGATCGTAGGGACGGCCGAAGAAATCTTTCCCCAACGAAAACTTCATGAGCGGGCTGCCTGACACACCACAGCCCTGACAAGTTCCCGTGTCCATGCTGCCCTCCGGTAGGATTTTTCGTATCGCTGCGCGCGGAGGCCATCTTACACCAGAGGATTTTGACGTGTCTAGCGGCCGATCGTGGTCTGGTATAGTTTTGCCCTGATGATGGAAGGACGGAGCAGCAGAGGTCTCGCCGCCGGTGTCGGAATGTGTGGCAGGACCGTCTTCATGGTCCCACAGGGCCATGCAGGTCTCTGGCACTGCATTCAGGCGGACGGAACCATTCTTTTCAACGATGATGGAGGACCTGGATGCCGTGAAAGGGGCGCGTTAGCCGCGAGTCAGTCGACCCTGGCCCCTAACCCGGATGGTCTGGCTAATCTCCAACGAGAGTGTTTGTCAGACAAGCCGCGTTCGTTACCGAATGTGACAGCAGGGGGCGCGTTGTCTTCCCGTTCTTTTTCACCGGCGTCACGGGTAGCTCCCGCCGCCAGGTATCGTGATAGGGTTCCGGAGATGTGGACCAAAGGCTGGAATATCCCGAATAAAGGTGATATTCAGCTGTTGCAGCTAGGCGTGAGAGATGGGCCGGTTGGCACGGGGCCGTCCATCACAACGGCGCATCATTTCCTGGAGCAAACCAAGCATGCCTGGAATGTGGCGGTACTGGCGGCTGCCAAGGCCGTGCCGGATGAGCTCCGCTTTCTTCATGTGGCGTTGACGATGCCGCCTGGTGCTGGGATTATTTCACAGTGAACCACCCAGCGATGGGGCGAGCGCATGCGCAACCTGGGCAGGGGCGGTCACGTCGGCGATCTGGGACGATGCGCGAGGGCAGGAGGTGTCTTTTTCTGGAACAATCGATACGAGTCGTGGTGTCGGCCCTGTGGGAGAGTGAGAGCATAAGATCAAGGGGTGTGGCCTCTTATCGCAATCTCATGAGGTACTCGTGCCGGCAGGGCAGCGAACGTTTGCGATCACCAAGAAAAAAATGGCCCGATCGATCACGGTGCCCGAGGTGTCAACGTTGAGCGAGGCCGGTGAAATCGTCACAGGCCAGTCGCTGAGATCAGCTTCAATCGACTTCATAGGTGTTCAATGATTATCGGTGTGCCAAAAGAAATCAAAGACCATGAGTATCGTGTGAGCCTCACCCCTGACGGAGCAGCCGCGTTGCGCCAGGCCGGCCATGAGGTCTGGGTCGAGTCATCCGCCGGGCTTGGAAGCGGGTTTGCCGACGACGAATACGGTCAGGCTGGGGCTGCGATTACCGTATCGAAAGAAGAGGTGTTTCAACGGGCTGATCTGATTGTGAAGGTCAAGGAACCATTGCTTGCAGAGTGCCCGCTGTTTCGGCCGGGCCAGGTCCTGTTTACCTATCTCCATTTGGCGGCATGTCCGGAGTTGACCACGACCTTACTGGAGAAAAGGGTCACGGCGATTGCGTATGAAACGACGATGGCCCAGGACGGCGGCTTGCCGATGTTGAAGCCGATGAGCGAAATCGCTGGGCGGATGTCGATGCAGGTTGGCGCGCAGTACTTGGAGAAAATTCACGGCGGCCGGGGTGTGTTGTTGGCGGGGGTTCCCGGTGTGACGCCGGGCCACGTTGTCATCCTCGGCGCCGGTGTGGTGGGGACTTCGGCCCTGCGCATCGCTGTGGGCATGGGCGCGCAGGTGACGGTTCTCAACCTTGACGTCGAGCGGCTCCGCTATTTGGATACCCTCTATGGCGGCCGGATTGTCACGCGCGCCGCCAGTGCCGCTGCGATTGAACACACGGTCTGTGGCGCGGATCTTGTGATCGGGGCCGTATTGGTTCCTGGCGCAACAGCCCCGAAGTTAGTGTCGCGTGCTGTCGTCGCTCGGATGAAGCCTGGGGCCGTGGTCGTCGATGTGTCTGTGGATCAAGGGGGGTGTTTCGAGACGACGAAGCCGACGACGCATTCCGATCCGGTGTACACGGTGGACGGAGTCCTGCATTACTGCGTGGCCAATATGCCAGGTATCGTGCCGCGTACGTCGACGTTTGCATTGACGAACGCAACCCTGCCATACCTGCTTCGGCTTGCATCCGAGGGCGTTGATCGGGCGATCCGTGCCGATGCCGGATTGGCAAACGGCGTCAACCTTAGGGACGGCCAGGTGACCTGTCAGGGGGTGGCGCAAGCCCATGGGTTGCGTTTTACCCCGCTCTTGTAAGACAATCCAAATCCCGCGGTTTGTTTCTCACGCTCTCGTCGGGGCGTAGCGCAGCCCGGTAGCGCACTGCGTTCGGGACGCAGGGGTCGGAGGTTCAAATCCTCTCGCCCCGACCAAGCGGCACGTCGTGTGAGCCGCGCACAATTCAGCGGAGTATCGTGCTTGTTGGGCGCGGATAAATACTTCGCGTGATCCGAACTTCGACGGCGCTTGTGCCGTTACCGCATTGGCGCAGCTGTGCGTCAGGCTTGCGCCGCTCTCCTACGATCGACGAGGTACGTACCCTCTCCGCTCTCGCGCGAAATTACAAAAGACGTGTCGCATGTGAAGAGGTGATCTGATGCCGCTTCGGATCCCACGCCTGCTGTCGCGACGTTGTCGAGCTAGGCGCCGAGATGCTGCGCGCATCTTGGCTAGGCCCACGGTGCACTTGTACGCCGTGCCTCGCCCGATACTCCCTGATTCGTGCAAAGAGCAGTGCCCCGATCTGGCGGGCGTGCACGAGAGGCCGAACCGGGCCGATGGTGGGCGCCTCTGGCACGAGCTCGCTCTCCGCCACCCACGCTGCCCACCGGTCCACACAAGTCATTTCATCGCGCGCGCGCTTCCAGCGAGTGGATTGGTAATGCTACGCGACGGGGACCGCGGCCCCGTCGATTGCAGCAGAGAAGAGGCGTCGCCCGTTCCGTGCGGTGTGAGCCCGTGCACATCCCACGAGCCGAATCCATCATGCCGTCGCTTGAGCGGGGTGGCCAATCCGATAACTGAGTTGGTTGGAGAGATCTTGGTTCGTGTGCAGATCGGTGGGAGGGGCGGTGTGTAAGACGTGGGGACCGTGCTGTGGCTGTCCGTGTGGGGACTTGCCATGGGCAGCTCGATGGAGCGAAAAATCTTGATGATGGCCGAGTTGAATTAGACGTCGAAGGAACACGGACGGCGATTGAGGCGCTGGTGGGTGCGTTGAACGTTGGTTCGCCGGGGGGGGGGAATGAAACGAGGGTGGAGGTGAAGTGAATGTCTGTGACTTGGCAGGTTTCTGGTTTTCCGGTTTGCTACTCGAGCAGCGTAAAGGAGGACCCCTTTCGAATGGGGCGATCACAAGAGGGATCGCTAGCGGTGAGCGATGTACGGCGGCGAACCGTTGACGATCATGCAGAGGCCGTTGTCGGAGGTATTTCCGATCGTGTCGAAAAGGAATCTGGCCGTTCTGAGGGGCTAGATACGCTGAAAAGGTATCATCGGGACGTCTGCCGAGCCACATGGCTCACGGTCAAGCAAAAGCAGCACTTCGGTAAGCGGGTGATGGCCGGCGACGAGCAGACGCGCCAGTCGATGATTGCATCCACTCTGCGCCGTGTCATCAGTATCGGTAACCGAGACATGCATCGGGGGTCTCTCGTTTCCGATATCGCCGAAGAAGCCAATCTGGGGCGCATCAAGGCTGTTGAGAAATGCAACTATAAGCGGGGATGCTGGGTCAGTGCCTACGCATTCGGGTGGATCCGGCAGTCCATCGAGCGGGGTCTCATCAATCAAGGGACACTGGTTTGCTTGCCTGTGCATGCGGTGGAACGGGTGACGTGCGACATTTGGTAGGGTCGCCCAGCTGATGCAGAAACTCGAGCACGAGTCAATGGCGCAAGCAGTGGCCGTGAAGATGAAGACCTCGGAAGAGGAAGTCTTGGACATCCAACATCGAGTGCGGACGTCCTGTTCACGCGACAGTTTCATCAACGATTGGACGGATACATTGCTCCGTGACGTGCGCGAGGATGCTGCCGATCTGCTGCCTGACAAGACGATCAATGAGGGGGGGCGTCGGACTGACCTGATTGCCTGGGTCAAAGAGTTGTCTGAGAAAGTGCAATCTGGTAGTGTGGCGCGGGTTGGGCTCAAGGGCGACGAGGCAAAGGCGCTGGTAGACTTCAGCCGGGAGAGGGGAGTGACCCGCGAGCAGGTCCGGCAGAGCGAGATGCCGGCGTTGGTTCGGCTCCGCAACACCATCGAGCGGAAAATCATGACCCAGAAAGATTTGCGCTAACTCCGTGGCCGCCATCGACTACCGCGCATTGATCCGCGAAGTCCCGGACTTTCCCAAGCCCGGCATCTTGTTCTATGACATTACAACACTCTTGAAGAACGCCGAGGCAGTCCGAAGTCTGGCCGACGACTTGGTGGGCCGGTACCATACGCAGCGGATCGCGAAAGTCGTGGGGATCGAATCCCGTGGCTTCATCTTCGCCGGAATTTTATCGGCACGCCTTGGTGCCGGGTTTGTTCCCGTTCGTAAACCAGGAAAACTTCCCGCCGATTGTTTGGAAGTGCGATACAGTTTGGAGTACGGCTCAAATGCCCTGGCCATCCATCGCGATGCGATTGGCAGAGATGAGCGGGTGCTGATTGTAGATGATCTCTTAGCCACGGGGGGCACCGCGGAAGCCACGGTCCATCTTGTTCGCCAACTCGGCGGGCACATCGTCGGTCTCGATTTTCTTGTAGAGCTGAAGAGCCTGAACGGCCGTGATAAGCTGGCCGGCTATCCGGTGCACTCCACCATTCTCTATCCCTAGTCCGTCGCCTCTTGTCAAGCAGGAGATGGCGTGCTATAGATGCCGAACTTTTCCCCCGGCGCAAGCGTGCATAAGAGGTCAGAATCCTTATGGCGACGAAGTCGCTCACAAAGAACAAACCCGTGAGCACGTCAAAGCCCGCGCGTGTCCGTCCTAAGGCGGCTGCCCCCGCTGCTCGTGCACTCCCTGTACAACCGGCCGCCCCCGCCGTGGCGGTGAAACCGATTCGATCCAAGGAAACAGCCAAAGAGCGCGAGGCACGAGAGCGCCGGCAAGCGGCGCTCCAAAAGATGCTCGTGAGCAAACGGCAGGAAATCATCAAGGAAATTGAGGAGAGCTTAGGGCAGTCGCTGACAACGGATCAGCAGCGGAGACTGGAGTCGGCGCGTGATGTCGGCGATCAGGCCTTGATGGATCTTGACCGCGAGCTCGGCATCTCGCTGATGGAGATGCGCAACCGCCGCCGGAAGTTGATCGATGAAGCATTGAGGCGGCTGCGTGAAGGTACCTACGGGATCTGTGCCGAATGTGGTGTTGAGATCAGTGAAAAACGCCTGCAAATTGTTCCCTTTGCTAAGCTGTGTGTCGTGTGCCAATCGAAAGAAGAGTTACTCGAGAAAATCGAGAAGGAAGAAGCTCGCGATTAAGTCCTACTGGGATTCCACGCGGTATTTGCCCGACGCACGCATCCATCCTGCATCGCAACGAATCGATCAGCCGAGTCGCTGGCTCTTCAATCAGTTGAAGACGAACCACTCTGTGGTGGGATTATCATGAGCAGCGGGGTGTCGCAATCAGCGGTCGTATTGGCCAGCGGGGGACTGGATTCGACGGTTGCCGCCGCGGTGGCTCAACGAGACGGATATGATGTATATCTCCTGACTGTGGCCTATGGCCAGCGGCACGCGATAGAAGTGGAGCGGGCCGGCCAGATTGGGATCGCGCTGGGTGCTCGGCGGCATCTGATTATTACTGCGGATTTACAGGCCATCGGGGGGTCGGCACTCACCGGCGATTTTCCCGTCCCCAAGAATCGATCGAACGGGGATCGGCAATCGGGGATACCCATTACCTATGTTCCAGGGAGAAATCTGATTTTTCTGTCTCTGGCCTCGGCGTATGCGGAAGTGCTGCGCGCAGCGGTCATCTATTTCGGTGCGAATGTGCAGGATTATTCCGGTTATCCGGACTGCAGCTTAGCATTTATCCGGGCCGCCGAGGCCGCGGTTCGGATCGGGACGAAGGCAGGGGTCGAGGGGCGAGCGATCGAGGTACGGGCGCCGCTGCTGAATATGACCAAAGCCGCGATCATCAGGCTTGGCACGACGCTGAATGTCCCATTTCACCTCACGCACAGTTGTTACGATCCCATTGGTTCGCTGGCTTGTGGACAATGCGACAGTTGCCTGATTCGAAAGCGAGGATTTCTTGAGGCGGGAGTTGTAGATCCTGTCCCCTATGCGGTACGCTAAGACAGTAGGCGAGGCTTTTCGTTGAAACAACTCAGCTGAACAGGATGCACCCATGCTCATGAGTCAGAAGATCTCACAGGCGATCGGGATGAGTGCGGTTGTACTGGCGCTCGGAGCCGCTCCGGCGTGTAGTCAGGGCGAGTCTCAGCCGCAACGCCAGGCGGCGGCCGTACCAGCGGATCTGCAAATCGGGGAGCAGAAGTTCAGGGCCAATTGCTCTGCGTGTCATGGCGTGGAGGGGGGGGGGACCACACAGGGGCCGCCGCTTGTTCACAAGATCTATGAGCCGCATCATCACGGCGATGCCGCATTCCAGCGGGCGGCCGCCAACGGTGTTCAGGCGCATCATTGGCAGTTCGGCAATATGCCAAAGATCGAAAAGGTGACGCCCGACGACGTTAGCCACATTGTTACATACGTCCGCTGGCTCCAACAACAAGCCGGAATTTTCTAACCCAATTCTAGCTGAGAAGTTCATTGCGCGCGGTGAAGCCACGGGCAGGAGCGACAAGATTCTTTCGCAGAATGTTCGGCTGCAGGCCGGTCGTCATCGGCACATCCTTGTGCGGCTAATTCTACAAACGGTGGCGTGGCGCCAGGCATTGCGTTGCTCGATTTGGGGGTGATTGAGCGGGCGCTTCGGGCTGCCATGGCTAAGACTGCCAAGGATGGTCACGTTGCACCCCTGAGATTGGAGGGTGTTCTGATTACTTGAGTCGCGATGAGTGGGGACGTGCTCCGGCGATTGCATCCGCAAATCCAGTAAATTGTGATGGGTATGCGGGAAGTCAGAGGGCCAAAGCCGAAGGTGTACGCGCTTCTGCGATCGCCCCGATCCTGAAATAGCGTGTGGGGCGGTCATGAATAAAGAGGAGCCCCGCGCCGAAGACTCACCAGAGGGACCTGGGATAGCTTCCTGCCCGTGCCGGTTCCGTCTCAGTCTTGCCATCCGATCGCAACGGGCATCCGTGCAAGCGGTCAACAACTGGGTGCCCGACACACGGACGTATCGTGCTGCCTGCGGTCGTACCCCTGATTTTGACGCACGTGGCCGCGTCGCACTCAGGAACTGAGTGCCTCTAAGGGGACCGGAGCGAATGCAACGGAACGACTTGACTTGCCTCTTCCCCGCACACACACGCGTCTTCATGCGAAGAGGGGGGGGGCCGTCTGGGGCCGATCCCTCCCAATTACTCGTCGGTGCAGCCACCCATCATTGCCCGACAGGGAGTGGGTAGTGGGAGGGGGCCAACAGTGCGGCGTGGGCCGAATTGGGTGTGGGTACTTCGGAGGACGTTAAGATGTCGGCGTGGGTAGACCGTCAACAAGAAAACTCCTCAATCATGGCAATCTTACCTGGGAGAGACGCGTGCCGAGCAGTCTGCCGAGTGCGGGGGCTCCGTCTGCGGCCATGCTAGGGAAGTTGGCCAAGGCGATTCCGATCGAGCGGGCTTACCCGCCCGCCGGGCTGGGGCTCGCCAACGTGGAAGATGTGATTGGCACACGGGTGCAGACGAATGGGCCGGAAACGGTCGATCAGCATCCGACCTGGCGCAGAAAACTGACGGTAACGGTGGAGGAGCTGCTTTGCGACAGCTGGTTTGAACCGCTTACGGGGGAGTTGCGTTCATTGCGCCCCCTTGTGTAAGAACATACCGTCGACACGAGATTGTTCCACCGCCATCATCGGTTGGCCATGGTCCAGCATAACCATCTTCTCCTATCCATCGCCGCCGCCTGTATCGTGATCATCTTTGTCATTGAAGAATTCGCCCCTGCCAACGTGGTTGGCGCCTATGGATATGTGGTGCCGATTCTCCTTGTGGCCACCCGTCGCAGCCGGGCGCTGATGGTGGTCACCGTCCTGATCTGCGTAGCCGCGACCTATTCGGGCTTGTTACAGCCGACCAAGCCTGGCCGGTTTCAGGCGGCGGTCATCAATCGCAGTGTTGTGGCCAGCGTGTTATTGCTGGTGGCCTACCTTGGCATGAGTTGGGAGGAACGGAAGGCCCGTGAAGCGGACGTGCAGGCAGCGTTGGCACGTGAGACGGACAATCTGTTGAAGGCCAACACGCAGCTGGTGGAGGCCAAGGATCAGTTGAATCGGTCGGAACGCTTGGCGGCGGTGGGGCAACTGGTGGCGTCCGTCGCGCATGAAGTGGGCACGCCGCTGCATTCGATTGCCTGGCATGTGCAGGCGCTGGCGGAAGCGCCAACACTAACATCTGAGATGAAGCAACACGTCACCGTCATTGATGAGCAACTGACGCGGGTGGTGCGGATCATTCAGGATTTGTTATCATCCACGCGGCCGCGCCAATCGCAGCCGCGCTGGGTGCCTGTCGAGCCCATCATCAGCTCGGCCGCCGTGCTGATGGATCCGGCTTTCCATGCCAAGGAAATCTCATTCACGGTGAAGATCGCGGCGGCCCTTCCGTACGTATGGGCCGAGGCGGAGAAGATGCACCAAGTGCTGGTGAATGTGCTGGTGAACGGGCTGGCGGCCACCGCTGGCCACGGATCGGTCACGATCACGGTGGAGGCGCGTGGGGCCTCGCCCGATGAACTTGACCGAGGCCGCCGTGTGGCCGATGCGATGTCGCCCTGTGTCGTCATGATTGTCGTGCAGGATACGGGATGCGGGATGCTAGCGGCCGACGTGCACAAAGCATTCGAGCCGTTTTTCACCACGAAGGCCGTTGGCAAGGGAACCGGGCTGGGCCTATTCTTGAGCCGCGAGATCGTCGTGGCCTCTGGGGGCAGCCTTTCGCTCACCAGCGAACTTGGGCGGGGGACGACGGTTACCATCACCTTGCCTGGACTCCTGCCCGCTCCCAAACAGGCAGAGGAGAGAGCCTAATGCATCCAGCGACTATTCTCGTGGCCGACGATGATGCTGTGGCTCGTGCCCTTTTGGCTGAGGCCTTGAAGAAAGAGGGCTATGCCGTCGAAGCGTTCGCGAGCGGCGAAGAGACCATCGCTCGCGGGTGCCAGGGGCATGTGGATGTGGTCTTGACCGATATACGCATGGGCGCCGTCGATGGGCTCACGGTGTTGCGGAAGTTCAAGCAGATGAGCCCGAACACGGTGGTTGTGGTGCTAACGGCGTTTGGGTCGTTGGAAGGCGCAGTCGAGGCGATCAAGCAAGGTGCCTACGACTATCTGGCGAAGCCGTTCAGGAAGGACGAGATCAAATTGGTCGTCAAGCGGAGTCTCGACCACTGCCGGCTACTTCGAGAAAACGCCCAATTCCGCCACGCGTTGCAGCGCACGAGTGATTGCTCTCCATTGGTGGGGAGCAGCCCCGCCATGCTGGAGGTGTATAAATTGGTGGCCCGAGTGGCGGAAAGCAAAAGCACGGTGCTGCTCCAGGGAGAAAGCGGAACCGGCAAGGAGCTCATTGCTCGAGCGATTCATGCGAACGGTCTTCGCCGGGCCAAGCCCTTCGTTCCAGTAAATTGCGGCGCCTTGCCTGACAGCCTGCTGGAGTCGGAGATGTTCGGATATGAAAAGGGGGCATTCACCGGCGCGGTGCGAACAAAAGCCGGCCTCTTCGAAGCCGCCAACGGCGGCTCACTGTTTCTTGATGAAATTGGAGAGCTAGGGGCCGCCGTGCAAGTAAAGCTTCTGCGTGTGATGCAGGATCAAGAGGTGCGCCGTGTCGGAGGGACGGGTTCCATTAAGGTGGACGTACGGATCATTGCGGCAACGAATCGCGATCTGAAACGGCTCGTCACAGAAGGGAAATTTCGCAACGATTTGTTTTATCGGCTGCAAGTTGTGCCGATTACGTTGCCGTCACTGGTGGAACGCCGGGAAGACATTCCGATGCTCGTTCATCATTTTCTCCAGAAGTGTGCGAGGGGGGAGGGGCCAACGGTCCGAGGCGTATTACCGGAAACCATGGGCGTGTTGACACGGTATCGATGGCCGGGCAATGTGCGAGAACTTGAGAATGCCATTGAACAGGCGGTCTCGCTGAGCCCGGGCCCGTTGTTAACCCCCGACGATTTGCCGGAAGCGATACGACACGCGGCGGTCGAGGACAGAGAAGGAATCCGTCGCTCTGATCCAGCCAGTGATGCCACCTTGACACTCGAGGAAGTCGAGAAGCGGCACCTGGTCCTGGTGCTCAAGGAAACCAAAGGCAATAAAGTCAAGGCGGCGAAAATTTTGGGGATCGATCGGCGCACCCTATACCGGATGGCAGAACGGTTGGGGCTGAATCTCGAAGACGCAATTGAAGGCGTAAAGAACGACTAACCTTGCCAGGCCAGGACATTCGTCCCCCGATCTGGCAAAGGTTCAGTGAACCCGTGGAGCGACTCTGCACAGTCTGCGGAAACCGGCACAAGGCTTTCAGCCGTGTGCATCATGGCCTCGTATAGTGTCCCTGAATAAAGCGCTGAGTCGTGGAGGAGGGGAGGGGGCCAAGGGTCAGTTTATTGCGTAATCACGCGCAGTATGTTTTCTGCGCGTGGCGAACCTTGCGGAGCCACGGACTTCCAACTGTCAAACATCGTGCGGGTGTCTTCTGACGAGACTTGTATCTGGAGGCGAGCACGTTGGTGTGTTTCCGGTGTCACCGAGGCGTCAGTCCGGCTGCGGACAACGCCGAGTCGCCCCGTCACCATCCAATCCCATCTGCGCGCAGAGCGCGTGGCAGTCCTGACAGTGTTGAATGCAGCGCGGCATCGCCTCGCCGAGGCCCTGTTCGTCCAGGCCCCCCCCCTTGCCCCGGAGCGTTCTGGAGACGGTATCGGTTTGACGGGTACGAAGCCTGCGTCTGCAAAACCGTGTTTCGTCACCCGGTACGCGTCACCCGTGAGGATCTGTACGGTGAGGGCAGACTTGAGGCGGATTGACGAATGACGAGAAATGGTGAACGTGGCCTGGGTGAGGCCCCTTGCACTCCGCGGGAGCGGCACAGTATCGTATGGGATCAATCGTGTGCGAGTGGATCACAGGATCACGTTGTTACTGATACAGGGAGGGCATCATGGCGATCAGATTGGGCGACGACGCGCCGAATTTCACGGCGGACACGACGGAAGGGACGATCAATTTTCATGAATGGCTCGGCAGCAGCTGGGGCATCCTGTTTTCCCACCCCAAAGACTTTACGCCCGTCTGCACCACGGAGCTGGGAACGGTGGCCAAGATCATGCCAGACTTGAAGCAGCGCGGCGTAAAAGTGATAGCCGTCAGCGTCGACCCGCTCGATTCGCACAAGGGCTGGATCAACGACATCAACGAAACGCAACGGACAACAATGAACTATCCCATCATTGCCGATCCGGACAAGAAGGTGGCGACGCTCTATGACATGATCCACCCAAACGCGATCGACAATATGACCGTACGGTCGGTGTTCATCATCGGTCCGGATAAAAAGGTCAAGCTCACTCTGACCTACCCGGCCTCGTGTGGGCGGAATTTCGATGAACTGTTGCGGGTCGTCGATTCCTTGCAACTCACGTCCAAATTCAAGGTCGCCACACCGGCCAATTGGAAAGACGGAGAGGACTGTATCATCACACCAGCGGTGAACGACGACGAGGCTAAGGCGCTATTTCCGAAAGGGTTTAAGACCGTTAAGCCCTATCTACGGTACACTCCGCAGCCCAATAAATAGCAAACGGGTCGATGCATCGCACGGCGGGCGCGTCGTTGGGGGCGGCTCTCCGCTGTGGTGCGGCGAGGCCGGTCGTGCCTTGCCCCAGCGCGCGATGGGATGGAGCCACTGCGTCTGAACAATCTGTCGCGACGTGGGGTTTGTTTCGCACTGCCACAGTGTAAGGAACGTTTCGCGAGGTACGTGAGGTACGGTCAGGCCGACATCAACGGTGACAAGGAACGGCCAAGCAACGATTCCAACGGAAATCCGAGAGCCGCGCCATTTGAACCCGAGGAATCGAGTGGCATTTGTGACGGAGGAAGATGGCTGGGTCATGGTGCTGGCGGCTACTGATGCTGTTGCGGCGTTGGCTGATCAGCTGCCGCCGCCGGCAAACTCGGTTTCCCTGGAGGAACTGGCGCAGGCTGTTCCGAAACAAGGAGGCCGTCGGTGATCGGCTTTGATACGAACGGGCGCATGCGGTACTGGGGCCAGGATTGCCACGATCAAGCGCGGATCGCCCGCGGAGGTGATCGCGAGCGACGGCATGCGCGCGTATCCTGCGGTCATCAATCCTCTCCAGCGCTGCGAACTGGTCTGAGTGCTGGCGCCGGCGTATGGATAATCCAAAGAGACGATCGCCGGCGTCTTAGAGCCGGTCTGTCGAACCACACCGTTCCAAGTCGCGGATGTGCCGGCGGCCTGGACTGCCTTTCGGATGTACCCAACGCGCAAGACAGACTTGTCAGCTGATCAGTGGGAAACGGATAACGCGCAAGCGTGGCGGTGAGCGCACGGGCACATTCGATCGCGATGCCGGAAAGCTGTCCGAGTTTCATCTGTGGTGAGAAATAGAGAGGTGCGCCAGGTGGAGAGCCGTCTTTCGAGGGTTCTGTCTCGGAGAGTGTGGGGGCATGGCAGGCTATGTGAACAATGGTATCGATGTCGAGACGATGTTGGACCCGTCTTTGCAATCACGGCATGACTTGTGAGTAAGGCCTCTCCTCCTCCCTCCCCCTCCCCCCCCCCCCCCCCCCCCCCCCCCCCCCCCCAATTTGCGGCGTCTTCACAGCTGAAAATTGTTCTTGCAGTAATTGTTCAATTTAGGCATACTCCCTCCCGATTCACTGGCTGACGAGTATGAGCAAGTCGACTGGAGTACCGGAAAGACGATAACGGTTGGTGGTTCTAGCACTTCATTTCACAAGGAGGCATCATAATGAAGGTAGAAAAAAGCAGGTGGTGGCAGAAGTTTTTAGTTGCTGGGGCCCTTGCGGCACTGGTGGCTGGGACTGGGTCCACGCTGCCGAGTGCCTACGCCGGGGGAATGATCAAGGGGGACGATGATAAGTGGATCTCGGTCGGTGTAGGTCTTCGTACGAGCTTTACCGCGAAGGAGAACTCAGCTCCGAACGGTAACGAGTACAGCACGGATTTCAATCTGGACAACGCTCGTGTCTACATCAATGGGCAACTCCACAAATATATCGGGTTCACGTTCAACACGGAATGTTTTAACTGCAGTGTCAAACCTGCGGGCCAGGAATTTGGCTCCAATTCCGCAATGGGTTTGCTGGATGCAATCGCAAAGTTCGAGGTGCATCCCATGTTCAATATCTGGGCCGGGCGCACGCTGCTACCTAGTGAGCGTGGTGAATTGAACGGTCCGTATTACCATGCCACCTATGATGGCTTCCGGACCCCGTTCTTCCCCGCTGACCAGAGCGGGAACTTCAACTCGGGCGCTGGTCTCTATGGTCGTGACAATGCCGTCGTCTTATTCGGCAAAGTCCATCCAGCGGGGACTCACCTACTGTATGCCGTGTCGGTGTCGCAAGGTTTGCGGGGCCTCAGCGGTATGAATAGTGAAGGCAGCTTGATGTACACGGGACGCTTACAGTGGAACCTGTTGAACGATGAAGATAACCCAGGGTACTACACCAGCGGCACCTACTATGGAACCGGTGGTGACATTTTCGCGATCGCTGCCAACGTACAGCACCAGAAGGACGGGGCGGGTTCTGCTTCGACTGGCGGTGGGCTCCGAACTGCTGATTTCACGGGTATGTCCGCAGACGTGCTGTTGGAAAAGCTCATGCCGAACGACCTGGGCGTCGTTACGTTTAACGCAGAGTTTAAGCGGTTCTGGGCCGATACGGGAAAGACGACCGCTACTTCGAGCGCCGCCTCGTTCAACATGTTCGACGGCGTGTCTTGGACCGTCTATGGCCTGTATTTAATCCCGACGCAAGTCGGCTGGGGCCGGTTCCAGCCCTATATGCGCTTTACCAGCATCGATCCTCGTTACGGCAATTTGCGACAGGAATGGGAGCCGGGCATCAACTATGTCATCAACGGCCACAATGCCAGGATGTCAGTGTTCTATCGCTATGGCGACAGTGGCGCCGGACCAGCTGGAGCGGCCTACGCCACCTCCTCTTCTTCACAAAAGGTAGATTCGTTCACCGTCGCGTTCCAATGGCAGTACTAAGTTAGGCAGTGTGAGCTGACAGCCGTCAGCGTCAAGAAAGGCCGAACCCCGCAACGGGGTTCGGCCTTTCTGTTGGTCTCCATCCCTGTACCTGGGTTCATGAAGAGATGCGTGTGCGAGCAGCACTTCGTAGGGCCGCACAATCCGAGGACGAAGATGCCCACCGTTCTATGGACGAATTAAAAGACTAGCGCCGTCTTCTGGCGGCCTGGCGTAGGGGCGGGTCGCTGGTCTCGATGGTCCCGTGGTACCGATGTGCCCCAAAGCGTGGAGATGGACATTCATCCATCCCAACTCGGTATAGCCTACTACGCAGAACAGCGGCGGATATCCTCGAGATGGGGGCACTCGCCCCACGGCGGGCGAATCGTTTAGCGGCGGTGCAGGCAACAGGGGCCTCAAGCTCCACGCGGATGAGCTCGGGTTTTCCCCAAACACGCGTCAGCTGAGTTGCGCGCGTGATAAGCGAATTATCACGCGCGCGCCTCGTGCGCACCGGTCCCCTATCGATCATCTCGTCGGACGCTGTCCCGCAGCCGCATCTCGCGTCGTCACACTAGCAACAAGCCCGCTGCGCGCAATTTCTTCCAGGAGGCCGTCTGGATGAAGGCCGTGAACTCCGGTCGGCCGCCCGGAAATGTAGCGTGCATCTCCTGCAGCAACGGATAGGAAGGTGACAGGGAAGTTTGCGGTCTGGATCGTCTGATCAAATGGGCCAACCACTGCGCCTGATCGGTAGTGAGTGTGAGGGGGCAGTGGTCGGATCTCCCTGGAAGATACAGACGGGTCGTCTTGCCTGCCGATTCACAAATCGGGTGCCCTCCTAGCCAGACGCATCGCCGTTCCAGCTGGAGATGGTTTTTCGTAGCGTCGCGCTTGAGGACCTGCCGGACCCACGAGGCGGCGACCTGCGGCGTGGGAGTCGGATGGTCGAACCAGCCGCGCACGTCCATGGCGAACCCGCGCCCTTCGAGGAAATTGAGCATCGAGCGCCGTAGTCCTGCCCCGATCCATTCGGGGAGCTCACCGGTTTGATCTTCGTGAAGCAAATCGTTGTGCGCGAATCCCTCAAACGTCGGTCCATGGATTCGCAGACCGTGGCCTGCGGGGTTCAGACCAATTGGGCTGTGGGCGGTTGTCGTGAATCGGTGCCAGAAGGCAGACTGGATCAAGTCTGCTGCCATCAATTGCCGGACCCGTTCCAATGAATCCATGGTTTCCTGCAGGGTCTCGGACGGAAATCCATACATTAGATAGGCATGGACCAGAATCCCTGCTTCTCGGAATGCCGCGGCGACCCGCGCGGTCTGATCGACCGTGATGCCTTTCTTCATCGTGTCCAACAGACGATCGGAGGCAGTTTCAAGCCCCGCTGTCACGGCGATACAGCCGGAGGCGGCGAGGAGACGGCAGAGATCCGGTGAGAAGGTTTCTTCAAAACGGATGTTTCCCCACCATGAGATGTCGATTCCGCGTTCCAACAGCGTGAGGGCGAGCGATTTCAAGGCAGCGGGCGGCGCCGCTTCATCGACAAAATGGAATCCGCGTCGACCGGTCTCGGCGATCAACTGTTCAATCTGTCCAACCAGCCGGTCGGTTGGGGTCATTTCGTACCGGCCGATATAGGCGAGGCCAACATCGCAGAAGGTGCATTGCTTCCAATAGCAACCGTGGGCCACGGTGAGCTTGTTCCAATGGCCTTCCGACCAGAGCCGGTGCATGGGGTTGGCGCTGTCCAGAATCGTCACGTAGCGGTCCAGGTCAATCCCACGGTAGGTCGGGCAGCCGACGGCATCCATTGAGAAGTCCGACAACGCAGAATTGTCGGCGAACACGACGCGGTGCTGGTCTCGATAGAACGTGCGGCACAGGGCCTTGCGCGGGCGACGACCATCTAGATGTTCGAGAAGAGTGCACAACGGGCGCTCGCCGTCGTCCAGCGTAATAAAATCCACATAATCGAACACCCGTGGATCGGCGACACGGCGCAGTTCGGTGTTGACATAGCCGCCGCCCAATGCGATGGGCAGATTCGGATGGCGGTGCTTGAGTGCTTGGGCTATGCGAAAGGCTCCGTACAGATTGCCGGGGAACGGGACGGACAAGCCCACGAGCGTCGGTTTGACGCGGTCGAGATGCGCGTGCAGCGATTCCAGTAGGAATTCATCGGTGAGCGTCGGCGCGGCGTGCAAGGCGGCGATCATGCCGTCGAACGAGGAGGCGGCTCGGGCGATATGCTCGGCGTACCGGCTCAGGGCAAAATGAGGTGACACCGTCGCCTGGACCAAGTCGGCCAGATCTTCAAGGAACAGCGTGGCCACATGTTTGGCCTGGTCGTCAGGCGGCATGGACCGAACGAGGGTCGCTCTGCCGCGGAACCGTGGACCGCGAGGCAAGGTTCCCGGGCGTCGCAGTCGAGAAGCCAGGGCTGGAGTCCGCCCTTGAAGAAAGGAGATCACAGGTTCGATCCACTCGAAATACGCCTGCTCCCGGGCGAGCATGATAATCGCTTCAGGTGGGAGGACCGTATCGTGTTTTCTGACTTGGGCGAACAGGCGGCGTAAGCCAGGTTGACTGAACAGCCGCAGGACCATCTCAATGCCCAGATCGGCTTGCTCCGCGGCGATTCCGCGAGATTGGAGAAACCCAGTGAGATAGGCGGTCGACGGATAGGGGGTGTTCAACTGGGTGAGCGGTGGCAGGAGCAACAGCACGCGTTGAGTGGGCATGGGATCGACATAGCACAGAGACCGGCGGGAATGCTATGCGATAGGTTCAGGCTAAGGCGAACCGGGCATGCGGCCCTCTCGTGTGCCCCCCGCATTCGACATCCGTACTCAGGATTGTATACAATAAGCCCGTACTCGCGAGCATGGCGGGAGCTGATCGCCGATGGCACCGAAAGCTGGACGAAGCCGGACACGTGAATTCTCAAGCCTCAGCGCGTCGATCGTGACGACGCTGAAGGATCAGATCGTCCAGTGGCGATATCCTCCGGAGTATCGCATGACCGAGGCAGAGCTATGTAAGCAGTTCGGCGTCAGCCGTAGCCCCGTGCGTGAAGCCTTGCGGATACTGGCAACGGATGGGTTTGTGCAGAGGATGCCCAACCGAAGTTACCGAGTAAAGCAACATAACCTTCAAGAGATCGAGGAGCTCTACGATGTCCGGTTGGCGTTGGAACTGTTTGTCGTTGAACAGCTGGCCAACCGGAGTGCGCCTGGCCATGACGATATCGCCGCGCTCAAGCGCACATGGACCAGCGTGTTGAACGGCTTGCCCAGAAAGGATGAGGAGCTCGCCAGGCTGGACACACAGTTTCACGAAACACTCGCCCTGGCCGCAGGTAACAAAACGTTGTTGCGCCAGCTGCGCGCGATCAACGAACGCTTGATGCTGTTCCGCATCATTGACTTTGCCAAGGCACACCGGGCAACGAGCACCTGCCGCCAGCACCTGGCTATCCTCACCTTCATTCTCGCTAAGAATAGCGCCGGCGCCCGCAAGGCCATGCAGAAAAATATCGAGGAGGGCCGGAACAATGTTCAGTCGGCAATCAAGGATGCATTAGCGAGGGCGTATTCATTGTAGTGTGCGGATCTGCCGCGCTGCGTTGACGCAGGGCGCGCAGCATGCGCACAGATAGTCGAAAGGGGCTCGATGCGTCTCTATGCTCTTTCAGCCGGGATTGAGGCGTCGACCGAGCGTTTCAGCGGGATTGTGCACAGCGTGTTCGTTCGAGCCTGCAATATCAGGCTTGAGACCGGCGCCCTGCTGACCCTGGTGTCTTCAGAAAAGCCCAACCTGCCCAATGGGCTGCGCATCGAAACACCGGCCCACTTCGCCTTTCCCGACTTTGTCCGCGTGGGAGAACCGGTTGCCTGTCGAGGAGGAACCGTCCGATTCGCACGGTCCGCTCTTTCTATCGATCTACGGACAGCCGTGTCTTGGAATATCGACCTCAACGGATTACGGATCGATCTTCACCGGCAGAATCAGGCTACAGCATGGACAGCCGCATGGAACACGCTGCGCCACCATCAGCGCGGGAATACGATGTTCGCGATGAGTGCGGCCTTGGCTGAGGGGGCCTGGGGCACCGTGTCTGCTCTCCTTGAAACAACTGCCGCGTTGCAATCGGAAGCGGCAGGCGCCGCCAGCGCGCCATTAATCGGGTTGGGGCCGGGTCTAACACCGGCCGGAGATGATTTTCTGGTGGGGTACCTGGCCGGGCTGTGGAGCACAGCGGGCACTGACACTGCACGGCTGCGGTTTCTGGCATCGATGGGGCGTGGGCTGTCGGCAGCGGCCTCTCAGACCAATGTGATCAGTCACGCCTACATCCAATCCGCCGTCCGGGGATCTGCGTCAGAGTCGATCGCGCGGGTGGCGCAACAATTGGATCGGGCAGATGACATCGGCAGCGTCCGCGCGGCAACCCAGGCCGCCCTGCAGATCGGTCACAGCTCAGGGACCAACGGCGTGGCAGGATTGTTGTTCGGGTGTGCTGTCTGGACCCAGCCAGCAGTGCTGGCCTCTCGGTGCGTGGGAGGGGCGTGAGCTTGACTTTGTATACAATTATGTGTTCAATAAAGCCACCGGACACACCCGCGAGGCTGGTGCGATGATCACCAGTTTAGAAGTGCATCAACAATTACTCGTATGGAGATTGCGGCATGACCCACGAAGCTATTTACGCACTATATCCGCAAGTTGTTAAAATCTTTGATTCAACAGGGGCGTTTGATAAAGACGGCAACAAGGTTGAGATTGACTTAGCCGCCGTAAACGCATGGCAAGACCCAAGCGCTTACAAAGCTAAACGCGCCGCGCCCTATCCATCAGCGACTGACTATCTGGACGGCATCGTGAAGAACGATCACGCGCAGATCGACAAATACAGTGCGGACTGTCGCGCCGTGAAAGCGAAATATCCCAAAGTTGGAACGGCTGCGGTGCGAGGTGCCGCGTTCGCGAACAGGGGGGGAGGGGTCGCGAGGGGACGGTCACCGCATAATTGACCGGCGGGACATCTCACCCGCCCAAGGCAGCGCGCCCGACACCGTCCATGGCGCGAACCATCGAGGGAAGGCCGCAGAAATGGCCCGGGCGACTAAAGTGATCCGTAATTTCTATCATGATTCGGTCTCGCTCATGCAGCTCTCCTCCATGTTCGCCCAATTGCCCGGCGTGGAGCAGGCCGCAGCCATCATGGCCTCTGCAAACAACATCAATCTGCTCAAGGAAGCGGGCCTGGTGGCCGGAACCGTCGAGGCCGGTGCCAATGATTTGCTGATCGCGCTACAAGGCAGCGCTGAGGCACTCGATGCCGCCCTCGCCGCAGCCGAATCGACGCTGAAGCAGTCTGCTTCTACGGCCGGACAAGGAACATCCCGCACGATCGCTCCTCGCAGTCTTGAAATGGGTCTTGCGAATATGGTCGAGGGGAACCTCGCCGTGATTTCCACGCCGGGCGAATACGCTGCGGCCGAAGCATTCAAGGCGTTGCGCCTTGGCCTCCACGTGATGCTCTTCAGCGACAATGTTCAGTTGCAGGATGAAATCGCATTGAAACAGTTCGCACGGGACCGCGACCTGATCGTCATGGGGCCCGAGTGCGGAACCGCCGTCATCAATGGCGTTCCGCTCGCGTTCGCCAACGTCGTCACGCGCGGAACGATCGGCGTTGTAGCTGCGTCGGGGACCGGTCTCCAACAGGTCATCTGCTTGATCGATCGATGGGGCCAGGGCATCTCACAAGCGATTGGCACAGGTAGCCATGACCTCCATAGAGCGGTCGGCGGGATTTCCATGCTGCAGGGTCTCAAAGCCCTGGCTGCCGATCGATCCACCTCGGTGATCGTGCTCATCTCCAAGCCCCCGGACTCCGAAGTGGCAGAGCATGTCCTTGAGGCGGCGGGCAAAGCCGGAAAGCCGGTGGTGGTGAACTTTCTGGGGGCGGACCCTGCGCGCATCAGACGACCAAATGTGTTTCCCGCCGACACGCTGGAAGATGCCGCGAAGGCAGCGGTCGCACTCGCCGAGGGCAGACCGCCTGATCCAGCGCAGCCCGCCGGCTTCTTGCACGCGGTCCCATTCACCTGTACCCCCGGCCAGCGCTATATTCGAGGTCTTTATAGCGGGGGAACATTCTGCTATGAAGCTTCGCTCCTCCTGAAGAAGAACGTGGGGCGGATTTATTCCAACACTCCGGTGGAACCGGCAGACCGATTGCACGATGGATGGACCAGCCGGGAACATACGGTCATCGATCTGGGAGACGATCGCTTCACCAGAGGGCGCCCGCATCCCATGATCGATCATCGGCTGCGCAATGAACGCATTCTAAAAGAAGCGGCGGATCCGCAAGTGGCGGTGATCGTATTGGACATCGTGCTCGGCTATGGGTCGCATCCTGACCCGGCCGGCGAACTGGCGCCGGTGCTTCATCAGGCCACGGGCTTGGCCAGGAAGGCCGGCAGACAGTTGGCCGTGATCGGGTTTGTGTGCGGGACAGCATCAGACCCGCAAGGGTTGTCCACACAGGAAGACACGTTGCGGGGGGCAGGCATGATCCTGGCCGAGAGCAATGCGCAAGCGGTGCGCATGGCCGCCGCCGTAGTGGCTGGCCAAACTGGAATGTCCTCATGATGCAGACGTTGTTTCAGGAAAAGCTGCACGTGTTAAACGTCGGGCTGGCGTCCTTCGCGGAATCGATCGTCAAGGCAGGGGGGACAGCGCTACAGATCGAATGGGCTCCGCCAGCTCAGGGACAACAGAACGTTGCTCGCGCCCTGGCCCAGCTGGTGAACCGTCCTTCCGTCGAAGCAGCCAACCGAACGGCCTTCGACTTGTATCAATCGTCTCAACCGATTCTTCGGGACATCGGCATCGCAAGCGAGATGCTCCCCAACATGGGCAACCGCATGATTCTGCACGGCGGCCCTCCCATCGCCTGGCAGAACATGTGCGGCCCCATGAAGGGCGCCATTCTCGGCGCCATTCTCTATGAAGGGTGGGCGAAGGATACGGCCGGCGCAACGGCCTTGGCTGCTGGCGGCGACATTGTCTTTGAACCGTGCCACCACCACGCTGCCGTGGGGCCCATGGCCGGCGTGATCAGCCCATCCATGCCGGTTTGGATGGTCGTCGATACGGCGCATAATCGTCCCTCGTTCAGCAATTTCAACGAAGGACTCGGACAGGTGCTCAGATTCGGCGCCAATGGTCCGGATGTGATCGACCGGCTCAGATGGATAGAACAGACGCTCGCGCCGACCCTGCGGGCCGGGATAGAGATCCTTGGCGGCATCGATCTCAAGCCCTTGATGGCGCAGGCCCTACACATGGGCGACGAAGTGCATAATCGCAATGTCGCGGCATCGTCTCTGTTGCTCAAGCGGCTGATCACGGCGCTCTTAAAAACACAGGCGTCGTCGCCCGACATTGCCGCAGCCGTGGACTTCGTCGCCGGAAACGATCACTTCTTTTTGAATCTCTCCATGGCTGCGTGCAAAGCCATGCTCGATGCCGCTCAAGGCGTCCCCGGTAGCAGCATGGTCACGGCGATGGCGCGCAATGGCGTCGAATTTGGCATCCGCGTCAGCGGCATGGGAGAACGCTGGTTCACCGCGCCGGCGCCGATCGTAGACGGACTCTTTTTCCCCGGCTTCACGATGGCGGACGCGGCGCCGGATTTGGGAGACAGCGCGATCACTGAGACGGCCGGTGTCGGCGGCTTTGCCATGGCAGCGGCCCCGGCCATCGTCAAGTTCGTCGGCGGCGCGCCGCAGGATGCGATCGACAATACCATGGCGATGGCCCACATCACGATCGGCTGCAATGAGGCGTTTACGCTGCCGCCGATGAATTTCGCCGGGTCGCCGGCTGGAATTGACATTCGCAAAGTCGTCGATACGGGCATTCTGCCGATCATCAATACGGGAATCGCCCATCGTGAGGCGGGCGTTGGGCAGATCGGAGCCGGTATCACTCGGGCTCCCTTGGCCTGTTTCACACAGGCCGTGTCCGCACTGGCAGCGCGCGTCTGCGGTACTCGGTAATCGCAAAGGAAATGACCATGGAACATACCCACAAACTCGCTGTGGTCGCAGTCGGGGGCAATGCGTTAATCCGAGACAAACACCACGAATCGATTCCCGATCAAAGCCGCGAAGCGGCTCGCACCGTCCATCACATCGTGGACATGATTGTGGCTGGATGGAACGTGGTGATCACCCACGGAAGTGGTCCGCAGGTCGGATTCATTCTGCGCCGCTCAGAGTTGGCGTTGGAAGAAGTCCCTCCCGTACCGATGGATTATGCTGATGCGGACCTGCAGGGGGGGATCGGATACATGTTTCTGAAAGCCCTCTATAACGAATTTCGCATGCAGAAGCTCGATCGGAAAGCCGTGGCGATCGTCACGCAAACCTTGGTCGACCAGCATGACCCGGCATTTGCCGACCCCTCCAAGCCGATCGGATCGCAGATGGACGAACAGACTGCGCACCGACTCGCATCCCGCCAAGGGTGGACGGTCAAGGAGGACGCCGGACGCGGGTGGCGCCGAGTAGTGCCGTCGCCGTTGCCAACGGCGATCGTCGAACTGGCGGCTATCCAAACACTGGTGCGCGCGGGATTCGTCGTTATTGCCTGCGGCGGCGGGGGCATCCCTGTGATTGACAACGAAGAAGGAGGATTGACTGGGGTCGAAGCGGTTATCGACAAAGACCTGGCATCAAGTCTCCTCGCCCGTGGTATCGGTGCCGATTTGTTGGTGATCTCTACGGGAGTCGAGAAGGTGGCCATCAATTTCAACAGACCGAATCAGCAATGGCTGGATCGCATGACTCTCGACGACGCGAAGCGCCATCTTGCAGACAACCAATTCGACAAGGGCAGCATGGGGCCGAAGATTCAGGCAATCATCGAATTTTTGGAAGGAGGTGGACGCGCGGGTTTGATCACCGATCCGCCCAATATCGGTCGGGCGCTAGCTGGCAAGACAGGGACGTTCATCATACGGGATGGAGCGGCACCGCGCACATTCCCCAACTAAGGAGGACCTATGTCTACATCAAACAAACTCACCCGGCGCCAGCTTCTTACAGGAACCGCGGCGGCCGGCGCGCTGGGACTGTGGGGTGGCTTGCCCTGGCCCGACCGAGCCTGGGGAGCGGATAAGGTCAAGATGGGATTCATCTTCGTCGGACCGCGAGACGACTATGGCTACAACCAGGCCCATTTTGAGGGGAAATCGGCGGTGGCCAAGCTCGACTGGGTGAAGGCCTTCGATGAAGAAAAAGTGCCTGAGACCATCGAGGTCCAAAAAACCATGGAAAGCATGGTCAAGCTGGACGGCGCCCAGGTTCTCTTTCCAACATCATTTGGGTATTTCGACCCGCACATTCTCAAAGTCGCGCCCCAATTTCCCAACATCCAGTTTCTTCATTGCGGCGGGCTCTATCAAGAAGGCAAACATCCCCAAAACGTCGGGAGTTACTTTGGCTACATCGATGAATCGCAGTATGTGGCCGGCATCGTAGCCGGGGGGATGAGCAAAAGTGGGAAGTTGGGATTCGTGGCGGCGAAGCCGATTCCGCAAGTCTTGCGCAATATCAACAACTATACACTTGGCGCCCGTAGCATCAAACCCAACACAACGGTCAATGTGATCTTCACCGGCGACTGGTCATTGCCGGTCCGCGAAGCGGAAGCAACCAATAGTTTGGTTGACCAAGGGATCGATGTCATTACCTGCCATGTCGACAGCCCTAAGGTCGTCATCACGACGGCCGAAAAGCGTGGCATCTATTGCACCGGGTATCACTGCAACCAATCCAAGCTTGCCCCTAAAGGGTATCTCACAGGTGCAGAATGGAACTGGGCCAAGGTCTACATGGATTATGCCGAGTTGATCCGCAACAGACAGCCGATTCCTCACCTCGTACGAGGCGGCTTGAAGCAAGGACTTGTGAAGGTCTCGGAGTATCATCAAATCGTGCCCGGAGCCGTTCGTAATCAAGCCGAGGCGGCAAAGGCAAAATTCATGAGCGGCTCGATGGTCGTGTATAAAGGACCGATCAAAGACAATACGGGCCGCGTCGTCATCGCAGCTGGGAAGGAACATGTCCAGACGGATATCTGGCTGGAAAGTATGGATTGGCTGGTGGAAGGAGTCGTCGGCTCAACCAAGTCATGAGCAAAGGTATACCGCATGCTCTGAATAAGGTGGTGGAGCCGTTCCTCATCATCGTCGGGTCCTTGTCGATCTCGATGATGCTGTTCGGCGCTTTTGTCGCCGCGGCGGGAGCAAATCCGTTCGAGGTCTATCAGACGATGTACCGGGCTGCGTTCGGAACATCGTTTTCGTGGCAAAACACGCTGATTCGAGCAGCGCCGTTGATGCTGACGGCCCTCTGTACGGCGCTTCCCGGTTATCTGGGGCTGATTATCATCGGTGGAGAGGGGGCCGTGGTCATGGGCGGCCTCTTCGCGGCCATCGTGGCCCTGACCATGCCCAACGCCCCTCCCATGGTCGTCCTGACAACCATGGCGCTCGCCGGCATGGCGGCCGGCGCGATCTGGCTCGCCATCGGCGGGGCGCTGCGGCACTATCGCGCCGTAAATGAGACGATCAGTAGCCTGTTACTGAATTATATCGCGATTGCACTGTTGAACCACCTCGTTACCAGTACATTTCGAGATTCGGAGAGTCTCAATCATCCCTCGACGCATCATATCGGAGAGGCCAATATGATCGGCCTCATTCCCGGAACGGACCTCCATTGGGGATTGGTATTCGGCATCGTGGCCTGCGTCCTCTCGTGGTTTCTCATGCACCACACGGTCTTCGGTTTTGCATCTCAAATCGCAGGGGGCAATGTGCGCGCCGCCCAAATCGCGGGGTTGCCTGTTGGGCGGTTGATTCTCATCGTGTGCTGCGTGGCCGGAGCGGCCGGCGGGTTGGCGGGCATGGTGGAAGTCGCGGCCATCCACGGCAGAGCCAACGATACGCTCAACGCCAACTACGGCTATGCCGGCATTCTCGTCGCGTTCGTCGCGCGGAACAATCCGCTGGCCATCATACCGGTCGCCGTGCTGTTGGGGGGAATCCGAGCGAGCAGCGGATTGTTGCAGCGCGCTCATGAGCTTCCGGATGCGACCGTACTCGTCATGCAGGGCATCATCTTCCTCGTCATTTTGTTTAGCGAAACGCTCTACGGCCGCTTTTCTCGCATGCCGAAGCAAGGAGCCGTATGATGGATGTCGGTTGGTGGGGCGTACTCATCGCGGTTCTCGGAGGAGCGATTCGAATCGGTACTCCGTTTCTCTTCGTCTCGCTGGGTGAATGCCTGACGGAGAAAAGTGGCCGCATCAATTTGGGCCTTGAAGGCACGCTGGTCATGGGCGCGATGACGGGCTATGCCGTTTCACTGCACAGTGGGTCTCCCTGGTTGGGAGTGCTGTGTGCTGGATTGGCCGGCATGACGCTCGGCGCCTTGCACAGTTGGCTGTGCAGCTTCAAACGCGTGAACGATATTGCCGTTGGGATCGCGATGATGCTGTTTGGCACCGGACTGGCGTTCTTTCTCGGGAAGCCATACATCCAACCATCTGCGCCTCGGCTGCCGTCCATCGACCTCGGCGCATGGAGCGATATTCCGCAACTTCAGGCGGCCCTCCAAATCAATGCATTGTTCTTGATAGGAATCGTTGTGGCGGTTGTACTCGCCTGGATGTTGAAGCACACGGCCTGGGGGCTCAAGGTCCGGGTCGTCGGCGAAAGCGCGGATGCGGCGCGTGCCCTTGGCCTACCGGTCCATCGCATCCGTATCCTCAGCACGGCCCAGGGGGGATTCTTAGCAGGGATCGGAGGGTCATATTTGTCCCTCTACTATCCGTTCAACTGGAGTGAAGGCCTATCGAGCGGACAGGGACTGATGGCGGTGGCCCTCGTCATCTTCGCGCGTTGGCACCCGATAGGCTGTCTTTGGGTCTCGCTGTTGTGGGGAGGGGCCGCCGCACTGGGACCGTCCTTACAATCCGTCGGCATCACCGGGGGCTACTACATTTTCAACGCGATTCCGTACATCATGACTTTGGCCGTGATGATCATCACCTGTTCGCCCAAACGTACGCTTGTCGGAGTACCCCATGACCTGACGGTCAGTCGGTAGGCAATCAGGATGATCGGGACTTGAATAAACCTTAATCCAGAAATCGATGAGAGGTGTACTATGACGCGATATATCGCATCCGACCCCTACCCCTATCCCTATAACGGCGATCTCCGGCCGGACAACTCGGTTTTTCTCATTATCGATATGCAGACCGACTTTTGCGGCAAAGGCGGCTATGTCGACAAGATGGGCTATGACATTTCGCTTACTCGCGCACCGATCGCGCATATCCTCAAAGTGCTGTCGCTAGCACGAGCCATCGGTATGCATGTGTTTCACACCAGAGAGGGACATAGGCCCGACCTGTCGGATTTGCCAGATAACAAGCGCTGGCGGAGCCGCCGCATCGGAGCCGGAATTGGTGATCCGGGTCCTTGCGGCAAGATACTGGTACGGGGCGAGCCCGGCTGGGACATCATTCCGGAATTGGCTCCGAAGGTGGGCGAACCGATCATCGATAAGCCCGGCAAGGGCTCGTTCTGGGCGACCGATTTGGAAATGTTGTTGCGGCTCCGTGGCATCCAGAATGTGCTCTTGGCAGGCATCACCACCGATGTCTGTGTCCACACCACGATGCGGGAAGCCAACGATCGGGGCTTCGAATGTCTCCTGCTGGAAGACTGTTGCGGGGCGACTGATTACACAAACCATCAGGCCGCGCTCAAGATGATCAAGATGCAGGGCGGTGTATTCGGCGCCGTGGCAAAATCGGACGCCTTACTGGAAGCCTTGTCATGATCGACGGAGTTCCTCCGGATCTACACGCCTGTGGGATTACCAAACACTTCGGCCCGCTCACCGCCTTGCAGGCGGTCAATCTTCAATTGCGGTCCGGCCAGTTTCATGCCCTGCTCGGCGAGAACGGGGCGGGCAAAAGCACATTAGTCAAATGCATCATGGGGTATTATCACCCCGATGAGGGGACAATTTCGCTCAATCACGAGACGGTTTCGATACGGAGCCCGCGCGACGCACAGACTTTTGGCATCGGGATGGTCTATCAGCAATTTACGCTGATCCCCAACATGACGGTGTTGGAGAACCTGGTAATCTCCAGGGCGAGATTGGACCCTCTCATCGATTGGGAAAAGGAAGAGCGTCAATTGGCGGAGTTCATGGAGAACATGCCGTTTCAGGTGTCGCTCACCGCTCGTGTCAGCTCGCTTGCCGCGGGTGAAAAACAAAAAGTGGAGATCCTTAAGCAACTCGCGCTGCAGAACCGCATTCTGATTTTAGACGAACCGACGTCCGTGCTGACTCCACAGGAAGCCGATGAGATGTTGGGATACCTTCGAGCCCTGACGCTGGGCCAGCGATTGAGCGTTCTGATCATTACGCATAAACTGCGAGAAGTCGCAGCCTTCGCGGACGAAGTGACGGTGTTGCGGAAGGGGCAATTCGTAGGAACTGGAAATGTCTCGCAGCTGACCGTCTCGCAGATGGCGGAAATGATGGTGGGGTCTGAGGTTACGGTCAAGCCGAAACAGCGAAACGTGCAGTCGAGCAAAGTCCCCAAGCTGGTCCTACGGGATATCCGTGTCAAAGATGAGAGCGGCGTGGAAGTCGTTCGGGGCGTGCACCTCACCATCCATGAAGGCGAGATCGTCGGGATTGCCGGCGTATCAGGGAACGGACAACGAGAACTAGTCGAAGTGTTGGCAGGGCAACGCTGTGCTAGTGCGGGCACAATCCACGCGCATGATCAACTCTACCAGCCGACGCGAGAGAAGATCATGAAACACAAAATGTTCTGTCTTCCCGAAGAACCGCTCCAGAACACGTGTGTCGGGCGGATGAGCGTGGCGGAGAACCTGGCATTTCGCCACTTTGATATCGAACCCTACGTGGTGGGCGGGTGGTTCATCAGTCGCCCTGCGCTACGGCGCGGCGCGACCGAACTCATTGAGCGGTACAACATCAAACCGCCTTATCCCGATATGCCGATCCAGTCTCTCTCGGGCGGCAATGTCCAGCGAGCAGTCTTGGCCCGGGAACTGTCGGCTGATGTTGAGATTTTGATCATCGCCAACCCCTGTGTCGGGTTGGACTTTCTGGCGATGGAGGAAATTCGTCAACGAATCGTCGCCGCGCGCAATCACGGGACGGCGGTGCTTCTGGTCAGCGAAGACCTCGACGAGATCATGGAACTCTCCGACCGGACAGTGGTGATGTTCAACGGTCAACTCGTGTATGAAACCACGTCGTCCGACGCAGATCTGGGGATCATTGGACGGCACATGACAGGACATACAACATGAATACTGTAGGGGCTTCGCCATCGCCCTACCCGTTGCCACCGCAAAACTCCGGTGCGCACGTGGCGCTGGTGGTCATCGATATGCAGCGCGATTTCGTAGAGCCGGGCGGCTTCGGCGCCGCGCTGGGCAACAAGGTTGAACTCTTGCAAACGATCGTGCCGACGGTCTTGAAACTCCTCAAGACGTTTCGGGAGTTGGGATTGCCTGTGATTCATACACGAGAAGGCCATCGCCCTGACTTGTCGGATTGCCCGCCGGCAAAGAAACGGCGTGGAGACGCGACATTGCGCATCGGCGATCCAGGCCCTATGGGACGCATTCTGATATTGGGCGAACCGGGAAACGACATCATCCCGCAATTGCGCCCCGAAGTCGGCGAACTCGTCATCGACAAGCCAGGCAAGGGGGCTTTTTACGCTACCGATCTTCAAGAGCGCCTGAAAGCCCTCCGTGTTACCCATCTCGTGTTCACCGGCGTCACGACTGAGGTCTGCGTGCAGACTAGCATGAGAGAAGCCAACGACCGCGGGTACGAATGCCTCTTGGTTGAAGATGGAACCGAAAGTTATTTTCCGGAATTCAAGCAGGCGACGGTCCGAATGATCCAATCACAGGGGGGCATTGTCGGGTGGGTGACCACTGCGGATCGTCTTATCGCGTCTCTCCGGCAGACCTACGCGGGGGGTGCCGCATGAGCGAGGGCGATGTGCTGCTTGCCATCAACGGCACGCTGATGCGCGGGCTCAAGCTCAATCCCAACATGGTGGCAGCCAATGCCACGTTCGTTCGAGAGACGAAGACCGAAGCGGCGTATCGGCTCTGGACGGTGAACAACGAACACCCTGCGATGCTGCGTGTGACGGGTGGAACTGGGGTCAAGGTTGCAGTCGAAGTTTGGTCGGTCCCCTCTGCCGGACTGGTGGGGATCCTACTGAACGAACCGCCCGGTCTATGCATCGGCAAAGTGCGGTTGGAAGACGGCAGTACTGTTCTGGGTGTACTGGGAGAACCTGCGCTCGTCGAAGGGCACCAAGAGATCACCGAGTACGGCGGTTGGCGGGCGTATCTGGCGCAGGGCGCACGATAGAGTCCCCCTGCACTATGGGGTCTGGTCCTCGGATGGCAGAGACCGGAGCAGCTTCGTTCAGCCTCGAAATCGCGAACCCCGTGGCAATATCTCCGGACGTGTCCGCAGCGCGGCAATAGGGGCGCGGCGTGAGCTATTGAGTTGCAAGCCGTTCAGCCCCCACTTATAATGCGTCAGCGGTAGTCGTCATATTCTTTAATTTTCTGAAGGAGTTGTCGCAACAATGCGTGAACGAACATTGGCCATCATTAAACCGGATGCTGTGAAGAAACATGCAATTGGGGATATTATCAATCGATATGAGCGGGCCGGACTGACGCCGGTGGCGATGAAAGCCATGCAGATGTCGAAGCCGGTCGCGGAAGGGTTCTATGCCGTGCACAAAGCGCGGCCCTTCTTCGACAGTCTCTGTACCTTTATGTCGTCAGGACCCGCGGTGGTGCTGGTGTTGCAGGGTGAGGATGCGATTAAGAAGAACCGTGAGCTCATGGGGGCTACGGATCCCGCGAAAGCCGATGCGGGTTCGATCAGAAAAGCGCACGGGACCAACATCGAGTTTAATGCCGTCCATGGGTCCGACTCTTCAGAGACGGCGGCGTTTGAGATCGGGTACTTTTTCCCAGACATGGAGATCTTCGGCTAGCCCGCTGCGGGCGGCTAGAATTCGCTTGCAGTGCAATCGGAGTGTGGGTGCCTAACAAGGAGCAGACATGATTCCCTCAGACTTGCGCTATCACCACGAACATGAATGGGTGCGTCTCAACGGCAAGCAGGCAACCATCGGGATCAGCCACTTTGCTCAGGACGCCCTTGGCGACATTGTGTTTCTTGACCTTCCCAAGGTCGGGACCGTCGTGAAGGCAGGTGGGCAGATCGGTGAAGTCGAGTCGACGAAAACGACGTCCACCATTTATAGTCCCGTCAGTGGGACCGTTGCGAATATTAATGCCAACCTCAAGGATCATCCCGAAGTCGTAAATTCCGATCCCTATGGCAAGGGGTGGATTGCGGTGATTGAACTGATGACTCCGACGGAAGTCGATCAGTTAATGACCGCCGCTCAGTACGAAGCGTTTCTTGCCTCACAGAAGAAAGGGTAAGGTTCAGGCTGAGCTTCGGAGCAGCACTCACGCCTCCTCAACCTCAACCGCAACCTTAACCTGAGCCTTCAGCATGGTAACTCCCGTGCACATTGCGATCCTCGGCGCCGGCCCCGGCGGCTATGTTGCAGCCATCCGTGCCGCCCAGCTTGGCGCCAGGGTCACTGTCGTCGAGCGGCAGGCACTCGGTGGGGTGTGTCTCAACTGGGGGTGTATTCCCAGCAAAACCCTCCTGTCCGTGATTGAGCTCGGCGACAAGCTGAAAAAGGCTGATGAGTTCGGATTAGTCCTGTCCGCACCGGCACGCTACGACTTGCCCCGCATGATCGCACGGAAAAATAGAGTCGTGGCCGGGCTGGTCAAGGGGATCGCCACGCTGTTCAAGACGTGGAACATTGAAGTGGTGGAGGGGCGGGGAGAAATTCTCGACGCCAAGACTCTCATGGTCACAGGGCCGAACGGTGCGCACCGAAAGGTGGAGGCCGAGGCCATCATCATCGCGACCGGGTCCTCTTGGCCGCACATCGCCCAGTTTCCCATTGACGGAACGCAGATCATCACCAGCAAGGAAGCGCTCGACCTTGAGGTTGTACCGGGGCGAATGGTGATTCTCGGCGGGGGGGTTGAAGGCTGCGAGTGCGCGACGCTCTTGAGTGGTTTGGGAACGGCCATCACGTTGGTTGAATTGCAGTCTCGTGTGTTGCCTCTGGAGGATGAAGAAGTCTCCATGCTGATGGCACGGGAGCTGAAAAAACGATCGGTCGACGTGAGGACCGGCACCACAATTACGAACGTTGAGCGTGTATCCAATGGACTGGCTATTCGGCTTGCGGATGACACTGTGGTTGAAGCGGACGTGCTGCTGATTTCCATCGGCAGAGGATTTCATTCCCAGGGCATTGGGCTAGACCGTGTGGGGGTGGCGCTGGGCCGGCGGGGTGAGGTGCTGGTCAATGAGCGGATGGAGACCACTGTGGCCGGTGTCTATGCGATCGGTGATGTGGTCGGCAAGGCGATGCTGGCTCATGTGGCGTCTGCGCAAGGAAAGGTGGCGGTGGAGAATATTCTCGGCCATCCCACTCAGATCAACTATGAGGTCGTTCCTGCCGGCATCTTTACCCTCCCTGAAGTGGGCCGTGTTGGATTGACGGAACAACAAGCACGTGAGCGAGCGCAGGCAGCGGGCCAGCATCCCGATCAGAGCGTGACGGTCGGCCGGTTTCGGTATGCGGGTCTCGGGAAGGCCCATGCGGTGGGAGACACGATCGGGCTGTTCAAAGTGATCGCGGATGCGGACACGGACAAGATTCTGGGTGTGCACATTGTCGGCGCGCATGCGGCCGATCTGGTGCATGAAGCAGCGCTGGCGATGCAAGTCGGGGCCACAGCCACTCAGGTGGCTGGAATGATCCATGCGCATCCGACGCTGTCTGAGGGTCTCGTGGAGGCGGTGGAAGATGTGAGCAGCATGGCCATTCATCAGACTCGCAAGAAAGTCGGGACATGATCCGATCACTCAGTCTTAAGCTTGCGATGCTGACCATTACCAGAGGTCTGGTGTTTGGGGTCAGATGGCAACCAGGAGAACCTCAGCAGCACGCGATAGATCCAATGGATACCCCATCGGTACCCAGGGCTCCCTCGATGGCTGACACTCTAACGCAGACGACTCTGGCCCGTCCATCGACGAATGGCCCGGTAACCGTCACGTCAGGAGTATCCAACCATGGCGGTGTAGCCGGCCACACGGTATCACCGCTCGTGGATCTGAATCGCACCACGGTGAAGGAATTGGAATCGCTGCCAGGCTTCGGGGCCGTGCTGGCTCAACGGGGTATTAACCATCGAACATCGATGGGACGGTTTCTGGCCGTCGAAGATCTGCGTGAGGTGAAGGGGAGTGAGGCAAAGAAATTCGAGCCGATTGCGTCGGTGGTGCTGGTGGCGAAGGGTGAGCCACAGGGGAGGACGGAGAAGCGAACAGTATGACCGATGTGAAACAGCAGTTGGCCCTGATCCTGCGCGGCGTCGCCGAGGTGATCCATCCAATTGAGTTGGAAGCCAAACTGACCCGTTCGCTCAAAGCGCATCGTCCGTTGCGGATCAAGGCCGGATTTGACCCCACTGCGCCGGATCTGCATCTTGGCCATACGGTCCTGATCCACAAGTTGAAACACTTCCAAGATCTCGGACATCAGGTTCTGTTTTTGATCGGCGATTTCACTGGAATGATCGGCGATCCGACGGGCGTCTCTGAGACGCGTAGAGCGTTGACGAAGGAACAAGTGCTGGAGAACGCCACAACGTACCAGCGGCAGATCTTCAAGATTCTCGATCCGGCAAAAACCACGATCGAGTTCAACAGCCGGTGGATGGGGCCGATGACGGCCGATGGGCTGATTCAGCTGGCCGCGCACTATCGTGTCGCGCGGATGATGGAGCGAGATGATTTTCAAAAGCGCTATCGCGATCAAAAGCCGATCAGTGTCCACGAGTTTCTCTATCCGTTGGTGCAAGGGTATGACTCGGTGGCAATGAAGGCAGACGTGGAACTGGGCGGGACCGATCAGAAGTTCAACCTACTGGTTGGGCGGGAACTTCAGCGCGACTACGGCCAAGAGTCGCAAGTGGTCATCACGATGCCCCTGTTGGAAGGCACCGACGGCGTGAAAAAGATGAGCAAGAGCGTCGGGAACTACATCGCGCTCGAAGATAAACCCGGCGACATGTTCGGCAAGGTCATGTCGATCAGCGATACCCTCATGCTGCGCTACTATGAATTGCTCACCACGGAAGATCTCGGACGCGTAAAGGCGCTGCACCCTATGGAGGCCAAGCAATCCCTGGCGGAGCTGATTGTGGTGCGCTACCATGGACACGAGGCCGGACGAAAGGCACGGAGGGAATTCCAGCAGAAGTTTCAGAAACAGGAATTCCCGGATGAGCCGGATGTGCGGCTTGCTCTTGTCTCCTCGGATCTTCGTGAGGGGCGGTCGATCAGTCTGGTGGATCTGCTTGCCAAGACTGAACTGGTTTCCAGTAAGAGCGAAGCACGTCGTCTGATCGCACAAGGCGGCGTCGAAATCGATGGGGAAAAGCAGAACGATGCCAATAGTGTTGTGACCTTGGTTCTCGGCCGGCAGTATCGTCTAAAAATCGGCCGCCGAAAATTCGCGATTGTCGAGTTCAAACCTTGAAGCGGGGAAGCGTTTTCTTGACTTGGCAGAGAGGCTCCGCGTAGGATGCCTCGCAGCGAGCGGGCGTAGCTCAGTGGTAGAGTCCTTGCTTCCCAAGCAAGTTGTCGTGGGTTCAAATCCCATCGCCCGCTCCAATATGTTCAATCTCTTCCGTGCCCGTCTCTTCTGAGCCCCCTTCGCTCTTTCCGGTTTTTGTCACGGTTCCATGTGAAACTGGCGCATTAGGCGTAGAAGCCCTTGCCTTGACACTCCTGCGCAATCGGCCTAGCCTTGCGAAAGTGAAGAAGAAGGGACGTACTGAGAACTAGGTTCTATTTGTGCCAATGGTTTTATTTCTCTTAAGACGATACCTGTCCGTCAAAGAAGGAGACGATACCCCCTTAATCGAAATAGGAAAGTGCCGTCCTCTGTAAGTTTTCTCCCCCTACGGAATCGGAGGCATTCATGCATGTCCTCGGTAGATTCTGGAACGTCCGGCCTGCTCTTCTGACCATGCTGTTTACCACCCCACTGTTCGCCCATCCCGGAGGCCTAGCCTTGCTGCAGAATGCTGTTATGAGGGCATTGCATCCGGTTCTGAACAACTCGATCGCACCCTACTTCCAAGGAGGAATGTGATGAGATACCTGTACGCTCTGCTGCTTGGCCTCGCAGTCTGGGGGCCCGCGTTTGCAAACGCGGAAGGAGCCGGAGGGAGCTATCGCGGCATCGCCTCGTTGTATTACACGCTCATGTGGGGCATCTTGTGTTACGGTTTGTACGATACCTTCGGCAAGACGGCCTTCTACGTGGGAGCCCCGATCCTGGCAGTGATCACCTACTTGATGCTGCCTCCTGGATAAGACTGCCCAACCGAATCGAAACATGCCCAGCAAGGGCGAAGTGGAAATGGCTAGTCGTCGGGTTCCCTAAATTGGCCCCCGCCTGCCGACAACAGGCCGGGGGGGGCGTTTCCCCATAGAGCAGCGTGAAGCAAGGCGATTTCCGGTTTCTGTCACGGTTCGGCTTTCGGTTTCCAGTTTTTGTCACGGTTGCCCGCATGTCTCGCGGTATCGTCCCGTATCTTGCTGCCCCTCGAACTCGGTGGTAATGTTCGCCTTCTGTGACGTGCTGTGTCGTGGCGTATCGTGAGGTAGAAATAGGGCAGAGCCTTTTCACGCAAGTTGTCGTGGGTTCAAATCCCGCCGCCCACTCCCTACCACACGTCGTGTAACCCGGCGGCTCATCCAGCGAAGCTGCGCATCATAGTTGCTGCCGGATCAATCCCACCAGTGATTCTTCGTACCTGGCTGATCCTGGGACCGTTGAACCCGCGCTAGGGGCGTACCACCTACTGTCCGCGAGCATGCATCATCGCGCCCGCCACAGCATCCTGGTGGAGCATTGAACGTTCGTGTTGGGAACGGAGAGTCGTCTCAGACCGCTTTCTTGACTAACCCTGACCGCAGGCAGCGGGTGCAGACGCGAATGCGCTTGTGGCTTTTCCCCACCAGGGCACGCACGGTTTGGATATTCGGATTGAACACCCGCCGAGTTTTGTTGTTGGCATGGCTGACGTTGTTCCCGGAGGTCGGCTTCTTTTGACAGAGTTCACACTGAAGTGCCACGGCTCGTACTCCTTCTCGTCTAAATCAAATCTCACAGAGCACCCGATGCTACCACGGGCTGGCAACCCTTGACAAGCGAAACGATTGACGGTGGGCCCAGGCAAGAAAGGGGAACACTCAGAGATTCCCTAATGAGCCGGACTTGACAAACTTCGTGCTGCTCTCCTATTGTGCCCTCCACATTGTAATTCCAGGATAAGGGAAGAGGGTGCAATTCCCTCGCGGTCCCGCCGCTGTCAATGGGGACGAAACCCGGTAGGCCACTGTCTTGAAGCGTGAAAGGTGAAGCGTAAAACGTACGGAGTGTAGGGCGCACTTGTACGTTTCACGTGTAACAGTTCACGTCGAGGATGGGAAGGCGCGGGGAGTAGGGTGAACCATGAGCCAGAAAACCTGCCTGGAGCTTTGACCATCGTTCCCTCGAGGGCTGGGGAACAGGTGAGGATGAAGAAGCGGGTGCAATCCTCAAGGACTGTCTCAGCCCTTGGGGATTTTTTATTTCTATTGCGTTGCCAAAGGTATTCTGCGGAGTTTGGGCCACAGGTTTGGTAGCCTTGTGGTTAGCTGCGGTGCCATCTTCCGATGCGTGTGCTCAAGAGGAGTGTGGAACGATGAAGCGGCGGCAGCAAGGCATTCTGACCGGCATGCCGTTTATGACGCATGTATCGGTACGTTCGTTCGTGGACGATACTGGGCGAAAGCTGTCGCTCGCGAAGACGCCGGTCCGCATTGTATCGCTGGCACCCAGTATCACGGAAATGTTGTTTGCGATCGGAGCCGGCGCTCAAGTCGCCGGCGTCACGCAATTTTGTGATTTTCCTCCTGACGTCTCAACGAAACCCAAAATCGGCTACGCGAATCCGAATCTGGAATCGCTGGTCGCGCTGCAACCGGATTTGGTTCTGGCGCCGAAAGAATTTCTCAAGTCGGACCTGCTTGCGTCGCTCGACAATCTGCGTATTCCGCTCTTCATCTTCTCCGGCCAGACGGTTGAGGATATTTTCTCGCACATTCAGTTGATCGGCCGAATGACCGACCACCAGGCCGAGGCAGCCGCGCTGGCGGTGGAGATGCGGAGGCAGATCGCCACCGTCACGCAACGGGTGCAAGGGCAGCCGCCGGTGCGGGTGCTCTATGTCTTGAACAGTCAGCCGCTGATCACAGTGGGGCCCGGCAGTTTCATCGATCAGCTCATTGGGCTCGCCGGCGGCCTCAATGTCGCAGCCCCAAGCGCTGTGCCCTACCCTCGCTTGAGTATGGAAACCGTGCTGGCGGAAGACCCGGAAGTGTTGATGTTTCCGGTGGGGCCGGCCGAAGGAATATCTGAAAGTGAGCAGCAGGCCTGGTGGCAGTGGTCCAGCCTGTCGGCGATCAAACACGCGCGGACCCATCAAATTCCGGCGGATCTGCTGAATCGCCCGGGGCCGAGAATCGGTCAGGCGTTGGAGCACCTGGCGACCCTTCTGCATCCATCCCGTTCCAGATCGGCTCTGAGCGGGAGGCCGTGACCCATGCCCAATGGACAGGCCGCTCCTCTTTCTTCGACTGCAAGCGGAGGGTCTCTCTCTGACTCGGCTGTGCAGTCCGCTGTGGTCGGATGGGCCAGGTCCGGTGCGATCTTAACGAGCCGCCGGCGATGGCTTGTGCTGATTGGGTTGCTGGTGGCTTCTGTCGTCGTGATGTGCTTCTGCAGCGGGTTTGGCGCGGCGAAGCTATCGAGCCGCGATCTACTGGCGGCGATTGGGTCACTATTGACTACCGGCCGCATCGACGGTGCCGTGGACGACACGGTGGGTGCCATTCTGTTTCAGGTGAGGCTGCCGCGCGTGCTGATGGGCTTTCTCGTCGGCGGCACGTTGGCGATCGTGGGGGCCACGCTGCAAGCGCTCCTGCGCAACGCATTGGCCGATCCCTATGTCCTGGGCGTGTCGAGTGGGGCAGCGTTAGGGGTGGCCCTGGCGATGCTGCTGGGTATGGGAACGATATGGGTGGTGGTGCCGGTATTACCCTTGTGGGGATTTGCCGGCGGTGTGACAGCGTTGATGCTTATTTATCGGTTGGCGCAATCGCATGGCCACTTGCCGATTCACAGCCTGTTGCTGGCCGGAGTGATTCTCAATGCCATGCTCACGGCGGTAATTATGTTCATCACCTCTATCATGGACCCGGCCCGTTCCACCGGGCTCATCATGTGGCTTATGGGGTCGTTGACGCCTCCGAGTTGGGTCAACTTGATCGGCATCGCGCTCTATGTGACGGCCGGTACGCTGGTGTTGCTGTATCAAGCACCGGCGTTGAATGTCCTGACACAGGGTGAAGACACGGCACGGTCGTTGGGGATCAATACGGAAGGGCTCAAGCGGCGGCTGTACGTGCTGACAGCCTTATTGACGGGAGCGGTCGTAGCCGTCAGCGGCATGATCGGATTTATCGGCATGGTCATTCCCCACGCCGTGCGGATGGCCATTGGCTCGGATCACCGGCTGCTGATGCCGGCTTCAGCCTTCGTGGGCGGCATGTTCTTGGTTTTGTCGGATACGGTGGCACGGACGGCCTTCGCGCCGGCGGAAATACCCGTCGGCGTGGTGACGGCGCTGGCCGGAGGCCCAGTTTTTCTTTATCTCTTATTATGGCGAAAAGATCGGATGACATAGATGCCGACGCCGCTACGATCTGAATCGGACACCGCATACATGCCAACGGATTCAGCACTCACTGCTGAAGAGATCTCCTTCCGCTACAGCCCGTTCCAGTCCGGCCGTCCATGGACAATCGAGCAGGCCACTTTCAGCGTTGCGCCCGGACAAGTGCTGGGAATTGTCGGACCGAATGGGTCGGGTAAGTCCTCGATGCTGAAATTGCTGGCCGGGCTGTTGCGTCCTGAATCCGGAACCATTCGGCTGACTGGACGGGCCCTCAAGGATCTGACCGCACTCGAGATCGCTAAGACTCTGGCCATGGTTCCGCAGGAACAGGCTTTGGTGTTTCCCTTCACTGTTGCAGAGACGGTATTGATGGGCCGGTTTCCCCATCGGCAGACCGGGTGGTGGAGTGCGGAGATGGGGGTTGAGCGAGGGGAGGATCTTGTGGCGGCGCACCAAGCGATGGCTGAGACCGATGTGCTCGATCTGGCCGATCGGCTTGTATCGGAATTGTCCGGTGGAGAACGACAGCGCGTCATGATTGCGCGGGCCCTGGCGCAGGCGCCGCGCATCCTGTTGCTCGATGAGCCGACGGCGTTTCTCGATCTCAATCATCAGGTCGAGCTGTGTGCGTTAATTCAGCGGTTGGCGAAAGAGCGATCACTGACGGTTGTGCTGGTGTCGCACGATTTGAACGTGGCGAGCCTGCTCTGCGATCGTCTCCTGATGGTGAAGGATGGAAAGATTTGTGCGCAAGGGACGCCGGTTGAGACCATTCGCCCGGAGGTATTACGGGCCGTCTACGGATGCGCTGTCGTGGTCGATGCTCATCCGCAGCGCGGTGTGCCACGGGTCACGCTAGGCGTCATGCAATGAATCAGGCTCGGCGGCGAAGTCCCCAGCTGCTGGTCTATGTGCGCGACAGGGGATGATTTCAATCAGGAGAAACTCGAATGTAGGAGAAGCACTGCCGGTGACGGGGAAGATGGTGCAAGTCCATCACGGTGCCGCCACTGTAAGCGGGGAGTGTTCTTCAAGGTAGGCCACTGCTTGGACGTGATTCGTCAACCGTCAAGCGTCAATCGTAAACAGGATGCCGGACATACCACGGATTCTGCGATTGACCAATGACGAATGGCGAATGACGAAGATCGGGAAGGCGGAAGAACGCGGCGATCCGTAAGTCAGGAGACCCAACCGACGGGAACCAATCGCACCCTTCGAGTCAAAGGGAGATCGTTATGCATCGTGTGTACCGGTGTTGGGTATTTGTTTGTGCCGTCAGTATCTTCGCTGCGTGTGTGCAGTGCGCTCATCCAGCCGCATTTGCTCAAGATATCGCCAAGGCTGATCAACAGCAGACCGTCGAGACCCCTGAGGTCGTCGTGAGCGCGACGAAAACCCCCGTATTGGCTAAGCAAGCCAGCAGTGCTGTCGAGATCATCACGGGCGAGGAATTGGAGAAAAGGAAAATCAAATCCGTTATCGACGGGTTGCGCCTGTCGTCAGGTGTCTTTGCCACGTCAAGCGGTGGACCCGGTGCGACTGCCAACGTGAAGATGCGCGGGGCCTTCGCGCGGCATACGCTGGTTATGATCGATGGCGTCATCGTGAACAGTCCCACGACCGGTGATTATGATTTTGCCAATCTCACGGCGGAAAATATCGATCGCATCGAGATTCTTCGTGGGGCCCAGAGTATGCTCTACGGTTCCGATGCCATCGGTGGCGTGATCAACATTTTTACCAAGAAGGGAACCAGCAAGCCGACGGTCGGTGCGTTCATGGAGTATGGCTCGTTCGCGACATTTCGCGAAGGAGGAAATATTTCAGGAGCCAAAGGTCCATTGGACTTTTCAGTTTCGGCATCGCGCTGGGATACCAGTAACTTCTCCGCGATCAATTATCGCCGAGGCGCATTTGAAGGAGACGGCTTCCACAATACACAGGTTTCGGCAAAAGTGGGCGCGGCACTCCCCAACGATGGTCGCGTAGAGTTCAATATGCGCTGGTACGATTCTCGAACCAGCTTCGACGGCTTCGCGGACAGCGGCGCGCCGGCGGACATCTTCGGGGGTCGACACACAAATCGCAATCTTATTCTCAACGGCGCATGGACGCAGCCGTTGACGACATGGTGGACTACGAAACTCACGTTGTCCCAGGCCAACGAACGTTTGCGGAGTAACAGTGGAAATGCCGGCTTTAATCTGAGCACGCGGCAGTTCATTCAGGCCAATCCGAATTCTTGCTGGGATGACACGTGTTTCACCTCATTTTCCACCGATCTTGAAATCCTCAATCGACGTTTGGAGTGGCAGAATGACTTTCGCGTCGGAGAGGTATTGCTGCTGACAGCGGGGTATCAATTGAGAAGGGAAGCAGGTGATAATCCTAGTGCATTTGGAGGAGCACAGCCGGCTCGTACCATTTCGTCGAATGCCGGATTCGTTCAGGGACAGGTCAACTTGTGGGATCGCCTGTTCTTTACGGCAGGGGGGCGCCATGACCAGTACAATGCCTTTGAAGACGCCACGACCTATCGCGTGACAGGGGGATATCACATCAAGGAAACTGAGACCAGGTTCAGAGGAAGTTACGCCACTGGGTTCAAAGCTCCGACGCTGAACGATCTGTATTATGAAGGGTTCGGCAATCCTAATCTGAAGCCTGAGAAAAGTCTCAGTATGGATCTTGGAGTCGAACAGGCTCTTTTCAATGGACGGCTGCAACTCACTGCGGGCTATTTTTGGAATCGGTTTCAGAACTTGATTCAGTTTACTTCTAGTTCCCCACCATGTCCGCCAACGGCCTTTTTGGGGTACTGCCCAATTAATGTTGCGGATGCTAAAACACAGGGATGGGAGTTCGGGTTCAAAGTGGAACTCCTCAAAGGGCTGGAGGTGCGGGGTCAGTACACCCACACGCTAACGCGCGCGTTTGATACGGCGGCGTTACCGGTTCGATTGGGGGGAGATAAACGACTTCCTCGTTGGCCAGTTGATCAGGCGAGTGTCGGGCTTAGTTATCAGCCGCTGGATTCTGTGCGGCTCTCCATCGATTATCGGTTCGTGGGAGCGAGGCAGAACACATTGTCCAATTCGCGGAGTCAACAGCTCGGAGTTTTCAACCTCGTCAATCTTTCGGCCTCGTATGACGTGACTAAGAATTGGCAGACGTACGTGCGTGTTGATAATCTCTTCAATGAGAAATATGAGGAGGTTACCTTCTACGGCACCCCGTCACGTTCAGTGTTCGGGGGGGTGCGGATGAACTACGACATACCGCTCTGAGGGGGAGCAGCATGCGGGGATCCGCTCAGAAGATCTGCGAGCAGTGCGGCCAGGCCTTTGAGTGCGTGGGATACCAGTGTTGGTGTGGTCAGGCTGGAATTACTGAGTCCCAGATGGATTGGATTGCCGCACGGTATAAGGATTGTCTGTGTCAGACCTGTCTGGAGCAAGTTGCAATGGGTAACCTGGGGCCACAGTCGCTGCTGCCGATTCACCCCCTTTAAGCTGAGTGGATGGGATGATGAAGAAGGCTGCCGGACAGTTTTCTCGGCGAGAACGGGACGCCGTCTATCGCGTGATGTTTGAGCGCCGCGATGTGCGTCGAAATTTCCTGCCGACGGCGATTTCTGATGAGGTGCTGATGCGTCTGTTGACGGCAGCGCATCATGCGGGATCGGTCGGGTTCATGCAACCATGGGATTTTGTGGTCATCCGCGATCATGCCACCAAGGGGGCGGTGAAAGCGTTGTTTCTGCTGGCCAATGCCGAGGCTGCGACGCATTATCGGGGCGAGCAGGCCGCGCTCTACCGGGGCCTTAAGCTGGAAGGGATTGAGGAAGCCCCGATTAATATCGCGATAACCTGCAGCCGCCAGCGGGGCGGCCCGCATGTGTTGGGCCGTTCTACCGTGCGGGATACCGATTTATACAGTACCTGCTGCGCCATCCAGAATCTCTGGCTAGCCGCCCGGGCGGAGGGTATCGGAGTGGGATGGGTCAGTATTCTTGATCACGGGGCGCTGAAACGAGTGCTCGGTGTGCCGAAGCCCGTCAAAGTGCTGGCCTATCTCTGTCTGGGGTACGTATCGGATTTTGCAACACAGCCGGATTTAGAGCGTGCCGGGTGGCGTGAGCGGATTCCGGTGGAGCATCTCATTCACTACGAGTCATGGGGGAAAAACAAGGCTGGGTACGAAGGGAGACCCTAATGCGCATTACCAAGGTCTATACCAGAACGGGCGATGCGGGGAAGACGCGATTGGCCGGCGGGCAACAGGTGTGGAAGGACAGTTTGCGGGTTGAAGCCTATGGCACCATCGATGAGCTGAACGCATCAGTCGGTGTCGTTCGCGTCATGAATGCTAAATCGGCAAATCTTCACGAAGAGGCACAGCAGCTGGAAGGGGAATTACGGTGGGTTCAAAACAAACTGTTCGACGTCGGCAGCATCCTGGCGACGGCGCCGGGGCAAACGTTTAAGAATATGCCGCACGTGGCGGCGTTAGACGTCACGCGGCTGGAAAAGCTGATCGATCGCTGCCAAAAGGAGCTCGCGCCTCTGAAAGAATTCATCTTGCCCGGCGGCGGCAAAGTGTCCGGGTTTCTTCATCAGGCCCGGACGATCTGCCGCCGGGCCGAACGACTGTGCGTGGCACTCTCAAAAACCGAACCGATCGATCCGACGATCATCAAGTTCGTCAATCGACTGAGCGATACGTTGTTTGTTCTGGCTCGCTGGGTGGCCCAAACACAGGGCGAGCCAGAATTCTTATGGGAACGGAATGTCACCCAGAAAGTTGACTAAACGTCACCCGACCCGCCGAACCATAGGGCGCATCATCTTAGTGCTGGGCGGGGCATCGTCTGGGAAAAGTGAGGCGGCGCTCCAGCTGGCCGGCGCATCCGAGCCCCGTGCGTTTGTCGCAACAGGACAGGCGCTGGATGACGAGATGGCTGCACGGATTGCGCGGCACCAGGCTGGACGCCCACAGAATTGGGATACGGTTGAAGAGCCGATCGACGTGGAGGCATGGTTTGCCCAGCAGGGATCACAGTATCGGACGATTTTGTTTGACTGCGTGACGTTGTGGGTGAGCAATCTGGTCGGGATCGGTTTCGACGAGCGGACCATCCTCGCGCGAACCGGCTCGGTTCTTCACGCAATGCGCACGGCGGCTTCCCGAGTGATCATTGTCAGCAACGAGTTGGGCCTCGGTCTAGTGCCGACGGAGTCACACACACGTGCGTTCCGCGATGTGGCCGGACGGGTGAATCAGCAGATCGCTGCCGAAGCCGATGAGGTTTATCTAGTGATTAGTGGGTTGCCGCTTCGCCTGAAGTGAATAGAGGAGCCCTCATGTCGATATCAGGCACGTGCCGTCGAATCCAGCCGCTCGATACACGTCTGCGTGCCGCCGCGCAGGCCAGGCTCGATCGATTAACCAAACCGCTGGGCAGTCTGGGGCGGTTGGAGGAATTAGCCTCGTCCTACGTCACGATGACAGGGGAGCTCAAGCCGAACGTTCCACGTGGCGTGGTGTTTACCTTTGCTGCTGATCATGGAGTAGCCGCGGAAGGGGTGAGCGCGTATCCGCGTGAGGTGACTTCTCAGATGGTACTAAATTTCTTGCGCGGCGGCGCCGGTGTAAATGTGCTATCGCGGCATGCTGGCGTGGACGTGCGTGTGGTGGACATCGGCGTCGATCATGAGTTTGGACCGGTGTCAGGTCTACTCGATCGAAAGGTCATGAAGGGGACGCGCAATCTGTCGGTTGAATCGGCGATGACGCGCGTCCAAGCGGAACAGGCCGTGCAAGTTGGGATTGAGCTGGCGGAAGAAGCGGTGCGCGATGGGGTTGGCCTGATTGGAACCGGCGAGATGGGCATCGGCAATACCACGCCGAGTGCTGCTGTCACCGCCGTGATGACCGGTCGGCCCGTTTCCGCTGTGACTGGGCGAGGGACCGGTCTCGATGAGGCCGGTCGGGCGCATAAAGTTGCGGTGATTCAACGGGCGCTCAATCTGCATCGTCTTGATCGGGCTGATCCACTCGATGTCCTTGAGAAAGTTGGAGGGCTGGAAATCGGCGGACTGGCTGGACTAATCCTCGGTGCGGCGGCCGCTCGGGTTCCCATTGTGTTGGACGGGTTCATTGCCGGTGCGGCGGCGCTCATTGCCGTTGGGCTTCAGCCATTCTGCCAGGGGTATCTCATCGCCTCGCATCGGTCGGTCGAGCAGGGGCATCGCGTCATGTTGGACCATCTGGGTTTGAAACCGCTCTTGGATCTCGACTTGCGACTTGGCGAAGGCACAGGGGCCTGCTTGGGCATGGATCTGGTTTGCGCCGCGATCAAGATCTACACCGAAATGGCGACGTTCGGTGAAGCTGGAGTTTCAGAGAAGGGCTAATCACATGGGAACTGTCGCACGTCCGTTTATCTTTGCCTGGCATTTTCTCACCACGATTCCCTTGAGCCGGGCTCATCATGAGCCGACGGCGCCGGAACTGGCTGCCTCGATGGTCTGGTATCCCGTTGTTGGATTGCTGATCGGCGGCGGGCTGGTTGCAGCCGACTGGGCGCTGCGTCTTGTCGTTGAATCGGCCGTGGTGAATGCGTTGTTGATCCTGCTTTTGGTTGTACTCACGCGCGGGCTCCATCAGGATGGGTTGGCCGATACGCTGGACGGACTGGCCGGAGGGCACACGCTGCCGGAACGGCTGTCGATCATGCGTGATCCTCGCATCGGCGCACTCGGGGCGACCGGCCTCTTTCTGTCGCTGATTCTCCGGTATGCGGGCTTGATGGCGCTGCCGCAAGAGCTGCGGGTGCCGGCCTTGTGTTGCATGCCGGCCGTCGGTCGCTGGACGATGGTGACGCTGGCCTGGACGTCTCCCTCTGCCAGAGCGGAGGGAGGGTTGGCAGCGCCGTTCCTCAAACATTTGTCATGGCAGCACGTGGCCCTGTCCACTCTCATCCTGGGGGTTGGACTGGCGGGAGGTTTTGGTGCGGTCGGCGCGGGTCTGATTATCATGGCAGGGACCGGAGTTGTACACGTGAGTTGGCGAGCCTGCCGTAGGTGGTTCGGCGGTATCACCGGGGATACCCTGGGAGCGACCAATGAAGTGATCGAAATTCTCTTCCTGCTACTTGTTCCTCTCTTACTCCGATTGTCATGACTGGCGGCGAACTCCTCATGGCGTCTGCGCTGGATGCGGTCGTCGGCGATCCTCGCTGGGTGCCGCATCCAGTCCGTCTGATCGGGCGATGCATCGCCTCGGTCGATTGCCGCATACGGACGATCTGCCGAAGCGCCATGAGTCTTCGGATCGCAGGGATTTGTGTGGCCGGTGGACTGCCGATCCTGACCTATGCCATTGCTGCAGTCCTCATTGAAGAGGCGGAACGGCTGGGCGGATGGTTGGGATCGGCGCTGTCGATTGTGTTGGCGGCAACGACTCTTGCCGCGCGAGATTTATGGGACCATGTCTGCGCAGTGGATAGACCACTCAACGCTGGGGATCTTCCGGCCGCGCGGCGAGCCGTGGCGATGATTGTGAGTCGGGACACGGAGGATTTGTCCGATTCGGAAGTCGCCCGCGCGACGGTGGAAACGGTTGCGGAAAGCGCGGCGGATGGGGTGATCGCGCCGTTGTTCTATCTGGCGGTCGGCGGCGCTCCGCTGGCCCTGGCATACAAAGCGATCAACACGCTGGATTCGATGATCGGTCATCGGGATGAACGGTATGCTGATTTCGGATGGGCGTCGGCCCGGCTTGATGATTTGGCCAATTGGATTCCCGCCCGTGCAACAGCGGTGCTGCTCCTCCTTGGAGCTGGTCTGAGTACAGGACAACTCGGACGACTCCGTCAGGGCTGGCGAGTGTTTCGACGCGATGGCGCAAAGCACCCTAGTCCGAACAGCGGTAAGCCGGAGGCGGCGATGGCCGGAATCTTGGGAGTGCGGTTGGGTGGCCCCAACTTCTATGATGGGCTCGCGCAGGACCGCCCTGTTCTCGGTGCCGAAGGGCGCCCTGTGCAGCCAGGCGACATTGCTCCCGCTGCAAAGAGTATGGCCGCAGCTTCGGCGCTGGGCGCCTGTGTCGCAGCGGGGTTTCGATGGCTCCTCTGAAGAGGCGGTTGCATGGCGGAGATGTGTATGCCGCGGCACGCGAATTAGGGCTTGATCCCAGAGCGATCCTGGACTTTAGCGCCAGTATCAACCCTTTAGGTCCTTCTCCACGAGTCTGGAAGGCAATTGCAGATGCCAACCCGTTGTTGAGTCATTATCCGGACCCAGACTGTTGGGCACTTCGGCAGGCCTTGGCGATGTGCTGGCAAATCGATCCGGAACATATCGTCGTGGGGAACGGCTCCACAGAGTTGATCGATGCCATCCCTCGCGCGCTGGGGATCAACCGGCTGCTGGTCGTTCATCCCACGTTTTCAGAATATGCGGCTGCGGTTACGCGAGCCGGAGGAGAAGCCAGGGCACTCTATGCGGATAGAAGGGATCAGTACGCAATTCCGATCGACCGTCTCTGCCACGTGATGGGCACAGGGCGGAGCGAGGGCGTTTCCATCGACGGGGTCGTCCTCTGCAATCCTAATAGCCCGACCGGGCAAGCCTGCTCTGCCGAGGATGTCGTACGGGTGGCGAAAGCCGCGCGCCGGCGAAATCTCTGGCTGATCATCGACGAAGCATTTGCGGACTATTGTTCCGAACGATCCGTTCTCTCACAAGCGGCATCGTGGTCGCATGTGGTTGTCTTGCGCAGCATGACGAAATTCTATGCGTTGCCGGGGCTGCGGGTGGGATATGCGGTAGCGGCGCGTGCGACCGTCCGGCGATTGCAACGGCAGCTGCCCCCTTGGTCGGTCAACATGATGGGGCAGGTTGCCGCGCTGACCGCGTTGAACGATAGGGCACATGCGGAAAAAAGCGTGCAATTCATGACGAAGGAACGACCGAAGTTGGCGGCATCGCTCGCAACTCTGCCTGGGTGTGTGACGCTCCCAACCTGTGCCAACTACTTCTGGATTGAGTTGCCGCGCAACTGGCGGGCGAGCGCAGTGGCTGAACAGTTGTGGCGCGAAGGGCTATTGATTCGCGATTGCTCCTCCGTTCCGGGAGCACATGCGTGGGCCATTCGGCTGGCCGTACGAACCCAACGGGAAAATGACCGACTTGTTCAGGCATTGTCGCAGGTGCTTCGCAGGAAATCGTGATGATGAGGGATGGGCAAATCCGAGCGCGTGTCCAGACTCGCCACCGAGTCGTCGAACGTACCCTCATTATCGACCTTGGAGGACGAAGACGCGTTCTCTCGTCTGCCCCGCACGGCGGTGGATTCACGCTGGCTTCGTATATTCTCAATCACCAAGTCGAGGCGCATCCCTCCGAGAACGGATGCCGGCCCACTCATTTTCCAAATCCCTCGCGCACCTTGAGAATCCTGGCGGACCGACTGGGGGTCGGCAAGGACACAGTTGGACTCATGACGGCGGTGCCAATGACGCAACTGGTCAGGGCTCGGGCTCGTGTGGGAGATCTTTGGGTGGAGTGTTTCGCGACGGTCGGTGTCACGAATGCGGTGTGTGCAGGAGAGTGGCCCACGGCGCACACGCAGCGAAAGAGCACTGCGCACCCGGGCACGATCAATCTCATTCTCATTACGAACGGGCATCTGTCGCATGCAGCACTGGTTGGTACGGTGCAAGTCGCCACTGAGGCCAAAACTGGCCTATTGCGCGAGTACGCGGTGCCGAGTTGTCAGAGCCAAGCCACGGCCACAGGAACCGGCACGGATGCCGTCGTGATTGCCAGTCAGCTGCGTGGGCAGGGGCCACTGTATCAGTATAGTGGAACACACACCATTATAGGGGCGTTGATGGGACAGGTCGTTGCCCACTGTGTTGCCGAGGGACTTGAAAAGGCTAAAGCATGGCAAAAGCGACATCAATGAAGGGGGAGGCGCTGGCTGTGCTCAGCGCCGGATCGGACGTCGACACGAATCGCATTGCCACGGTGCTATGCGGGCTCTTTGTCCGCGCCGGTCTCCAGGGCACGCCCTTGCAGGCGCAGAATATGTCGAATAATCCCTGTGTCACATGGGACGGGAAAGAAATCGGCCTTGCGCCGGGACTGGAAGCACAGGCGTCCGCCTCGATCCTGAGGCTGATATGAACTCGATTGTACTCAGGCCTGACTGGGCCCGATGCGCGCAAATCGTCGTGCAGGGAAAGGTTTGCAGGAAGGCGGACGCACAGGACTATTTCACGCACAAGACGCAGGTGGTCGACCCGTCCGGCCTGTGCCGACCCCGGGGTTTATTGAATGCGCCATGCCAGTACTGCGGGCGTTGGAAGCGGTGGAGCGCAGTCTGCGTGATCTTGGCAGCATCGACGAAGAATTTCTGAAAGAAGTGCAGGACGGGATTCTAATTATAACGGAGCAACTCCGGCCGTTGCGCCCGCAAGGCGCAACCGATGTCGTCACCTCGTCTCAGCTAGCGTCGCGCGCAGCTCATGTTTCGCACTGAAAGAGGTGACCGAGACGATTTCTGCAGCGACGATCACGACTTTTTCCCAGGGCGTGCTGTTGTTTCTGAGTGCGGCGGCCTACCGAAAAGACGAGACATTGCCGTAACGATTGCAGAGTGCAGAAGGACGCATTCAATCGTGGCCCCCCATGGCGGAACAGTGCGTGACGCTCGTCAATATTTCTTTATCTCAGCTGGTCACACCGATGGGCTGTTTATTGTCATGGGATCTGACTTGTGATGGGGTTTGGATCTGGCAGGTGATCCCGTTATAATGCCGACCTCCAACGGATCGTCGGAGGCCACACGTGCCCAAGCTCATTACCGCACATTACCCTGGACAAGTCGACAAACAGGCGCGTGAGTATGTGCGGACATTTATTCTTTTTCCGTCCGGCATTGTGGGATTATTTTGTTTAGTCAGTGGAATCGGTGGCTTGGGATACCAATGGATGGCGACCGACACGTATTCCTGGACCACCTTTGCCGCGAGCTCGATGCTGATTTTGGTTGGCGTAGTCCTCGGTATTGCCCAAACGTCGTACCACCGGTTCATATTTGCAAAATTTCCAGAGGTTTGGGCGGCTCGGATGAGCGCCCGAATGAAGCAGCGGGCGGGGGGGAACCGGGTGCGGATGAAAAAGGAAACGCCGGCCCAATCGATCGAGCATCCCGGACGCCAACTGATTCCGGTGGCCTATCTCGCCGGTGTTGCGCTTTTGGTGGGGAGCGGGGTGGCGGGGATCGTGTATGGAGAGGTCCATCCGATCCCGGCGGTACTTATGCCATGGGCGGGATTCTATTGGGCGAAACTGTTCCTTTGGCGGCGTGTGATTATGCCGGAGAAACCGTAACTAATGATTATTTTGCACGGGGCGCTCTGGCCTTCTTGGCTGGCGTTCGGCGCAGGGATTGCTCCAGCTGCTCCACTCGCTCCACCAAGTTTCGAACTTGCTGATTGATCTCCGGGAGATGATGAATGACGCCCTGAACTTTCAGCGCCCGTTCGCGCAGAAGGGCAGGAGTTCCTCCGACGATCTGACTCGATTCCACGCTGCGATTGACTCCTGATTTGGCGGCGATCATGACGTGATCGCCGATCGTGATATGGTCCGAGAGGCCGGCTTGTCCGCCAATGATCACATGGTGGCCGATGGTCGTACTGCCAGCGATCCCCACCTGGGCAACCAAAATACAATGTTCGCCCACGGTTACGTTATGTGCCACCTGGACTAAATTGTCGACTTTGGTCCCTTGTTTGATCTGCGTGACCCCAAGGGTGGCACGATCGACGGTCACGTTCGCACCTAGCTCCACATCGTCTTCAATGACCACACTGCCAAGCTGAGGTATTTTCTGATGGCGGCCCTGGTGCTGGACATAGCCGAATCCATCAGCTCCGATGACGGTGCCGCTGTGCACAATCACACGAGCTCCCAGCGAGCAACCTTCCCGTACTACCACGTTTGGATAGAGCACACAATCGTCTCCGATTGTAGAGTCTGACCCCACGAAGACGCCAGGATAGAGTGTGACGCGGGCGCCGATGGTGACGCGGTCACCGAGGGTCACGAATGGCCAGATTGACGGATCGGCTCCAATGGTAACGCCGGTGCCTTGCGTGATTCCGTCGGCGACGCCGCGAGGCGGAGTTGGTCGTACGTACAACTGTTGTGCCACCATGGCAAACGCCATCAAGGGATGTTCCACGACGATTTGTGGAATCGTCAGTTCCGGCACATGACGATGAATCAGTACCGCGGCGGCTTGAAATCCGTCCGGCAGCTTCAGCGCTTTGTCGTTGACAATGAACGACAGGGCTTGTGGGGTCGCTTCGGAGAGACTCGCCAATTCCGAAATCGCCGTGTTTTCGTCGCCATGGATGGTTCCGCCAATAAGTTGGTGGATTTGGGTCAGGGAAATCGAAATGGGCAGCTTCGGCAAGGCCATGGTGTTATTACCTCTTTTTGCTCGTACTCGCCTTGGGAGTTGGTTTCGCAGCCAGTTTCTTGGTGGAAGAGGATGCCGCTTTCGTCTTCGTCGTGGATTTCACTCCTGATCGAGTCGAGGCTGTTGCAGGCGTTTGGGCTGCAGGTTTAGCGGCGGATGTGGGTGCGGCTTTAGCCAGAACCTTCGGTGCGGCGCTGGGGGAAACCAGCCGCTCGTGTACGTAGGCGGCGACTGATCCAACGGTGCTCAACCCCACGAGGTCCTGATCGGGAATCTGAATCTTGAAACGGTCTTCGATTTCAAAGAGTAACTCGATGACGGCCACCGAATCGAGTCCGAGATCGTCTCGGAGATGATGGGATTCCGTGATAGAGGCCGCATCACGCTTCAGATAGGTGGCCAGAGATTGAATGATTTGCTGTGTAACCGTGAGATCGGCCATTATGGATACTCCTTGGTGGACGCGAACGTCCCGTCAGCGTGTTGCGGGACATTCAGAACAATTGAAAAATGTGTGAGAGTGCATGGGGGATTGCCGGGTTCTGTCATCCTGGTAAGTCAAAGGGGCGCTCCATGGGATATCCATCAATGCTGGCCCCTCATGCCGCGAACTTCTTCAGAACCACCGTTGCGTTGTTGCTACCGAATCCGAATGAATTCACAAGAGCCGCGCGAATCTTGCGCCGCTGAGCCTGTCGGCTGATGCCGTCCAAACGGCAATCAGGATCGGGGTCGTCATAGTTCAAGGTGGGATGGATCTGCTCGGTGTGAATTGCTAAGGACGACGCGATGGCACCCAGGGCTCCGGCCGCGCCGAGCGTATGGCCGACCAGCGACTTAGTCGCGCTGACCGCGATGGCATTCGCACGGGTTTTAAAGAGCCGCTTGATCGCCCTGACCTCCACCTGATCGCCGATGGGCGTCGATGTCGCATGGGCATTCACGTAGTCCACGTTCGCTGGTGTCAGGCCAGCTGAATCCAGGGCAATTTTCATGGTTGTCGCAATTTCTTCGCCGTCTTCTTTGGGAATGACCATATGATAGGCTTCACTCGTTGCGCCGTATCCGGCGAGTTCCGCATACACGCGCGCATTTCGTTTTTTGGCGTGCGCCAAAGATTCCACGATCAAAGCGCCGGCTCCCTCACCCATGACGAAGCCGTCGCGCTGTCGGTCAAAGGGGCGTGACGCGCGCTGCGGCGTGTCGTTGTACTTGGTTGAAAGGGCGCGCAAGGAGCAAAAGCCTGCAAATACAAGTGGGGTGATGCTGGCATCGGCTCCCGCGACAATGACGACGTCGGCTTGGCCCGTTCGGATGCAATACAGAGCCTGCCCCAATGCATGGGCGCTGGATGAACAGGCAGTCGAGATCGTGAGATTCGGGCCTTTAGCGCCATAGGCCATGGCCACGATGCCGGATGCGGAATTGAGTGTGATCGTGGGAATAAAATTGGGATGCACGCGATTTGGTTTTTGCGTTTTGAAGAGCTGAGTGATCTCCCGTTCTCCCATGACCATGCCTCCCATCCCCGCTCCGACCATCACACCGACACGGTACGGCGACTCCCTGGCCATCACAATGTCGGCGTCAGCGAGGGCCTCCTTTGCGGCCACCAGTGCGAATTGGGCATAGCGGTCCACACGATTGCTCTGGTTTGCTGGCAGATATTGTTCCGGTGAAAAGTTATGGACTTGTCCTGCGACGTTCGAACGGTAATCGGCCATCAAAAACGGTTCAAACGATGTAATGGCGGTAATGCCAGAACGGCCGGCAAGGGCGGTTTTCCAGAACTCACTCACACCGATCCCAATGGAGGAGACGACGCCCAGACCGGTAATCACCACTCGCGAGCTCATAATACGATTCTCCTTTGCAGCCGTACGCGTGCTCTACTTACCGGAAGCGCGGAAAGCAGTCAACTGGGAACGATGGGCTAGTGGCGCACTTTGAGCAAGAGGTAGAGCCCAAAACTGGCGAACAGAATGTTGGCCATCCACCCGGCCAGCATAGGTGCCAGCGCCCCTCCCCGGCCCAGTGCAATCGAGACGGAATGCGTCGTCCAGTAACAAAATCCCACGATGAATGCTTGGCCGATTCCTGCGGCCATGCCACCCCCGCGGACTCCGCTTCGCCGCAAGGCTAGCGCGATGCCGACCAGAACCATGATCACGGTAACCAGTGGAAACGCGAGTCGAGCGTAATAGTCCGTGAGTAACCTCGAGAACGGTATGCCTTTAGGCTGGAGCCGGTCGACGTAATTGCGGATCTCCTGGAAGGTCATGGTTTCGGCGTTACCGGTCAGCGATGAGGAAAAATCATCAGGAATTAATGGAATAGCTGCCGGGTGCTTAGTGAAGGTGCCCAGCGTCGTGACATGGTCTGGCTGAAAGAGCCGGCGGGTCCCGTTAAAGAGCGTCCAGTGGCCCGCGCTGTACTGCGCTATCTCGGCCTCAACAAGCTGGTCGAGCTGAAAGGCTTGGTTGAAGTGGAAGAGTTGGATGCCATGGATTGTCCCACCTCCGGTGTCAATACCGTGAATCTGCATCAGCGTATCGGTGCTGATACGGGCCCATGGCTGGATGGGTTTGCTGATTAAAGGGACCGACTTTTTCTCGATATGGACGAGGCGAACTTCTTCGGCTTTTCCCGAAGCGATCGGGATGATTGAAGAGCTGAAGGCGAGCAGAATGACGGACATGAACGATGCAAATAAGAGGAAGGGAGACGTCATCCAGAGAAGGCTGACCCCGCAGCTACGCAAAGCGGTGATCTCGTTGGTCCTGGCGAGTAAGCCCAGCGTAAGGAGCGTGGCAACCAGGACGGCGAACGGCACGACTTGAAAGGCGATGGCAGGAATTTTGAGCGCGAAATAGATCAGAATCGGGCCTACCCCCGTATCATATCGCAGAAATCGCCGGATCTTTTCAAGAAAGTCGATTACTACATAAATGGTCATGAGCCCGGCAAAGCACATCGAAAAAATCTTGGCGTATTCGCGCAGGATATATCGGAAGAGTATGGTCATGGCATCTACTGGCGGCTCATCTTGCGATACAACCCAATGGTGGTGGCAATGAAGATGATGTTCGGTCCCCAGGCGCCTGCAAACGGTCCGATCCACGCCGTGGTGACCAGAAAGTCACAGGCCACGTTGAGCAAATAGAAGATTACGATGATGAGCACACCGACGGCAAACCCGCCGATACGCCCGGATCGCTTCGACACGATTCCCACCGGCACTCCCAATAGGCAAAACACCAGCGACGCCGTGGGAAAGGCCAGGTCTTTGTAATATTCCATGAGCCGGCGCAGCCCGGTCGTATCTGCACCATCGGATTTCTGGATCATTGTCATGATTTGCTCGTAGGTTGGGCGTTCTTCCGTCGCGGCATAACTGCTCAGGCTCAGACTGATCCGAATGTCATAATTCGAGAACGAGGCGAATCGGTATTGATCGGCCTGATCCGGCTTGGTGTGAATGACTCCGTTGACCAGCCTCAGGGCCACCTGGTTATTCACGTGGTCCATGAACACCTGATATTCTTCTGCCACGATGATACGAGGTTCCTTCGGGGTCCGTTCGTCGGACACGAAAATACCCTTCGCGGGTTGTCCGTCGACGGACTCCGGTACGTAGATGACCATATGGGGAATCGGTTCATTGAATGTACCTCGCTCCAGCGCAAGCACAAGCTGATCCTTTAGAAGATTCAACGCCACTTTCTTGAGGTTCAGCGAGCTCCATGGCTGCCCCCATTGGGCCAGCGCAAGTGTGAGCCCAAACACCGCGAGGGAAAAGAGCACGACTGGTTGTGACAAGCGGAACAGACTCAGTCCCGCGGCGCGCATAGCTACGAGTTCCTTGTCATATGACAAGCGTCCAAACGCGGTGATCGAGGCGATGAGGCCGGCGATCGGCAAAGTCAGTACCAGGCCGGATGGGAGCAGCATGGCGATGACTTTCAAGACTGCCCAGAGGCCGACTCCTTTCGAGACCAACAGTTCGACCAGACGCAACAGTTCCCGAGTCAGCATAACGAAACACAGCGCACCGAGGCTGAGGCCAAATGGCGAGAGGAGCTCCGTAAAAATGTACCGATCAAGCAGCGTTCGTAGGATCACGGGATTCTTGTGGTCGAGGTGCCGAGGACACTCACTATAGGGGAGTCTCGTGTCCTTGTAAATATTGGGGAAGAAAGCAGCAGACGAAAGATGGGCTTGACAGATCAAGACCCCTATGGTACATGCAGCGCGAAATTTGATAATCACGATGGGGGCCGTGAGTGATGCAACTCTTCGTCAGATGCCCCTTGGTCGCTCCCACCCGGAGATTCGCATCTTACCATTCTGTTCGTATTTTTAACGCAGGGTTGAATGACTGCGCAGTGTAACTGTTCGTAGTCATTGAGGAAAGGAGTGGCTTGTGAAGACAAAAGGGACGGTTAAGTGGTTCAATGATCGGAAGGGGTTCGGGTTCATCCGTCTTGATGGCGGAGAAGACGTTTTTGTACATTATTCCGCGCTGCAGGGAGATGGGTTTAAGAGCCTCAAGGAAGGTGAGAACGTCGAGTTCGACATTGTCCAAGGCGCCAAGGGACCTCAAGCCGCCAATGTGCTGAAGGCGGCCGCGGCAAGCTCCTGAAGTATCTACTGAGTCATCAACGATAGCTCGGGTCTTTCCCTTATGGGAGGGGCCGTGCAGCACATCGTCGCGTGTGTGTTCGATTCAGGCATTTTCTCGACAAAACTCCTGAAGATTGTTCGCATCACCGTACTTCTCAGAGGAGGGAGGTACGGTGACGTCTGACCGCACCAGAGTTCTGCAACATGCACAACTACGGGTTGCACGGAGGGAGTATAGTGAGGTCATGTCAAAATGGAAAACCCCTGGCCTCGGATACATCTCACGATTGCCGTCCTCACAATTCCGTCAGCGATCTGTATCTGAAACGGCATGCGATCTCAGAAGCGACCGCGACCTTTCGGTAAGTCGCGAAAGCATTTCACGCCGAAGGCGTGAGGTTCAAGGGCATTGTCGCATCTAAGCAGGTACTCAAATGCAACCCGAATCGGTTGACAAGCTATCGGCAGTTGGGAGGCCTAAATTCGAAACGCGGTTTTGTGAGCAGCGCGGTTCTAGATTATCTGATACTGGCCAAGCACTATTGCAATGAGCGCAAGACGAAAGAGGTGCTCGACATCGAGGGTTTGGAGATGATCCTTGCCGACCCTCGTTGCCATGGGACCAAAGGTTAGGCCAGTCGGTACGGCCTCGCCTTGTTGTATGGAGCCGCAGCGCAATGGGGAAAGGTCGTCGCGACATTCCAAACCATTCCGTTCTTTCACGACGTGCCGCAGCGACTGGCCATCCGCAAGGCCCATCGCGCATCGGAAGGCGTGGGTCTGCGCCTGACTGATTTTTCATCGTCATCCAACCTGATTCGGGGCTGGGTTTCCGGACAAAACTGCCGCGATATTCGTCAGGCAGATCATGCCCATGCGTATGCGTGTCTCCAAGGTTGCGGAACCGAGATGCGGAAGTAGTACGACGTTCGAGAGCCGTGACAATGTCGCATGAACGGCCGGTTCATGTTCATACACGTCCAAGCCTGCTCCAGCGATACGACCGGTTTTCAGCGCAATTACAAGAGCGGCCTCGTCGATGACAGCCCCGCGTGAGGTGTTGAGTAGATAGGCCGTCGGTTTCATGTTTTGCAACTCGTGAGCGCCGATCAAATGACGGGTGGTGTCCGTGAGTGGGACATGGAGAGAGAGGAAGTCGGATTGCGTCAGTACCTCGTCGAGCGAGCACTGTGTCCATGAAAGGCCGGCAGGGATGGCGACGGGCCGACGGCTGGTATAGAGGACGGGCATACGAAATCCCGCCGCCCGCAAGGCAACGGCCTGACCGATTCGTCCCATGCCGATGATGCCGAGTGTTTTGCCTGTGAGATTGCCCCCCAGCATTTGCGTGGGGGCCCAGCCGGGCCACTGGCCTGTTCTCAGCCATCGGTCTCCTTCAACCACCCGTCGAGTGACCGCAAGCAGCAACGCCCACGTCAGATCCGCTGTGGCATCGGTGAGGATATCGGGCGTGTTGCTGACGACGATCCCTCTCTGACCGGCAGCGAACACATCGATGTTGTTGTAGCCCACTGCGTAGTTGGCGATGATCTTGAGGCGGGGGGCACAAGCCAGCAACGTGTCGTCTACGCACTCGGTGAGGGTCGTGATCACCGCATCCGCCTGGGAAAATCCTTGCTGGAGGTCTGGCCGCGAAGGGGAATGATCCGGCGGTTCATGAACAAGGGCATATCGCGCTCGGATAGCGGTCATGATCGGATCCGGGAGGACACGTGCACAGTAGATTTTCGATCGAGCCATACAAAAGATCCTTTCCGAGCGCGAACATTCTACGAAGTGTACAGTCCGGCTACAACACCAGACAGCAGATGCAGAGGATGGTTCCGTTTGGGTTTCCCGGCGCTTGACAGGGGCGGTACGTGCGAGTAGTATAGACACACCTTTAACGCTCATCCAGTGAGGTGGGCAAGGAGTTGACTATGTGTGCAGGTTGTGCTCGTACTGGGTCCGACCAGCTAACCTTCTTGCCAGTGTAGGGCGGGAAGGTTTTTTTATGTCTACCGTGCGACTCGCGCTGAGAACGATTCTGTCGATGAAGCAGAGTGTGAAGAAACAACGGGTTAATGAGAAGTTGGTCATGGACACTGGTGACATCGCCCGTGCGTTGACTCGAATTGCGCACGAAATTCTGGAGCACAACAAGGGTGTAACGAATCTGGCGCTAGTTGGGATTCGGACGGGCGGCGTCCATTTAGCCCATCGGCTGGTGAAGCGCATCCAAAATATCGAAGGCGTATCTGTGCCTATCGGCGAGCTAGATATTACTCTCTATCGCGACGATCTGGCCCTGCGCAAGAATCAGCCGGTATTGCGGAAAACTTCGGTGCTCTTCGATTTGACGGACAAGATCGTGGTGCTGATCGACGATGTGCTGTTCACCGGGCGAACAATCCGCGCGGCGATGGATAGCCTCATAGATCTCGGCAGACCGGGAGAGATTCAGCTGGCCGTGCTCGTCGATCGCGGCCATCGACAACTGCCGATCAAGGCCACGTATATCGGAAAGAATCTGCCGACTTCGCGAGAGGAAAAAGTCCAGGTCTTGCTGGAAGAGAATGGGGAGGAAGACCGGGTAGTTATTGCCAAGCCGTGAGGCGGAGGATGTCATGAGTCTCAAACGCAAGGACTTGCTGAGTCTGGCACCCTTGTCGGTGGATGAGATTAAGCTGATGCTGGACACGGCGGACTCGTTCAAGGAAGTGACCGGTCGGGAAATCAAGAAAGTACCGACGTTGCGTGGCAAGACGGTCGTCAATTTGTTCTTCGAGCCGAGCACGCGAACCCGCACCTCGTTCGAACTGGCGGCGAAGCGGCTGAGCGCCGATGTTATCAACTTCTCGCCTTCGTCCAGCAGTGTTGTGAAAGGTGAAACCCTGCTCGATACTGCGCGCAATATCGAAGCGATGCAGGCGGATGTCATCGTCCTTCGTCATTCCTCCGCCGGGGCGGCCGACACACTGGCCCGCGGGGTTAAATCATCGGTGATCAATGCCGGCGACGGCTGGCACGAGCATCCCACGCAGGCCCTGCTCGATCTCTACACGATTCGAGAGCGGGGTCTGGGATTCGAGGGGTTGCGAGTGGCGATTGTCGGCGACGTCTCGCATAGCCGCGTCGCGCGTTCTAATATTTATGCGCTCACGAAGCTCGGGGCTGAAGTCCGGCTGGTCGGACCGCCTACGATGATGCCATGGGGCATCGAGAAGCTCGGAGTGACAGTCTACTCGAATATGGACGAGGGCTTGCGCGGGGTCAACGTGATTATGATGCTTCGTCTTCAGTTGGAGCGGCAGGGGCGGGCATTGTTTCCCACCATTCGTGAGTATGCGCGGTTATATGGGTTGACAGCCGAGCGGGTCAAATTGGCTGATTCTGGTGCCATCGTGATGCATCCGGGCCCGATCAATCGAGGAGTGGAAATTGCCCCCGATGTGGCGGACAGTCTCTCGTCTGTCATTCTCGACCAGGTGGCGAATGGAGTGGCGGTGCGTATGGGCATCTTGTATCTTATATCTGGAGCCGGATGACGGTACGTAGAAAGGGAGACGGTATTGCTGTGCAACCGATATGGATCAAGAACGGGCAGGTGATCGATCCCGGCCGCTTCGTTGGAGTCGGCGATGTAGTGATCGAACAGGGGAAGATTGCGGCAATCGGGCCCAATCTGTCGGGGCCTCCCGGCTGTGCAGTGATCCAGGCTACAGGAATGTTGGTGTTGCCAGGCTTTGTTGATTTGCACGTCCACTTCAGAGAGCCAGGCTTCGAATACAAAGAAACGATTCAGAGCGGCAGCGCAGCGGCGGTAGCCGGCGGGTTTACGACGGTGTGTTGCATGCCCAACACGAGTCCAATCAACGACAACCAAGCGGTGACTGAATTTATCCTGGAACGAGCTCGAGTGGCCGGTCTAGCCAACGTGTTGCCGGTTGGTGCGATTACAAAGGGCTCGGAAGGAAAAGAGTTGGCGGAGATCGGCGATCTTCGGCGATCCGGTTGTGTGGCGATTTCCGACGACGGTCAGCCGGTGATGAATAGCCTGGTCATGCGCCGGGCAATGGAATATGCCCGAGCCTTCGATCTCACGGTCGTCGATCATTGCGAAGACTTGCATCTGGCAGAAGGCGGCTGCATGAACGAAGGATTGATCTCCACCGAGCTGGGACTGCCCGGTATTCCGGCGGCCGCGGAAGATGTCATGGTCGCCCGGAATCTATCGCTGTCGGAACTGACTGGTGCACGACTCCATCTTGCCCATCTCAGCACGGCCGGGTCGGTCCGTATGGTACGAGAGGCGAAGGTGAGAGGAATCAAGGTGACGGCGGAAGCCTGTCCGCATCATTTTACGCTGACCGAAGAAGTGGTCCGTGGATACAATACCCATGCGAAGATGAATCCCCCCCTGCGCACGTGGGAGGACGTGCAGGCAATTAAGGACGGATTGCGCGACGGCACCATCGAAGTCATTGCGACCGACCATGCGCCTCATGCCACACAAGAGAAGCAGCAGGACTTTACCGAAGCTCCATTCGGCATCGTGGGGCTGGAGACCGCGTTCTCGTTAACACTGAGGTTGGTCGAAGAAGGGGTCTTGTCGTTGGAGCAAGCAGTGGCGAAGCTGACCTCTGCTCCGGCGGCAGCGTTCGGACTGAAGAAGGGGACGTTGGCAGTCGGTGCGGATGCCGATGTGGCGATCGTCAATCAGCATGCCCAATGGGAGGTCGATCCGAGCAAATTTCGTTCGAAGAGCCGCAATACGCCGTTTGCCGGCTGGAAGATTAAGGGACAGGTCAAGATAACGATCGTGGGAGGGCGGGTCGTGTTCGAGGCTGGATCGTCGGAGCAATAACAGCGTGTGGCGCTCGTCCCATTGGAGCCTCGTCTGCTGCCTGACGCTTGAATGGTTGGCCTTGGGCCTGTGGGTTGGGGGGATGGCCGTACTGATCGGCGCGGTTATTCCGGCGGTGTTCAATACGTTCGGCGGACAGGATTCAGGAGGGCTGTTGCTGACGCGAACCTTCGAAGGCTATCAGCGGTTTGTGATCGGTGCCGTGGCAGTGTTGTGTGCCTCCTCGTGGTATCGGTGGTGGAGCGGAGATCAAACTGTGGCGGTTGGCCGGGGAGAATTCCTCGTGCTGATGTCAATGGTCGCGATGGCTGGCGTCATCATTTTGGTCCTGCACCCGCAGGCGGTGGGGCTTCAGGCGGAGGCGTTTGCCGCCCAAGGAGAGCCGGCGAAGAAAGCGGCCTTCGAGGCCCTGTTTCGTGTTCTCATGCCGATTCGTATTCTATACGGTGTGACCATGGTATTGGGAGTTGTGTTGATGGGAATCAAGACAAAACGGTCGCTCACGTTGGGTGGAGCACCGGTATGAAGACCGCCTCGTTGGCATTAGCGGACGGAATCTGTTTCGAGGGTCGCACGCTTGGTTATGAAGGGGAGGTGGTCGGGGAGGTGGTCTTCAATACGGCCATGCAAGGGCAATTGGCAGGGCTGAAGGTACATGAGCGTTTCTACGAAATCGGTTCGCACACTGGCTTGCAAGAAAGGGAAGACGATTTTTTAACCAAAGAGAAAGCATGAGTGACGCAGCACAGCATCGGCCACTATGGGACGACGTTGGAGGATCGGGAGTCCTCCCGAATTGGGGCCGAGGGATTTGTCGTGATGGAGGCGAGCCGGCTGGCAAGTAACTGACGGAGCACGCAGACGGGTCACGAATATTTGACGCAGGCGCAGGTAGTGGCTATTGAAGGCCTCGCTACGAGGGCTTTGACGAGGCATTTGCGTGAATATGGGGCACAGCAGGGAGTCATTTCCCCATGGCGGGCTTGATTCGGCTCGTGCAGTGGAAACAGCGCGGAACATGCCTAGTATCATAGGACGGGACTTGGCAGCGGAGGTAACATGCCGGCAGTCCTATGCGTGGAAGACGGGGTCCGGAGCATGGACTCCAGAGGCGGTGCAGAACCACGAGCGTAGACGTAACCGGCATCCGTGGCAGGTTGTGGCGTCTGATTTCGGTGTCAAGCAGAACATCCTCAATCGAGTAGTCGATATCGACTGTGAGGTGACTGTCGTGCCGGCATCGACGAAGGCCGATGAAATCCAGGCACTGAAGCCGGATGAGATATTCCTCTCGAATGGCCCGGGCGATCCAGAAGGAGTTCCCTACGCCATGAACGCGGTGCGGAACCTACTTGGACGGTATCCCATCTTCGGTATTTGTTTGAGACATCAAATCTTGGGACTCGCCGTTGGGTTAGAAACATCCAAACTCAAATTCGGTTACCATGGGGCGAATCATCCGGTGATCGATCTTCGAAACAGAAAGGTGGAACGTCCATCTCAGAATCACAATTTTTTGATCAAAATTCCCCAATCCTACCGTGAGATACCGGACAAGCCTCCCGTAGTCGAAACCGGCTACCGCAGGGGGGCGATCACGCATCTCAGCTTAAATGACCGCTCGATCGCAGGCATGGTCTGTCTGGATCGGCCGGTATTTTCGGTGCAATACCATCCGGAGGCGTCTCCGGGACCTCATGATTCTGCGTATCTCTTCGAGGAATTTGTCCGACTTATGGAGACCCGTCATGCGTAATCGGTTGTTCGCAGTGGTGCTTGGAGGGTTGTCGTTGGTTGGGTGCACCGTTAATTTCCCCTTGATACCGGGGCCCGGGCCACTCAAGGAAGTGCAGGTGAGTGGGGCGGGCAGCGCGAAGGTGTTGCTGCTTGAAGTTTCAGGCATGATCAGCGCTCAGGACAAAGATGGGTTCATTCCTGCTCCGAGCATGCTGGCGCGGATCAAAGAGCAACTGACACGTGCTGCACAGGATGACAGTATCAAAGCCGTCGTTCTTCGGATCAATACCCCCGGTGGCACGGTGACGGCATCGGATATCATGTATCACGAACTTAAAGCCTTCAAGGGATCCAGAAAGATCCCCGTTGTCGCTTCGATTATGGATCTGGGCACCTCTGGGGGATACTATATTGCGGCGGCGGCGGATACGGTGATGGCGCATCCTTCTTCGGTGACGGGTAGCATCGGTGTCATTATGCTGACCATCAGTGCGAGAGGGTTGCTCGAAAAAGTAGGCGTGGAGGCGACCGCGGTTACGTCGGGGCCTCGGAAAGACATGGGTTCGCCGTTCCGGGTCATGACGGCTGACGAGCGGGCGATTTTTCAAGGCCTGATCGATTCGTTCTATCAGCGCTTCTTGAGCGTCGTGCAGGAAGGGCGCCCGCATTTGCCAATGGATCAAATCAAAAAGCTCGCCGACGGTCGAATTTATACCGGGGATCAGGCCAAAGCGGCTGGATTGGTGGACGAGATCGGCTATCTCGAGGACGCCATCGAATTGGCCAAGAAAAAAGCCAATCTGACAGACGCTCGCGTGGTCACGTATCAACGCCCCGGCGAGTATTCGAACAATGTCTATTCGAAGCTCTTGGCTCCCGGACCATTGTCGAGTCTGGCTGAGTTCGATGTCCTGGCACTTGTGCGAGGCGGCACACCGCAGTTCATGTATCTATGGATGCCGTGAGAAGGACCGTCATGATTGCGCGAGTGAGAGGAGGTGTTGGTAATAAAGATGGCACCGTCAAGAAGTAATTCCTCGATGAACCGATTGTCTTCGGTGTCGATTGGGCGTCGAAGCTTGCTGTGCTCAGGTGTGCGGTGCGCCATGGGGTTATATGGTGCGCTCAACTGTGGTGCGTCAATCGGCCTCCTGTCGGCACTGGCCGGTTGTTATCGGGCGCCGGGAACGGGGCGGGATCAATTCATCTATATTTCAGAAGACAAAGAAATTGCCATGGGCATCAGCGGGTTTCATGAGATATTGCGCAACGCCCGATTGAGCGAGAACTTGGAAGTCACCGAGATGGTCAACCGAGTTGGAACTCGGATCGCTGCCGCGGCGAATAAGCCGGAGTATCAATGGGAATTTGTGGTCATTCAGGATGACCGTTCGATCAATGCGTTTGCGTTGCCGGGTGGGAAAGTAGCGGTCTTTACGGGAATTCTTCCAATCACGAAAACCGACGATGGCCTGGCCACCGTGTTGGGTCATGAAGTGGCGCATGTCCTCCAGCGGCATGGAGCCGAACGCTATAGCCGTGGTGTTTTGGAAAGTATCACTCAAATGGGCGCGTTGGCTGCCGGAGCTGCTGCGGGACGTCCGGACGCGGCGATCGCCGCGATGAGCGCGTATGGAGTGGGGGTGTCGTTGCCGTTCCATCGAAGTCAAGAGTCGGAAGCGGATCGCATCGGACTCCGGTTGATGACCCAAGCGGGCTACGATCCCCGTGAAGCGGTATCGTTTTGGGAGCGGATGAGCGGGTGCCCCCGGCAACTGATTGATAAGGCTTGTTTTCGCGCGAAACAGAATATCCCTCAGTTTTTGTCGACGCATCCATCCGATACCGCACGCATCAATCAGATTGAAGACTGGGTGCCTGAGGCCATGAAGTTTTATCGAGGGCCCGGTGCGGTAAAGCCCGTTCATCCAGCCCCGTATGTTCCGTCGATCGGACCGCTGCAGCAATCGGGATAATCCACGCCACGTATCGGGATCACATGCCAAAACGCACAGACATCCGTTCTATTCTCATGATGGGATCTGATCCGATTGTCATCGGCCAGGCCTGCGAGTTCGACTATTCTGGCACGCAGGCGTGCAAGGCTCTCAAGGAAGAGGGCTATTGGGGTAGTCTGATCAATAGCAATCCTGCTACTCTTATGACCGATCCTGAAATGGCCGATCGCACCTACATCGAGCCGATCACGTTGCAGGACTATCATCAGACCTAGTTGTCCAGGAGGCAGGATACTATGCCGACACCGATTACCAGGAAAGGGTACGACGCGTTGAAGGCAGAATTGGACCGTCTGCGGAAAGTCGAACGGCCCAAAAACATCGAGGCGCTCGCGGAGGCACGCGCCCACGGAGATCTCAGCGAGAATGCCGAATACGACGCGGCGAAAGACCGTCAAGGGTTTATTGAGTCCAGGATAGCCGAGATCGAAATCAAACTGGCCGATGCTCGGATCGTCGAGATCACCGGACGAGTCAGCGAGACGATTACGTTTGGCGCGACAGTGTCGGTGATTGAGCAGCAGACACAGTCCAGGAAGCAATATACGCTGGTCGGGCAGGATGAAGCGGACATGAAATTCAACAGGATTTCCGTCCAATCACCGGTCGGTCGCGCGTTGATCGGCAAGCGGGTCGGTGATTTCGTTGAGGTACATACTCCGCGTACGATAGTTGAATACGAAGTGGTGGAGATCAAGTTCGAGGAATTTTAGCCGTGTCGACGGCCCCCGCTCTGATCACGTTGCTGACGGACTTTGGTGAACGTGATCATTTTGTGGCGAGCATGAAGGGGGTGATTTTGTCGATCAACCCTGCCGTGACCATTGTCGATCTCTCACATCAAATCACCTCGCACCAGATCGACGAGGCCGGGTATTTTCTCCGGTCCTGCTATCGGTATTACCCCGACGGCACCATTCATGTTGTCGTCGTCGATCCTGGAGTTGGCACGGCCCGTCGGCCGTTGCTGATTGCCTCTGCGCGCGCGATGTTCATCGGTCCGGACAACGGGTTGTTCAGCGAAGTGCTGGAGCAGGAACCGGAGGCAAAGATATGGCAGATTGACAACAAACAGTACCGTCTGGCGACAGCCGGATCGACGTTTGACGGCCGTGATATTTTTGCCCCTGCGGCGGCGTGGCTGAGCAGGGGAGTTCCCCCGGCTTTTATGGGGCCCGCCATCCATGATCCAATTCGCCGCTCTCCGGCTATCCCGATTCGGCATGATGAGTTGCTCATCGGAAAAGTCGTCTCCATTGATCGATTTGGGAATCTCATTTCAAACATTACGGCGAAACAGGTTCAAGAGCTTCGAGCCTTATTAGACGATGATGTGGTGGAGATTCACGTGGGAACGCATTTTGTCAGCGACATCGTGGGGAGTTATAGCCAGGGGAGCCCTGATCGTCCCGCCGCATTGCTCAACAGCGGGGGCACCCTGGAGATCTTTTTGCGTGAAGAGAGTGCCGCACAGCGTCTACAGATTGATGTGGGTGAAGAGATTCAGTTGTGCTGAATGGTCTTCTGATTCAGTATGGATTCTTAGTGGGATGTCTGTTGTGGTCTTTGTGGGATCCTCGCACGGAGGATTGGGGGCTCTCGCTTGACCTTCATTTCCCTCGGCTCCTATAATCTCTCTACGTCATTGCCGTAACGCACTGATTCACCAAAGAAAATGGCTGAATTTACCCACTTCAACGAGGCCGGGCGTGCACGCATGGTTGATGTATCGGCAAAAGCTTCGACTGAACGGGTAGCCACGGCGCGGGCGAAGGTCTTACTGCAATCTGAAACCCTTGAAAAAATTCAGCAACGAACCATCGCCAAGGGCGATGTGTTGGCGGTCGCGCAAGTGGCCGGTGTGATGGGCGCCAAGCAGACTTCCGATCTTATTCCCATGTGCCATCCGATGCTCCTCACGAGCGTCGATATTGCCTTCAAGGAAGATCCACAGCCGGACCTGAGCGGGCTGTGCTCTATTACAATTACTGCGACCGTGAAGACGACCGGACAGACGGGAGTCGAAATGGAAGCGTTGACAGCGGCGTCGGTGGCGGCCTTGACGATTTATGACATGTGTAAGTCCATAGATCGTGGGATGAGTTTTACTGAGGTGTGCCTGCTGTCTAAATCAGGCGGGAAATCAGGCGTGTACACAAGGAGAGGCTAAGGTCAAGGTTAAGGCTTAGGTCGGTACCCTATGGTGATTATTCGATTATTTGGAATAACTAAGATGCTGGCGGGAAATCAGTCGGCCCTCTCGTTGAATGTGGCTGAAGGTCAATCGGTCAAGGATGTTATTGGGGCAATCAAGGCCGGTTATCCGCGCATCGGAGAATTGATCCAGCAGAAAAAGGTGTTGATGTCCGTCAATCAAGAAATTGCACACGACGATACGGTTGTTCACGCCGATGACGAGGTCGCACTTTTACCGCCGTTCGCCGGCGGATCAAGAGCAGGCCCCGTTGACGACAGCCAGTTCGTCCGGGTGCAGCGGGAGAATTTCTCTATCGATCAGGAGTTGGACCGGGTGCGTAGCCAGTCAACACGTATCGGCGGAATTGTCACGTTCTTAGGGGTAGCGCGTGATCGGTCACGGGGTCGCGATGTGAACCGCATTACGTTCGAACATTACGAGGGGATGGCGCAAAAAAAACTGCGGGAGATCCGCGAGCGAGCGTTAAAGGATTTCGACATCCTGGAATTGCTGATCATTCATCGCTACGGCGAGATTGCAATCGGCGAGAATATCGTGCTGATCATCGCCGGAGCCGAGCACCGGGTGGAGGCGTTTCGCGCCTGTCAATGGGCGATTGATGAATTGAAGCAAATCACCCCAATCTGGAAATTGGAGCGGACGCCCGAAGGGGAGGTGTGGGTGGAAGAGCATCCATAAATTCGTGAAGCGCAAGCATGTGAGTGAGGGAGTGCGGGGTGCGGCAGACATGGATGAAGTCATGGAAAATATGGCTCCAGAGGCGGTACAGGATCGATTCGGGCGGCCGCTGAAGAGCTTGCGGCTGTCTGTCACGGATCGCTGCAATCTGCGTTGCCGGTACTGTATGCCTGAAGAAGACTATGTTTGGCTGCCGCGTGAAGATGTCCTCAGCTTTGAAGAATTGGCAACCCTCGCAGGGTATTTTGCCGATGTGGGTGTGGAGAAGATTCGGCTGACCGGTGGAGAGCCGCTGTTGCGGCGGGACCTCTCGCGGTTGGTACGGTTGCTGCTCCAGGATCGCCGTATCCAGGAAATCGCGCTGACCACGAACGGGGTCCTTCTAGCCGAGTATGCTCAAGAGCTTTATGAGGCGGGACTGCATCGCGTGACCGTCAGTCTGGATACGCTCAGGCCAGAGCGCTTCCGCCGGTTAACCGGGCGAGACGAGTTTGCCCGCGTGCTTGACGGCATTGAATCTGTGGGAAGGGCGGGATTTCCAGATCTGAAGCTGGATACTGTCGTGATTCGAGGGGTCAATGATGACGAGATTGTGTCGTTGATTGAATTCGCCAGGCAGTATCAGGCTGAAGTCCGTTTCATCGAGTATATGGATGTGGGGGGTGCGAATGAGTGGACGATGGAGAAAGTGGTGCCTTGCGCCAGCATCTTGGATTACGTGCGCGCACATTACGGCAGGGTCGCCCCTCTGCCTGGGCGTGGAGCGGTGCCGGCGCAGCGCTATCGATTGCCGGATGGGACGATCTTTGGCATCATTCCGTCTACGACTATGCCGTTCTGCGAGTCCTGCGATCGCAGCCGGGTAACAGCGGACGGCTTGTGGTATCTGTGTCTGTATGCCATGGTGGGGATGGATCTCCGTCAGCCTCTTCGAAGCGGGGCCAGCGCGGAAGAGATGCGCGAGATTATCTGTAATGGTTGGGCGACTCGACGAGATCGAGGTGCTGAGGAGCGGAAAGGGCTGGAGCAGGTGGGGCTCAGGAATGGTGGCCTGATCGATATCGATCGGCTGCGCGAAGACCCTCATCTGGAAATGCATGCACGAGGTGGGTAGTAAGAAATAGCGAACTTGAATGGTAATCTTAATGTTTAAGTTAATGTACTAATTCGAAACAAGCAGACTCTCGACAAGGGGATTCCCTTTGCTGAAACTTCGACCTGAGCAGTAACGAACCACGCTATGAGCGATCCATCGTACGCTGCGGTTTTGGGATTGGGGTTCCTGCTTGGCTTGCGGCATGCGTTTGATGTCGACCATCTTGCTGCGATCTCGACAGTTCTGGCAGAACGGCCCTCATTTCGGGCCTCCAGTGCCGTAGGATTCTGGTGGGGGATTGGCCATACCACAACGCTGTTGCTTGTGGGGGCGGTGGTCCTGGCGTGGGGTATTCGGATCCCTGAACGGTTCGAGCTCATTGCGGAGTCCAGTGTGGGACTCTTACTGATCGCGCTTGGTGGGACGTTGGCCTGGAAACTGCACCGGGAACGGTGGCACGTCCATAGCCATCACCACAATGATGGCCTCCATGTCCATTTTCATAGCCATCAGCAGCAGGATAATCATCGCCACCGGCATTGGCTGGCCGGCTCTGTTCGGCCACTTTGCATCGGAATGGCGCACGGACTGGCTGGATCGGCGGCGCTGATGCTGATTGTGCTCTCGTCGACCCAGGAGTTAGGATCGGGACTGTTGTCGATTGCCGTCTTTGGCGTGGGCTCGATTATGGGGATGATGGTAATCGGGCTGACGATCAGTCTGCCATTGGTGTATTCACTCGCGGCCAGTCGGCGTCTGTTTGTGGGGCTACAGGGCTGTGCCGGAGTTGCCAGTATAGGTATCGGGATCTGGATGCTCGCGAGGCTGACCTGGTCATAGAGGCAGGTACGCTGTGCGCAACTTGGGCATGAGCCTGGTTTGCACGTGCGTCAGGGGCACGGTTGTGCTATTCTCCGCCGACAGTGAGAGCCAGTGAGGCTCTCCACGATTGCCTGAGAGACGGACCCATGGCGTGGTTTAAAAAAACCAAAGGGGCTGAGACTGCAGGCCCTGTTCGTTCAAAAAGCAGTGAGGGCATGTGGCTCAAGTGTAACCATTGCCGGGAAATCGTGTATCGCAAGGAAGTCGACCGCAATAACAAGGTATGCCCTAAGTGCGAATATCATTTCCCGATTTCCGTGATGGAGCGGATTGGGCTTCTTGTCGATTTGGGTTCCTTCAAAGAGTGGGATGTCGAGTTGCACGCGCAAGATCCATTGACGTTTCACGATACCAAATCATATCCGGATCGAGTGAAGGCCCAACGGGAAAAGACCGGCCGCAAGGATGCCCTGGTGATCGGCGAGGGATTGATGAATGGCAACCGTGTTGTGCTGTGTATTTTTGATTTCAGCTTTATGGGCGGTAGCATGGGATCGGTGGTGGGGGAAAAGCTTTGCCGTGCCATCGATCGGGCACTGAACCTGAAAGTGCCGGTCATTTTGGTGACGGCATCGGGGGGCGCGCGTATGCAGGAGGGGATTCTTTCGCTGATGCAAATGGCCAAAACGTCGGCGGCCGTGGCGAAACTGGGGGAGGCGAAGCTGCCGCTCATCTCGATTCTTGCCGATCCAACCTTCGGTGGTGTCACGGCCAGTGTAGCGATGTTAGGGGATGTGATCATTGCGGAACCCAAGGCATTGATCGGCTTTGCAGGTCCCCGCGTTATTGAACAGACGATCAAACAACAGTTGCCGGATCAGTTTCAGCGGGCAGAGTTTCTTCTGGAGCATGGGATGATCGATATGATCGTCGAGCGGAAGCAGCTCAAAGAGACGGTTAGCACGCTCGTCTCCCATTTTTAGACGGTTCTCGTCCTCCCGGTTGGTTGATGACCTATCCCGCCGCTATTGACTACCTCTATGGTCTCCAGAAGCATGGGATCAAGCTCGGCCTGGAGTCGATGCAGGCCGTGCTGGAGACGCTCGGTCATCCGGAGCGCAAGCTGCGTGTCTTGCACATCGGTGGGACCAACGGCAAGGGATCGACAGTCGCCATGGCTGCAGCGATGTTGCGTGCGTCCGGGTTGCGGGTGGGCGTCTATACCTCTCCCCATTTAGTCGATTTCCGCGAGCGCATCTGCATCGGCGACGAGATGATTTCAGAAGATTGCTTGGCGGAGCTAGTTGGCCGATTGCGCCGCGCCGTTCCGCCGGCTACGAACCTCACTTTTTTCGAACTGACAACGGCGCTCGCACTGCTTTACTTTGCAGAGTCCCAGATTGATCTCGCGGTGTTGGAAGTCGGAATGGGCGGGAGGTTCGACGCCACCAACGTGGTTGAACCGATGGCGTGTGTGATTACGACCATTGCGCTGGACCATCAGGAGTATTTAGGAACGACCGAAGCGGCCATCGCCTTTGAAAAGGCTGGGATTATCAAGCCAGCCGTGCCAGTCGTAATTGGGCGGATGGGAGTCGAAGCGGGCGCAGTAATCGAGCGGATTGCGGCCGAGCGCGCTGCGCCGGTGTGGCGGTTGGGCACTGAATTCGTCGTTGAGGGAAACAGTGATCAGTTTACCTATCGGGGATGGGGAAGAGTGCTTGAGGGGCTTCGATGCGGGCTGGTTGGGCGGCATCAATTGGATAATGCCGCTTGTGCCATTGCGTTGCTCGAGTCCGCGGGGCTTGATGGGGGAATGCCGGTCACTGAGAGGGCGGTCCGCGTGGGATTACGATCGGTGGTGTGGGAAGGGCGGTTGGAGGTCATTGAAGATACTCCGTGCGTCCTTTTGGACGGGGCCCATAACCCTGCGGCGTCCAGAGTGTTGGCTGGGTATTTGGGAGAATTTCTCGCCAGTCATCCGAATGCCCGCATCATTCTCGTGTGGGGCATGATGCGGGATAAAGATCTTCGACAATTCCTTGCACCATTGCTGCCGCTGATCTCTGAAATCGTGCTGACACAAGCCGGTCTTGCCCGATCCGCGACCGTCGACGAGCTGCGTGAACCGCTGAGAGACTGGCTCAACCCAGTGTATGAGGTGCCACTGCCAGCTGAGGCGTTACAGAGGGCAAAGCAACAGGCCGCCCCCGATGATCTCATCTGTGTAACCGGCTCGCTCATGTTGCTTGGCGATATCAAGGCAGCAATGAACGGCTGTAAGCTATCGGTGATTCGGGGCTAGCATGACAGATCCTTGGCGATGGATCTGTCGGCGGTTTGTACTTGGGGGGGCCTTGGTGATCTTCCTTCCAGGACTACCCCTTGGGGCCACTGAAATTCAGAAACCCGCTGAAAACTCTTCTTCCGGATCCACGCCGCTGGACATCACGGCTGCCCAGTTGGACTATCGGAAAGATCAAGAACTCTACGAAGCCCACGGATCTGTCGTAGTCCGTCAAGGGACTCTCACGCTCACGGCGGATCATGTCACGATTCAAGCATTGACTGGAGCCCTGATCGCGACCGGCCGCGTGCATTTGACGGATCCGCAAACGGACGTTACTGGCGAACGGTTGGAGTTGAACGTCAATACCGAAGCCGGTGTGGTGACACAGGGACAGCTGTTCGCTCCTTCCAGGAATTCCTTGGTATCGGGTCGCCTCTTGCAGCGCTTTTCTGAATATCACTACCGGGTCAAGGGAGGCAGTTTTACAAACTGCGATGCACAGGAGGGGGAAGTCCCGGCTTGGCGTCTGCGATTTGAAGATGCCGATGCGATCTTCG
>VGXB01000002.1 GCA_016873515.1 Nitrospira sp.
TCGTCATGCGGCACAGCGGATGAATGGTGGCTGGTAATCAGCCACTGTGTGCCATTCCACTTGTAGGTGAACGTGTACCGCGCTTTGATTTTGGCTCCGGTTTTCTGGAAGATGAAGGTGTAAAGCCCTGTGTCGATGGCGGTATTACAATCGATTTCGATCTCACGCGAGTCGATGCGCCCGACCGGGCGATTCTCAAGAAAATGGAGGAAATAGTCCTCTTTGTCGGTGGCCGTGAGCCGAGGCCGGCTCGACACGGTCGGCAGGAATACTGACGTCGCCGCATAATTGGCGGACACCTTGTGCACGTCGCCGGTTTGGAGGGACGCATTCCAGCGGTCGAACAGGCGGGCAATGTCCTCCTCCGTAGCTGCAATGCATAGCTCTGTATGTTGGGAAATCTCTTGGTGCACATGTTCCAGAGGCGCATCGTCATGCGGCACAGCGGATGAATGGTGGCTGGTAATCAGCCACTGTGTGCCATTCCACTTGTAGGTGAACGTGTACCGCGCTTTGATTTTGGCTCCGGTTTTCTGGAAGATGAAGGTGTAAAGCCCTGTGTCGATGGCGGTATTACAATCGATTTCGATCTCACGCGAGTCGATGCGCCCGACCGGGCGATTCTCAAGAAAATGGAGGAAATAGTCCTCTTTGTCGGTGGCCGTGAGCCGAGGCCGGCTCGACACGGTCGGCAGGAATACTGACGTCGCCGCATAATTGGCGGACACCTTGTGCACGTCGCCGGTTTGGAGGGACGCATTCCAGCGGTCGAACAGGCGGGCAATGTCCTCCTCCGTAGCTGCAATGCATAGCTCTGTATGTTGGGAAAGCGTGGAAGCGAGTTTTTGAGGAGTACCGGTTTGTGGTATCTCTGCGTAGCTCACGATGGGGGCTACGATCACTGCAAGGAGCAAGACCAATCTTCTCATAAAAGATCCTCTTTCTGGTGCTTAATGCCTACGACAACCGATATGGCAACGCACGGGCAAGTTTGTCGTAGGTATGCGAGGGGAGCATTCTACGACGCACTTGCCCCTAGTTTGATAGTATAGAGGGGGGGGAAAAATCTTTCAAGTGATCAAATCGGGCAATCCCGGATGCTGTCATGGGACATTGTTTCCCCACGGCTCCATGGTTATAGCCTGGAAAGGCTCGGAAGAACGCAGGGATCAGCCTGTCATATTCAAGCGTGCGGCTATTGAGGAAAGACGGACGAGTGATCGCTGGTAATCAGCCACTGGAAGCCGTCCCACTTGTACGTGAAGAAGTATCGGGCTTTGACGGTGGTCCTGGTCTTCTTGAAGATGAAGGAATAGAGGCCTTCATCGATCGCCCTATTGCACTCGAGTTCGATCGTACGAGAATCAATACGCCCTTCCGGCTGATTCTCACGGAAGTGATGAAAATAGTCCTCCTTCTCGCTGGGCGTGAAACGCGGCTTACTGGACACGGTCGCAAGCAACACGGACTTGGTCGCGTAGTTTTCCACGACCTTGAGTTAGGGGCAATGTGCGTGTCCGATGTGACGGTCAGCCGGCGAGAGTATTTCGCGCCTCCCCCTCCAGGAAAAAATGAGCGGGCAGACTGTCCCAGGTGCGGATGTCTGATGAATGGGGCAGGGACTCCCTGTACTTGTGATCTCCAGAACGATGCTTCTATACTCCCGAGTCGGTATGGTGGTTGGAGTAGGAACAGGACGCCATGGAGAACGAACGGACTAAAGCCGAAATGGAGGTGGCGATCCGCAACGCCATCATCAAATTTGAGCAGGAATTCATGGGCCGGGGCCCGACGGACGTGCGGGCGTTCATTGTCCGGGATCTCGTTGTGGTGCGGCTCAAGGGGGTGCTCACTCCTGCGGAGCGGCAGTTGGCTAAGACTCCCGACGGCGTCGATATGGTCAAACGGGTCCGGCAGACCCTCATTGCCCAAGGCCGCGACCGGCTCATCGAACAGGTGAGTGATATTACCGGAGTAAGGGTCATGGCCCTCTTCATGGACATCGACGCCCAAATCGGGGAGAAGGTGTTTGTCTTTACCGTCGAGCGGGACTTAGAACCCAGAGAGCGCTAAATCGATCAACTGGTCCTCGGGCTTCCAAGATGTGTGCAGGTTCTGGCAGATTGGAACGATGACCGGACGTATTTTCGACCACCTTTTCTTCGACAACACCCACGCCGATTCAGGATTCCCCGTATCTCATCCAGACCAATCCCCAGGCAGCCGAGTTGATCAATCGCGATCCAGAGTAATTCGAGCGGCCAGGGTTTGCGACCCTCTTCTGGCGGAAGCGCGTTAACGGCCTGCATGCTGATTCGCGCGGCGCGAATCGTACCGCCTGACACGGATTTCTTTGGACCGGCGGCGCATGTGTTTCGTATCGTGCCATGCCTGCATCCGCAAGAGCGTTTCCATGTTCACCTGAAATGCCTTTTCAATGCGGAAGGCCATCTCAGGCGATAGTGCCGCACGCCCGTGCAACACATCCGAGAGGGTGGCCCGGCGCACGTCAAGCACGTCCGCTGCCTGGGTGATGCTCAAACCCAGTTCCTTTAGGATCTCATCACGGATAAACTCACCCGGATGCGGCGGTGTCATGCCGATCTTATGAAGTGTCTTGCTCATCAGACGTTACGGAGACGCTTGACCAGATCGGGGCGTAAACCCCGGCTGTCATTTTCTTCAAGAAAGCGGAGCAGACCTCGATGCTGGACAGATCCAATCCGCATAAAACAGTGTACGGCCACACCGTACATGTGTCAACCACGCGCCCCTGGGGAATCAGCCATATCCTCTTATGATGAACGGCGAGGGCCGTCTTGCCAGCGAAGGGTCTTCCCTGTCATGCTTCCTGCATGCCGCAGCGATCGCTGGAACAGCTTTCCTTCGACAACACGTACGCCCGACTGCCCGAGGCCTTCTACGCCAAGCTCAACCCAACGCCGTTCTCGGATGAGCCGTATCTGGTCGGCTTCAATCCCGCCGCCGCCGCGCTACTCGATCTAGATCCCGCAGAAGCCGAGCGGCCTGAATTCGCCCGCTTGTTTGGCGGAAGTCTGCTTGTGCCGGGTATGGAGCCGCTGGCGATGCTGTACTCCGGCCATCAGTTCGGCGTCTATGTCCCGCAACTGGGCGACGGCCGTGCAATTCTCCTTGGAGAAGCAACAAACGAGCGGGGCGAGCGATGGGATTTGCATCTCAAAGGCGGTGGGCTCACGCCTTTTTCGCGTGACGGCGACGGGCGCGCGGTCTTGCGCTCGACGATCCGCGAATATCTCTGTTGCGCGGCTATGACAGGTCTCGGCATCCCGACGACGCAGGCGCTCTGTATTGTCGGGAGCGACCACAAGGTCTATCGTGAACAGGTTGAGACCGGCGCGACACTGGTCCGCATGGCGCCGTCGCATGTGCGATTTGGCACGTTCGAAATCTTCTACTACCGCAAACAGCATGAACACCTGAAAGTCCTGGCCGACTATGTGATCGCCCAGCACTATCCGCATCTCACGGTTGTGCCAACCAAGTATGCCCGCTTCTTTACCGAAGTCGTCGAGCGGACCGCCACCCTGATTGCGCAGTGGCAAGCGGTCGGGTGGTCTCATGGGGTGATGAATACCGACAACATGTCGATCCTTGGTCTCACCCTGGACTACGGCCCTTACGGGTTTATGGACAACTACGACGCCGGTTTCATCTGCAATCACTCCGATCACAACGGCCGCTATGCGTATAATCAGCAGCCGTACATCGGATTGTGGAATCTCAGCTGTTTGGCACAGGCCCTATTGCCGTTGGTGGAGAAAGAGGTCTTAAAGGCCGTGCTTGAGACCTATCAACCTTTCTATGAGCAGACGTATCTCACTCATATGCGGGCGAAGTTGGGATTACTAGAGGGGCGCACGGAAGACGACTCCCTGATTCAAGACTTTCTGGGCCTGCTCCAGGAGAGTCACGCGGATTACACGAGGGTGTTCCGAGAGTTGAGCGTCTTCTCGCCAGCCGAGGGTACGACGAACGAGCGACTGCGCGAGCTCTTTCTCAACCGCGACCGGTTCGACGAATGGGCGGCGCGGTATCGAGATCGGCTGCGAAGCGAGCAGAGCCGCGATGGGGAACGACAGGCGCGGATGGACCGGGTCAATCCCAAGTATGTGCTCCGCAATTATCTCGCGCAGGTGGCGATCGAAAAAGCCCAACACAAGGATTTCTCCGAGGTCGAGCGGTTGTCCACCCTGTTGCAACATCCCTACAGCGATCAGCCCGGCATGGAGGCCTATGCGGCTCCGCCTCCCAATTGGGGCAAGCACTTAGCGGTCAGTTGTTCGTCCTAGAAATCCTTCCGGCCTGGCATCGTCGATGCGCTCTCCATGAGCAGCCTCCCTCAGGGGGATCGCTCGACTCACGGTCTCGGTGGGTTCGTAGAGCGGTCCCCCGCCAACACCTACGCACACTCCCATCGCGGTGTTCAACCGAGCATCACCATCGCTTCACTCTCCGCACCATCTATTGTACAGTGGCGATTCGTTTAGGCGGAGGACGCGCTCAGCGTGCTCGTGCTGGTGGAGGATCTACACTGGTGGCGGAACAACCGTGCGGCAGACAACTCTAGGCGGATTGAAGGTCCGGCTTGCCGGCGGTACTGATGGGCGAGGAGGCGGGACTGGCCCGCTAGTGATCCTGCTCCATGGGTTCGGTGCGCCGGGGGATGATTTAGTTCCGCTCGCGGAGGTGATCGATGTTCCGGCAGGCACGCGATGGCTGTTCCCGGAAGGGCCTTTACCGCTCAGCCTGGGCTTCGGCGATGCGCGGGCTTGGTGGATCATCGACTTCGCGCGGATCCAGGCGGATCGCGAGGCCGGCCGCGTGCGCGACATGTCGATGGAGATGCCGAACGGCTTGGCTCTCGCGAGAAAGCATCTGGCAGGTTTTCTCAACGAACTGCCTCGATCTCTGCCGGTCGAATTCACGCACACGGTGATCGGTGGGTTCTCGCAAGGGGCGATGCTGACCTGCGACGCAGTCCTGCACGATACGGCTCCGTTTGCTGGGCTGGTCCAATTGTCCGGAAATCTCCTGGCGCAACCGGTCTGGAGCCCGCTCATGCCTCAACGAAAGGGTCTGCCGGTCTTTCAGAGCCATGGTATTGAGGACGAGATCCTCGCTCACATCGGCGCCGAACGATTGCGCGATCTGTTGGCCCAAGCCGGCCTGGCCATTGAATGGCATAGTTTCAGGGGCGGGCATGAAATCCCTGAACTGGTTCTGAGGCGACTCGGTGTGTTTCTCACAAAGGTGCTGACGAAATCATGAGTGTGCATCAACCGTTTTTTCTCGCCGGCTCGGATGGCAAGCATATTCGGGGCGATCACGCCGTGGGACAGGGCCGCCAGATTCTCTTCATCACCGGGTTTCTCTCCAAACGCTGGGGTAACAAGAGTAAGGCGTTGGCGCAGTGGTGTCACGAGCAGGGGTGGGGATTCTGTTGTTACGATGTACGCGGGTTCGGTGATTCCGAAGGCCAATTCACTGAGTACACACTGTCCGATTGGATTGCTGATGCCCAGACGGTGCTCGACTCCATCAAGTCTGGACCACCTGTCACGATCGTCGGCAATTCGCTCGGCAGCTGGATTGCCTGGTTGGTCGCGCAGGAAAGTTCCATGGTGGACGAACTCCTCTTGATCGCTCCGGCGTTCAACATGATGGGTAAGCGGGCGAAGAGCATCTCCAAGGAACGGTTGCATTACTGGCATACCGCCGGATGGATGCCGTGGAATGACGATCCGCTGCACAGGGATTGGCCCTTGTCCTGGAGGTGGGTGGAAGAGAGTGAATGGTATTGGGCCAGAACTTTCGATGTCGTTCGCCACGTGAAAACGACGATTCTGCATGGGTTGCACGATACCGTCATTGCACCGGAAGGCAGCCAACAGTTCACCGACGAATTGCGCCGCCGCGTTCCAACAATTCCACTCGACCTGCAGCTGATTCAAGGCGATCACCGGCTCAGCAGCCCGGAGCACCTAGAGTTGTTTCGACGATTGGTGATGAGGGAGATCTGATGCTTGTTGTCATTCACAAAGAATGTGGCGGTCCGGCGCTGGAAGAATCCCCAGTCGGCGAAATCTGCGCCATTCCGATCGATCGTTTCCCCTTCCCGTGCTTTTCCTGCCTGGAAGAGATTCTCGACGAATCCGAAGTGCGGCTGTCAGAAGAGCTGGGGATATAGGTACCAACCGATTCAGCCGACCGGCTATAGGGAGGCCGGAGCGGACCTGTGTTGCCGAGCACGCGGAACATCCAATATCATTCCGGTTGGCCCTCTCTCCAGAAAACAATCGCACAGCCGGTTCGTGTCAGAAAAGATGGGGTATTCGTGCTTAGAATAGCGTGTGACTCGGTTGTGATCGAAAAGGATTGTCTGCTATGGTGCCTGACTTCACCGCAGAAACCGTAAGAATCAGGGAGGAAAAGAGCGCTCATGGCCACGAACGACAAGCAAGTCATTTTTTCATTAGTCAATGTTGGCAAGGTCTATCCGCCGAAAAAGCAGGTCCTGCGCGAGATCTATCTCGGCTTCTACTACGGCGCGAAAATTGGCGTGCTGGGGTTGAACGGGTCGGGCAAGAGTTCGCTGCTCAAGATCATCGCAGGTGTGGATCCCAATTACACGGGCGAGATCACCAGATCGAAAGGCTATAGCGTCGGATTGTTGGAGCAGGAGCCGCAGCTCGATCCCAAGAAGACGGTCAAGGACGTTGTGGAGGAAGGGAAGAAGGAACTGGTTGCACTGCTGAAGGAATATGAAGACGTGAGCAACAAGATCGGCGAAGCCGATCCCGATACGATGGAAAAGTTGTTGGACAAGCAGGCGCAACTGCAAGAGAAGATCGAGGCGGCGAACGGCTGGGAATTGGAAAACGAGCTCGACATCGCGATGGACGCCTTGCGTTGCCCGCCGGCCGATCAGAAGATCGGGAATCTGTCCGGCGGCGAGAAACGGCGTGTCGCGCTCTGCCGGCTCATGATTCAGGAGCCGGATATTCTTTTGCTCGACGAGCCGACGAACCATCTCGATGCCGAGTCTGTCCAATGGCTGGAACAGCATCTCCAGCAATATAAGGGCACGGTCATCGCCGTAACCCACGACCGCTATTTCCTCGACAATGTGGCCGGCTGGATTCTGGAATTAGATCGTGGTCACGGCATTCCCTTCCAAGGCAACTATTCCTCCTGGCTGGAGCAGAAGAAGGATCGTTTGGAAAAGGAAGAGAAGGCAGAGTCGAAACGGAAAAAGACCCTCGAACACGAGTTGGAGTGGATTCGCATGTCGCCCAAGGCTCGCCAATCCAAGGGGAAGGCGCGCTTGAACCGGTATGAGGAACTGGTCAATCAGCGGCAGGAATCGGTGGCGGAGGATTTGGAAATCTACATTCCGCCCGGACCTCGGCTGGGGGACGTGGTGGTCGAAGCCAAAGGGATCAGCAAGGGGTTCGCCGACAAGCTGCTCTACGAACAGGTGAATTTCAGTTTGCCGAAAGGCGGGATCGTCGGCGTGATTGGGCCGAATGGGGCCGGTAAGACGACCATGTTTAGGATGATCATCGGGAAGGACAAGCCGGATGCCGGGTTGATCAAGATCGGCGAGACGGTGAAGCTCGGCTACGTCGATCAAGATCGCAGCTTGGATGGCAACAAGACCGTGTACGAAATCATTTCCGACGGCCAGGAGACGATCAAGCTCGGTAAGGCCGAGGTGAATGCTCGCGGCTATTGTGCGCGGTTCAACTTCGCCGGGACGGATCAACAGAAGAAAGTGAAGGATCTGTCGGGTGGTGAACGCAATCGCGTCCATCTGGCCCGTATGTTGAAAGAAGGCGCCAACCTCATCATTTTGGACGAGCCGACGAACGATTTGGATGTGAATACGCTCCGTGCCCTCGAGGAGGGGTTGGAAAGCTTTGCTGGCTGTGCGGTGATCAGCAGCCACGACCGTTGGTTCCTTGACCGAATCGCCACGCACATCTTGGCTTTTGAAGGCGACAGCAAGGTCGTGTGGTTCGAAGGAAACTACAGCGAGTATGAGGCAGACCGAAAGAAGCGGCTCGGCAAAGAAGCCGATCAACCGCACCGAATTCGGTACCGGAAGCTCACGCGAAATTGACCGGCCGGGAATCTTTGTCCCACTGCATTTGTTAGTCTTCAGCTTGCCCGCTGGACCATCTCGGGGACTGGTGGCTGCGCCTCAAGACTACTGTGAGGCCGGACGCTATTGTAGTGGATCCGCCATTATTCTGTCAGGATCTGCGCGTCCTTCAGCGTATCGAACAGGTCACCATCAAGGAACTGTGCCCGCATTTTTCCATTGAGCAATTTGATATACCCATTCTTCCAAGGGGAGCCCGGTTCGATATAGAGCGTTCTGGCACCTCCCGTTGCCAACCATGCCCGTAGCGCCTTAGCCGTAAACTCTGGACCGTTGTCCGAGCGGATGTGATCGGGAACGCCTCGCATGAGCATCACGTCCGCTAAGGTTTCGATCACTCCCTGCATCCTGGTGCTGTGTTCCACACGGATCGTCAAGGTTTCCCGGATGTATTCGTCGATGATGCAGGGCAGGCGCACCGGTCTGCCTCCATGCGTTCAGGTGGCCACGAAGTCATAGCTCCAGACGTGGTTCAGGCGCTCAGGGCGCAGACGGATGCAACTGCCGTTGTTCAGCCACAGTCGGTGCTGAGGCCGTTGCTTTCCAGGCACCTGCAGCGCCTCCCGGCGCTAGATGCGTTTCACCCGGTCGCGGCATACCCGCAAACTGCTGCGGTTCACCATGGCTGTGATCTGCCGGTAGCCGTAATGGCCATACTGACAGGCTAGACTGATGATGCACTGTGTGAGCCGGTTTTCAACCGGTCTGAGAATGGGCTGATAGCGTTGTGTGCCCTGAGGCTGGCTGAGGATACGGTAGACACGGCGCTGCGATACACCGTGGTGCTTGATGGCCTGCGCCACCGCCTACCGTCGCCGCTCGGAGCTTAGAAGTTTCCCTCAGCAGCGTCCGTGAGTAGGGCCTTCTCCAGCGCCAAGTCGGCCACCACGCGCTTCAGGTGCTGGTTCTCCCGTTCCTTTAGCCGCTGGGCCTGATCACCCTTCAGGTCGCTATACTCCTTGTGCCAGCGGTAGCAGGTGACATCCGTGATGCCCACGTCCTTGCAAACCAGGTGGATCGATTTGCCGCAGCTTCGCCACTGCCTGCTTCTGGCGATACTGTTTATTCGCCATCTATAGACTCCTTCTTCCGAGTTGAAAAATACAACATTCAGCCCGGCACAGAAAGAGTCAGTCAGGTCACAGTCGCGAGCAAGTCTCTGGCCGATACTCTGAATCGTTGGTTGTCCCAGGACATCGTTCCTTCGGACACAGCATCACGGGCGGCGTAGCCCATCTTTGTTGCGCATTTTTCTCGGGTCTGACATCTTCCAACCATCAGCCTAACGTCGTAGAATCATCTCTCAATTGATCATGTGCCGCTTGCTGCTCGCGCATGCATGCTGGACAGCGGCGGTAGCCGGCATCTAGGGAAGGTGAGTCCGATAGACGTTCCCTGTCAGCCCGGCATGGCCATGGACATCTCATGAAACTGCGTGTTGTCGTCACTGGGGCTGCGGGATTAATCGGGCAGTATGCCGTGAAGACGGCTGTTCGATGGGCGCCGCAATGGGAGATCCAGGCACTCACTCGTGCAGATCTCGATATAACGGACCACGTTGCCGCAGAACATGTCTTGCAACGCCTTCAACCCAGCGCAGTCATCCATTGCGCGGCCTTGAGCCGGACGAAGGATTGTGAGCGAGACCCCCAGCTGGCCCGTCGTATCAATGTGGACGCGACGGCTCATCTGGCTCGACTCTGCGCAGATATCCCCTTTATCTTCCTGTCTAGCGGTGAAGTGTTCGACGGCCGACGAGGGTGGTATCAGGAGGATGATCGTCCGGCGCCGATCAACGTGTATGGCAAGACCAAGGCTGAAGCCGAACAGGCTGTGCTGGAGAATTCGCGTCACACCGTAATTCGGATTGTCCTGACTGCCGGCACGTCTCGGAAGGGCGATCGAAGTTTTGTGGAAGATATGTGTCGGATGGCCAAGGCTGGGAAGAACGTGACGGTCTATGCGGACGAATTCCGCTGTCCGCTTCCGGCAGGGGTGATTGCGCGAGTCTTGTGGGAGCTTGTGCAACAAGATTGTCCGGGGCTCTATCATTTGGGCGGAAACGAACGCCTTTCACGCTGGGAGATTGGGGAGGCCTTGTTGCCCTGGTATCCAGAGCTGAACGGGCGATTAATCAAAGGTTCTTCACAGGATCACTGGGGCGCGCCTCGTCCCGCGGACCTTTCGTTGGCCTGCCAAAAAATCCAGCGACTCTTGTCGTTTCCCATTCCAGGTTTTCGAAGCTGGCTGGCTGACCCGATACGTCGAGATAGTGATCTCTGGGACTTTGAATTTAGCCCACCGTATTCATGAACACTTCTACTGCAACCGACGATACGCCACTGCGACAAGCTTGGCCGCAAGCTTCGCGCGGCCAGCGGGCGGGCTTGCCCCTCGCGAGCTTGACGTACTGTTTCACGTACGCCTCGCCTTCTCAGGGCTTCCACGCGCTCGTCTCGCCTGGCGTCTGGGCGGTATCGTCACGAACTGTCATGAATAATGGAGACTGACTCTCGTAAAGCATAAAGTCGGGTAAGGCGGAGGCATGGTGGATCCACAAAGCGGCATGATGGCATCAGATCCGTTGCCCTTGATCCTGACCGCCTATCTTGTGATGGCGGTGGTGATGGGGGGCTTGTGGGCGGTGCAACGAAACACGAGAAATGCCGCGATCGGCGATGTCGGCTGGTGCATGGGGCTCATGGTCTCCGTATTGTGGTACACCACTTTGGCTGACGTCGGGATCGAGCGAGTGCTCCTCACGGCGATGTTGGTGGGGCTCTATGCGGGCCGGCTGGGGTTATACATTCTCTTCAACCGCGTCATGGGCAAGCAGGAAGATGCTCGCTATCGCCATCTGCGGGAAGAATGGGGCGAGTCGGAGCCGGTCAAGATGTTCGTCTACTTTCAACTGCAAGCCGTGGCCGTCGCCGTGTTCTCCCTGCCATTTTTGGCGGTACTCTGGAATCCACGGCCTCCATCCTCGTTGGTCGAACTGGTCGGACTCGTGATCTGGAGTGTAGCCATCTCCGGCGAAGCGAAGGCTGATCGGCAGCTAGCCCACTTCCGCGCTGATCCTCGGAATGAGTGCCGTGTGTGCCGGGAAGGGCTGTGGCGCTATTCACGCCATCCGAATTACTTCTTCGAATGGCTGCATTGGTGTTCGTATGTCGTCATGACCATGGGGGCGCCCGATTGGCCGTTCACGTGGATTGGGCCGATCGGCATGGGATGGATGCTACTCAAACTGACGGGGATTCCGAGGACCGAGGCGCAGGCATTACGAACCCGTGGCGAGGAATACCGGGAGTATCAGCAGACAACCAGCGCGTTCTTTCCCTGGTTTCACCGGAAAGCGTAGATCGGCTATTTCAAGTCTGCTAAGTGGGCTCGCGCGAGTTCAGCTTCTTTGCTGGACGGATAGGATCGGACAAGTTCTTCGTACAGCTCTTTGGCGTGGGGAATGTTCCCTTGGTTTTCTTCAAACGCAGCGGTCTCGAACAGCTCCTTGGCTTTATCGGAGCAGCCCAACAGCAAGAAAAGTCCAAGGACGCACCCTATCGATCGCATCGATATCTTGACCATACGTGGCTCCTTCCGGGCGGTATCCTACCCGCTTGAGGCATGGCTGTCCAGATGGGCCAAGTCATCTCGTGACTGAGTCGATGGTGTAGCGTGGAGCCGTGACCGCTTCATTGCGGCACTTGGGACAGCGGCTGGGCCTGGTCAATTTCGCCCGATCACGAAACAGGAACCCGCAGTCGGAACAGACGGAGGGGTCCAGCACGAATCGCCGTGACCGGTCGCGCACCAGGTCTTTGATGACATGCGGCAGATGCTCTTTCACCCGGTGTTCCGGAATGCCGAGCAGTTGCGCCAATTGATAAGCCGACAAGCGTGTTTCAGTTAGCAGTTCGATGATACGTTGGCGTACCGTACGCTAGGGTGGCAACATGGAGGCATGGTAAGCGAGTGCAAAGGGAAATGCCATGGGGGCAGGCCTCGCAGGGCTTCTCAAACGTTGCCGTCTTTGGTAGGCTGAGCGGCATCGTATGTGTTCAGAAGAGCATAACGAGCCTGCCATCCCGGAGGTAGCCATGACGATATCCACGAGGTTCTTTGAAATGCTGCGCATGCTGGGCCGTCTGTGGGCCGACCTTCCGTCCCTGGTTCGTCTGCTCAGAGCATGGAAGAAGGGTAGCTATTCAGGCCTTTCCGTGCGCACACTTGCATCGTTGGCCGCGGCGCTGCTCTATCTACTGAGTCCGGTAGATTTGGTGCTGGATTTCATTCCCGGAGTTGGCTTGCTCGACGATGTAGTCGTGCTGGCGCTCCTGCTCCAGAGTCTGGCGCAGGATCTCGCGGCCTTCCGCGCCTGGGAACAAAACCGCCGCTGAGTCCGGCAGGCCGCTGCTGAAGCCCTTTACTCTGTGTCAATGTAAAGACATGAGGGAGGCGTCTTGGCCGTCCAAAAGCTCAGCCGTAAAAATCAAATTGTCATTCCGATAAAAGCCGCGTAGGCTTTTAATGCAAGATTTCCACTGAAGAAATGACTTTTACTGTCCAATCTACCGGAGCCACCTCTGTTGTTCGTGAGCTTTCGTGAGTCTATCCTGTTCATAAGATCACCATGCACATATTCAATCAGGCGAGTCCCCCTAGGAATCATTGGCTCACGCTTGCGCTATTGAGCGGGCTACTTGGCGGCTGTGCAGGGATCGATTCGAGAGGGGATCTTCCTACAGTAGCCTCCGTCGATCTGACCCGCTATGCCGGGACTTGGTATGAGATCGCGCGGTTACCGATGTGGTTCCAGCGGCATTGTGTGGATTCAAAAGCGGTGTATGCAGTTCGATCAGATGGACGGGTCGGTGTGTATAACGAATGTGTGACCGACGACGGCGGGCTGGCTGCCGCTGATGGCGTGGCAACCGTGGTCGATACGAAGACAAACGCGCGGCTTATGGTGGTATTCGACAACTGGTTTGCGCGCTTGTTCGGGTCGTCCCGCGAGGGGAATTACTGGATTCTGGATCTTGATCCTGACTATCGCACGGCATTGGTGGGCACACCGGATCGACGGTATCTGTGGATTCTGGCCCGCGCGCCACAGATCGATGACGTAATCTATCGGAACCTTGTGCAACTGGCGCGAAAGTTCGGCTATCCCGTCGAGAATCTCATCCGCGATCAGCGACCCGGTTCCCCCTGGTAAGACACCGGGTACCGAGAAGGGATAGGGGGTCGCGTCTTGCAATCCAACATTGAGGAGACTCGGTAATGATCATGTGAATTTCTGCGCGTGGCTCATGCTCTTTGGGTCTGTCATAGCGGAACTATCAGAGGGCGGGTGTTGAGAGCATGCTCCTCGATAAAGCATATGGGCCTGCACTATGAAATGACCATTGGCACCCCAATTGACGGCCGTCTGTAGTGTGGTCGATAAACTGGTGAGCGTCGACGACTGCATGGTGCTGCGTCCGGCCTTAGGGATGACAGACGGTGAGGTCCTGAACGCCGGCAAATATCGATTCTGGTTTCTGCACACACTTCACGTATCACACTGCTGGGAAGCGGGACTGCTCTTTGAAGAAAATCATCGGACTCTCCTTTGCTCGGACCTGTTTCATCAGAATGGCGAGGTTGCGGCGACGACCCAATCGGATGTGGTGGGTCGTTCCAGACAGATGTTCGCGGAGCATCAGCAGGGCCTATCTGCCCTATTCGATGCTCACAGAGCGGACGTTTCAGCGACTGGCTGAGTTGCAGTCGAGGACGCTGGCGATGATGCACGGCTCGGTCGTTGTCGTTGACGGCGCCCGGGTGGTCCGCGATCTGGCAGTCATGTACAGAGAGGTCTTGGTTTCAGGGGCTGTTCCGCCTTGAACCGGAGAGGCTGCTCTGTCAGAATGTGGTTCTGCATAGGGGTTGCACCATCATTATCCGGTCGGTCGGCCCGGTATCACTAGATGTCCGCAGCGACGGTAGAGATTTAGGTCATACGGTGTGTCAACGGGGAGGTCTGAGGAGATGAAGTTCCTCGCAGTGCATCCTGGTCCGCTCATGTATACGAAAATCTATCTGCGCTTGGAACCCCTCGGCCTTGAGATGGTGGCACAGGCGGTGCGCCAAGCAGGGCACAACGTCCGTCTAATCGATCTACAGGCCGATACCTGGAAAGACTACGAAGCGCTCATTACGAGTTGGAAGCCAGATGCCGTGGCGTTCGGCTGTAACTACCTGGCGAATGTCCCGGAAATCGTCGATCTAGCAAAGTTGACGAAGAGCCTGCTCCCTAATGCGTTTGTGTTTGTTGGGGGCCATAGTGCGTCCTTTGTGGCGCAGGACTTTTTAAAACACGGCGACGGCGCGATCGATTGCGTGTTCAAGGGTGAAGGCGAAGTGGCTGCACCTAAGCTGCTGGAAGCCATCGAGCACGATCGCAAGGCCATTACCCAAGTGCCTGGAGTCATCACTCTCGATGGAGAAGGACCCCCTGCGCAGTTCATCGAGAATCTCGACGATATCCGTCCGGCACGCGATCTGCTTCAAAACCGGCGTAAGTATTTCATCGGGGTGCTGGACCCCTGCGCCTCGGTCGAGTTCGCACGAGGCTGTCCCTGGGATTGCTCCTTCTGCAGCGCCTGGACCTTCTATGGCCGCAGTTATCGGACGGTCAGTCCGGAGAAGGCCGTGGAGGATCTGGAACGAATCGAAGAACCGGGGATCTTTCTGGTCGACGATGTGGCGTTCATCCAGGGCAAGCAGGGGATGGAAATCGGTGAGGGCGTGGCACGTCGCGGGATCAAGAAGCAGTACTATATGGAGACGCGCGGCGATGTCTTATTGCGCAATAAGGAAGTGTTCCAATTTTGGAAGACGTTGGGGCTCCAGTACATGTTTTTGGGCGTGGAAGCGATCGACGAAGAAGGGCTCAAGATGCACCGCAAGCGTATCTCGCTGGGCCGAAACTTCGAGGCGCTGGAGTTTGCGCGCTCACTCGGCATCACCGTTGCGATCAATTTGATCGCCGATCCGGACTGGGATCGTCGGCGATTTGAAGTCATCCGGCAGTGGTGTTTGGAAATTCCCGAGATTGTGAACATCAGCGTTAACACTCCGTATCCCGGCACCGAAAGCTGGGTCACCGAATCCCGTAAGTTTCAGACGCGAGATTACCGCCTGTTTGATATCCAACATTCCGTGTTGCCGACAAAGATGCCGTTACCGGAGTTCTACGAAGAACTGGTCAAGACGCAACAAGTCCTCAACAAGAAACATCTCGGTTGGGCCGCCCTCAAAGGGACGGCCAAGATCGCGGCGGGACATCTAATGCGCGGGCAGACCAACTTCATCAAGATGCTTTGGAAGTTCAACAGCGTCTACAATCCCAAGCTCCAAATCGCCGACCACCAACGCCCGGCGAAGTATGAGATGACGCTTCCATCGGCACCACAGGAAATCAAAAACGTGGATGCCAAGCAACTGTTTATCCTGCCGGCTAAGGGACGTCGAGGCCGCGCGCTCGACGAATCCAGCGAGCAATTTGTGGAAGCCACCCGCATGGGGACCAGCATTTAGCTGCACCCCCGGCACATTCATCACCGACGATCGAGACTGACAATCACGTTCTCTCATTAGGCAGCATCTTCTTGATGGAAGAATGCACGCTTCCGCGGTCCCTATTCTCATTCTATCCTGTTATACTGACCCTGTTCATTTTCCCCGGAGCCAACCGCCATGGGGATTCCTTCCTGGGATGAATTTGCCGAGATCGCACTGAAACGGCTTACTGCGTCGGGCGCGGAGTATGGCGACATTCGCATCCAACAGAGCACGACGGAAAGTATCCAGGGCGAAGACCGCCGCATTGCATCCATCAGAAACATCGAAGACTGCGGATTTGGCGTACGCGTGCTCTATCACGGCGCCTGGGGATTCGCCGCGAGTTCAATCCTGTCGTTAGAGGAGGTGCCCCGCGTTGCGGACCTTGCTGTGGAGATTGCGAAAGGCTCGGCATCGATCGCTGTTGAGAAAGTCCGGTTGGCCGAGGAGCCGGTGCATCGTGACTGTGTTCTAACCCCTTGCCAGATCGATCCGTTCAGCGTCTCGCTGGAGAAAAAAACCGACTTGCTGCTGACCACGATGGAAGCCTTGCATCGGCAGGCTGGGATTGTGCGCAGCAGTGCCAGTCTGTGGGCACGCCGGGACAGAAAGTTGTTCATGTCCACCGAGGGTGCACGCGTAGAGTTTGATCTCCTGGCCGGGCAGGGAGACTGTACCGCGACAGCCCTGCATAACGGCCGATTTGCGTCGCGCAGTTTCAATACGCCTCATCTTAGGAGGGGCTATGAACTGATTGAGGAAGCAGACTTTTTGCGCGAGGCGCCGCGTGTGGCAAACCAAGCGGTTGAAAAGATTCACGCTCCGATTGTTGATGCTGGAGTATATGACCTCATTCTCGATCCGGAACATCTATCCCTCACAATGCACGAATCCTGCGGCCATCCGAGCGAGCTGGACCGTGCGCTCGGCTACGAAGCCAATTACGCCGGAACGAGTTTTCTGACCACCGATAAGCAGGGCACATTTCGCTTTGGCTCTCCGCATGTGACGTTCGTGGCGGACAACACTGAGCCGGAGACGCTGGCCGCAACCGGCTATGATGACGACGGCGTGGCCTGCCAGCAATGGGATATCGTCCGTGATGGCATCTTCGTTGGGTACTGCACGAATCGGGAAGTGGCATCGAAGATCGGTGAAACACGGTCGCGCGGGTCGAATCGAGCAGACGGTTGGAACAGCGTGCCGATCGTGCGCATTGCCAATATTGGATTAGTCCCTGGCTCGGCGACACTTGATCAGCTGATCGGCGACGTTAAGCGGGGGATCTGTATCGAAGGCCATGGGTCCTACAGCATCGATCAGCGCCGCTATAACTTTCAGTTTGGCGGTGACGCCTTCTGGCTGATCGAGCATGGCCGGCGCACCCATATGCTGCGCGACGTGATCTATCATGGAATCACACCGGAATTCTGGAACAGCTGTGACGGTGTTGCCGACCGGTTATTTCGAAGACGCTATGGATTTATTACCTGTGGCAAGGGCCAGCCTGGTCAATCAGGGTGGATGACCCATGCGGCGGCGCCCGCACGGTTTCGACAGGTCGCCGTCATCAGAGGAGAGAGCTCGGGATGAGTGTACTCGCCGCCAAGCCCTGCCCTAAGATGATAAGTCGCGAGGAGTTTCGGTTCCTCGCCGACCTCGTCCTCACCAGATCCTCCGGCGACCAGACCATGGTCACGCTCCACGATCAGCATGGCGGCACGACCAGATTCGCGAACAACCAGGTGGTGCAGAATGTCAATACGCGGCGGGGGACGCTGACGGTGACGGTGGCCGTCGGTCGGCGGTGTGGTACCGCCGCGACGACGGATTTTACGGCCGGCTCGGTGCAAGATACGCTGATGCGGGCCGAGCGAATCGCCCGTGTGTCGCCCGACGATCCGGAATATCTTCCGCCTCCGGAGCCGCAGCCGTTTGCCGCTCGTGAAACGGCCAGGCCGGAGACGATGACGGCAGGGCCGACGCGTCGCCTCGAGTATGCGAACGAAGCCATTGGTCAATGCCGTATGGAGAATCTCATAGCGGCCGGAATTGTCTCGTCGTCGGTCGCGTCGATCGGAATTGCCGCCAACAATGGGCTATTTGGCTATGAAACACGGACAGATGCGCGATTCAGCCTTACGGTGCAGGCGGGCGATGCGACGGGATGGAATGCGGCGGCGCATCGGTCGATCGACCATCTCAAAATTCAAGAACGGACGTTGGTGGCGATTCAGAAGGCGAAATGTGGGCGAGAACCGCGCGAACTCCCTCCGGGGCCATATCCGGTGCTGCTCGAACCAGCCGCGGTGGCTGGGCTTTGGGCCTGGGTGCTGTGGTCGCTCGACGCCAAATCGTATGAGAAAGGGACGAGCCCGCTTGCAGGCAAGTTAAGGGAACGGATGCTGGACAAGCGCCTGACCCTGACCAACGCCCCCGGCCATCCCGATTTGCTCGGCATAGGATTCACCTCAGAAGGATTGCCGAGCGAACCATCGACATGGATCGATCACGGCGTGCTTACGCAACTGGCGTATGACCGGTTCACGGCCCAGGCTCACGGCATAAAGGCCATCCCGACGTTGGAGGCCCCTGTTTTGTCTATCGACGGTGCGGCCTGCGGCACTGTGATGGATCTTGTCAAACAAGTTAATCGTGCGATCCTCGTGACGAATTTCTGGTACATCCGTTCCGTCAATCCCAGCGATCTGACGTTGACTGGTATGACTCGCGATGGAACGTTTCTGGTCGAAAAGGGAGAGATTGTGGCCGGGATTAAGAATCTTCGATTCCACGACAGCCCCCTCCGAATCTTTCGGCAGATCGACGCCTGGACGATGCCGATGGAAACAGTCATTGCGGAAGCGGGGAAGATGCTGGCTCCGGCCATCGCCCTACCTGGGTTGCATTTTTCAAGCGCCACCAGATTTTAGAAGCTCAGAGAAAGCCCGTCAGCGGTCTGCAAGGTTTCTCGAGGGAAATCGAGAGAAAGCCATTGACTCTTTCTTTCGGCAGGCGTAGACAACAGGCAACCTCAGTATCAGGTGACAAGGCGCTCTGTGTGAGCATTTTCAGGCAGAGGATGACGGAGCTTCAGGCGGACAGGTGGTCGAGAACGGCGAGGAGAGAGCATGGGGCGCCGATTCAATGATGAACCGATCAATTTGATCCACCGCATCCCGTCTGCCGAACAACTGGATGCCGCTCGTTCTGCCAAGCCCACGTTTGCGTGCATGCTCTCTCAGAATGGAGCAACGTTATTCCGCTCCGCGATCGACACGTTTTCTTCTTCACTCGAAATGGCGCGACGTTCCGAATCGCAGGCCAACCAGGCTGCGTCAAGCGACCAGGTCGATGAACAAGGATCGCATCGTGGGCCGAAATCGGAGTGCCGTTCAGATGAGAGATGTGCAGAGAGAGTAGAGCCATATGCGCAACACCCTGCTGCGCGTTCTCAGTCGGCCTGGGCGGCGATGTCTTCCCTGCAGTCTCTCTCCGGTGTTTCCCACGAAGAAGAAATTGGCGAGCTTAGGACGTCTCTCTTGAGGCAACAGCAGGATATCGTTTGTCTCACCGCTCAAATTCAAGAGTTGAAAGCTATCGTTCAGTCTCAGCAGCAAGTTCTTCTCTGCTTTGGGGAGAAATCGGAGCTGACGTCCGCTTCTTATAGGGAGGAGCGGGTCGCGTCCGCCGTGACCAAAGGAACCACCATGATTCGGATTCGCCCAAAGCCAGTCGTAAAAGATAAAGCACTGGCAAAGAAAGGCAACTCTATGCGAGCGTCACTGAATCTCTGAGACCTTACCGGAGTGTCACTGAGCGTGCGATCGTTTTATCCCCAGTTCAGCCGCATCCGTTCATCTTGGAACCCATGACAGATTTTGCAGCGCCGGCTAGCCGAATATTTAACGGATGTCTGTTATGCATTGCCGTGTGGGGGGGGGCTGACTCAATAGTCCATGCGGCCTCTCCTTCCGAGACGCGTTCATTCGTTCCGCTCTTCGACAATCTCGGCACGCTGCACCACTCCATCACGACGTCCTCCAGCCTTGCCCAACGGTATTTCGATCAAGGTCTTCGGTTGGTCTATGCCTTCAACCACGAGGAAGCCGTGTTGGCATTCAAAGAGGCGGCTGCCATTGACCCCTCCGCCGCCATGGCTTATTGGGGCATCGCCCTAGCGCTGGGTCCTAATATCAATGCGGCCATGAATAAGCCACGGGAACGCCGCGCGCTAGAAGCTCTCCACCAAGCACAGGCACGGAGTGCCCACGCTAGCATCGCTGAACGACGGTATATCGATGCCTTGGGAAAACGGTACGCGGCCAAGGGCCGCACGCGAGCTACGCTCGACAAAGCCTATGCTGATGCCATGCGATTGGTGTGGCGAGAATTTCCCGAGGATCCCAATACTGGGGTATTGTTCGCCGAAGCCTTGATGGATCTGCGGCCCTGGGATTTGTGGACGTCCAAGGGGCAGCCGAGACCTGGAACCGAAGAGATCGTCTCGACGTTGGAAGCGATTCTTGCGCGGCATCCCGATCATCCCGGAGCCTGTCATTACTATATACATGCTGTCGAAGCCTCACCCACACCGGAACGGGCTCTGTCCTGTGCAGAGCGGCTCCCTACGCTGATGCCGGGAGCTGGCCATTTGATGCATATGCCGGCTCACATTTACATGCGCGTGGGCAAATACCATCAAGCCGCGGAATGGAATGCACAAGCGGTCCATGTCGATCGGGGTTATCTGAGTGCTCGAAAAGTGGCGCAGGAGTATGCCGGCGGCTATTACCCGCATAATCTGCATTTTCTCTGGGCCGCACTAGCCATGGAAGGGCGGCGCGATGAGTCGCTGAAGGTCGCCCGTGAACTGGCCCACATGATTTCTGAGGAAGATGCCCGGAAGGATAAGGGGAAAGAAGCGTATCTCTTAGTGCCGCTATGGTCGATGATTCGATTTGGGCAGGGGCATGAATTGCTGCGGGAACCGCCTCCGCGCAAGCATCTCCGCCTCCATCAAGGTATTTGGCGGCTGGGTCGAGGAATGGCGCTGGCGGGTACTGGCCATCTGCCCGGAGCCGAAGGTGAACATACGGTCTTGGCCGGGCTGGCGAAGCGGTTAGGACGAGACCGGACACCGGAGGAAAAGACGGAACGGGCCTTGCTCAAGATCGCGGAACGTCTGCTGGCCGGTGAACTCGCCGCTCGTCACAGAAGGTACGACGAAGCCATCACCTGCTTCAAGGATGCCGTCAAATTGGAGGATGGTCTTCCATATATGGAGCCTCCGTTCTGGTCGGTTCCGGTCCGCCACTACTTGGGTGACATTCTCTTAATTGCAGGACAACCGGCTGATGCCGAAGCAATTTACCGAGCGGATCTTGCGAAAAATGCCGACAATGGATGGGCATTATTCGGATTGATGCGCAGCCTTCGCGATCAGGGAAAAAGCAGCGAGGCGGATACGATCGAACAGCAGTTCAAGGCGGCGTGGACCAACGCGGAGGTCACCTTAACAGCGTCTCGTTTCTGATACGTGGCAATAGGGAATCAGGGAGGGGCCATGCGGTTTATCGTGGGCGTAATGGGACCAGCCAAAGCCAAGAAAAAAGATCTCGATCATGCACGGATGCTGGGAGAGCTGATCGCTCGGCGCGGATGGGTCGTCCTGACCGGCGGACGTGACATCGGTGTCATGGATGCGGCGTGCGAAGGTGCCAAGCGGGTGAGGGGAAGTTTGACGATCGGAGTTCTCCCGACGGCCAAGGACAAAATTTCGCGCCATGTCGATGTGCCGATTATCACGGAAATGGGCAGTGGTCGCAACAACATCAATGTGCTGACCAGTCACGTCGTCGTCGCCTGCGGGCTGACCGGATCAGGCACCGTGTCAGAAGTCGCATTAGCCGTCAAAGCCGGGAGGCCGGTCATTCTGGTGGATGCTTCAGCGGAGGAGGTGGCGTTTTTTCGCAAATTAAACAAGCGGTTAGTCGTCTCCGCCTCGTCTCCAGAAGAGGCAATCGCGCTCATCATGAAGCAAGTGGAAGGCCACCGTAGGCACAGGCGGCATGCAGAATCCAATGAGTATGATGTGTTGTTTATTTGAGGTAAGGCGAGAAGCCGGACGGTTGAGCGTACCTGCTCATTTGTATGTGTCCCAATGTAATGTAAGAGTGCTCCAGTTTCTGCAACAGAGTAGGCAGGGGAGGACATATCCATGATTCTCATTCGCCATTCCATATCCGTCGTGCTGAGTCTCAGTTTATTGGGTAGTCTCACGTTCTGGTTGGCAAGTATCGATGCTAGAGCATCTGTTCCGGCGAAGGCCTATTTCGCCGGAGGGTGCTTCTGGTGCATGGAGGAAGCGTTTGAGCAAGTGGAGGGGGTAGTAATAGTCGTCTCAGGCTACATGGGCGGAACCGTGGCGAATCCCAGATACGAACAAGTTTCCGGGGGAAGTACCGGCCATGCGGAATCTGTCGAAGTCAGCTATGACCCAGCCAAAGTCAGTTATCAGAAATTACTCGATGCTTTTTGGCGCAATGTCGATCCCATCACGCCGAATGCCCAGTTCTGCGACCATGGCAATCAATACCGGTCCGCGGTGTTTTATGCGACGGATGAAGAACAGCGGCTGTCGGAGGAGTCGAGAGCGGCGATTGAACGGTCTAAGCGATTTTCCACCCCGATCGCCACACAATTGGTCAAAGCGTCCGTGTTTTATCCGGCAGAGGACTACCATCAGGACTACTACAAGAAGAATCCTCTCCGGTATAAACTGTACAAACACAATTGCGGGCGGGCCCAGCGATTGGAATTGCTGTGGGGTAAACCCTAATCGGCCGTTCCTTTCCTGCTACGCTGCGCACCGGTCGAAACCATGATACGCCTCAACAGGGCTGACAAAAGTGGCCAAGGTGTCCATCTCATGTCCTCATCCTGAAGCTTAGAAACAGCGCGGTGTGCTAAATAATTACATGTTTACGGATCAGTGCATCGGCATGCCTCTTGAGCAACTAGACGGTGACCCGGGTCCTTCCATGAAGCACGGAACGATCAGGTCACGATGTGGGGCTGACAAGACCGATATGGCCGTTCAATTCTAAAACCGTTCCATTACGCTGTGCCCTTATTGTTATCCTTGCAGACGTGATGGTTGCGGCCACCCCTGTTCCCACTAAGCTGGATTCGGAGGACCGGGTCCCCTTATTCTCAACAAGAAATTCGGCGTGCGATTACGTTTTATACCGACCAATACTGCCTGGATCCGGCATTGTTGCGTGCCGCGATCAAAACGGATTCGGATTTTCGTCAAGATACCGTGTGGCGAAAGGGAGCCTTTGGACTAATGCAGTTCACGTCGAATACCGCGGGGGCCCTGCGAGTTGCCGATGTCCGCGATTTTCTGCAAAGCATTCGAGGAGAGGCGAAGCAGCTGCGTCACCTGCTGAACCCCTATGAGAACGATTTGATTCTGGCCCTTGCTGCATATAATGCCGGGGTGCATCGAATCAAGGGAGGCAAGATTCCTTGAATCCGTGAAACGCGTTCGTATGTGCGGAAAGTGCTGCGGAATTACGAACGCTATAGGCACCCACGCCCATGCGGACATTTAGCCCCTCACTCATCCTGTGATTCCGATGCTGTCTCGAAAGCATGAAGCGGGCCGACGCAGTTTCATACACGAGTGTGGACGGGCAGTTGGGATGCTATAGGGGAAGCTTGACGGGTCAGTGGATGTTTGCGAGAAAGGAGGCCGACAATCAACGGAGGGAGACGCCACTATGACACGGACGATCAGTCGGCGGATGGCCAATTTAGCTCAGTCGGAAATTCGGGCGATGACACAAGCGTGCGCAAGCGCCAAAGGGCTCAACATGGCGCAAGGAGTGTGTGATACCCCGGTTCCCCCTATCGTGCTACAGGCCGCTGAGCGGGCGATTAAAGATGGGTACAATGTCTACACCCGCTTCGATGGGTTGCCGGAACTGCGGCAAGCCATCGCCGGAAAGCTGGCTGGCTACAATGGGATCAAGGCCGATCCCGAAAAAGAGATCGTCGTCAGCGCCGGAGCAACCGGGGCCTTCCATTGTGCCTGCGAGGCAGTTCTGAACCCTGGGGACGAAGTCATCTTGTTTGAACCGTACTATCAGTACCATATCAGTGCCTTGCTTGCGGTTGAGGCAGTTCCGGTGATTATGAATATGAGCACGCCAGGATGGACGTATATCCAGACACAACTGGAGCAGGCAATCACACCGAAGACCAAAGCTATTCTTGTCAATTCGCCCGGGAATCCATCCGGCAAGGTATGGACTCAAGTGGAGTTAGAGGTCATCGCGGAGCTTGCATGTCGGCATGATCTCTTTGTGTTCACCGACGAAATCTACGAATACTTTCTGTACGATGGACGGCGGCACGTCAGTATAGCCACACTGCCGGGTATGACCGAGCGGACTATTACCATCGGAGGTTATTCCAAGACATTCAGCGTGACAGGATGGCGCATTGGGTATTGTGTCGCGGCCGAACCGTGGGCGCAGGCGATCGGTGCCATGAGCGATTTGCTCTATGTGTGCGCTCCCGCCCCGCTTCAATTGGCCGTGGCGGTAGGGATCAATGAGTTGACTGCTGAGTTCTATCGAGATCTGGCGCACTCGTATCAAGCAAAACGAGATCAATTCTGCGGGGCCTTGGTCAAAGCCGGGCTGTGCCCGTCGATTCCAGAGGGCGCCTACTACGTGCTGGTCGATGTGTCTGCCCTGCCTGGCTCGACGGGAAAGGACCGCGCGCTGTATCTCCTAGATAAGACCGGCGTAGCCGGTGTGCCTGGAGAGGCTTTCTTCTCAGACTCAACTGGTGCTGGCTTCATTCGATTCAGCTATGCCAAGACCGACGAGGATCTCGATATAGCCTGTGAACGGATCCAGCGGGTACACCAGTAACGCGTGAAGGCCATTCCGTGGTCTAACTAGGTCCAGAGTTCGAGCAGTCCATAGTTCCAATCCCACGCAGCAGATCGCGTGTCGTCAGAATACCGACGAGTCGGCGATGAGCATTCAGGAGCGGAACTGCGTGAATGCGCTCCTCCAGCATGAGACGGGCAATGTCTCTGACATTGGTGGTGGGGGCGGCGGAGACCACTTATCTGGTCATGAGGTCCGCCAAGTTTCGGTAAGCCACTTGGTTCTGGGAGGTTGTGATCATCAGTTCAGAGACCTGACGCAATGAATCTCGATCAGAGATAATTTCCGCGAGTATGCCATGGACTAACGTGATCGGGAGGAGACGAATACTCCTGCACGTCATTTCTGCCCAAGCCTCACTTGCGGTACTGTCCGAAGAACGCGTATAAACCGGTGAGGACATGAGATCGTGGGCGAGAAGAGCCGCTTTCGCCTGTAGGTCTTGCTCGATCTGCTACTGGGAGGCGTTGTGCGTGGCTTTATAGTGGGTGGTCTGGCAGAGGCAGATGGTGGCTCTGGTCTCCCTGTGCCTCGATGGATTTCACATGCTCCAGCCGCTGAATGGTCGGCTTGACTGGATAGATCTCCGCGATACCACTGATTGCCGGAACGATGGGTATTGGGTGGTTTCTCAACACGGGTATCGGACGTTCAGGCAAATACCTAACCCCATCTCGGCGATCGTGCTGCACCCGGTTGCACTGACCGGCAAGACCGGTGTAGCGTACGCCGCATGAAGGATATCCGGTCTGTAGGTCGACAACTCGCAGCAAGCGTTCCTGGCCTATTTCGCGTCGTCGGACTGTTCGTTCTCGGCAGCATAGTCGGCGCATGCCATGCTCCAGGATGGGATGGGTACTTTTCTAGCGGCCTCGACCAGCTGACACAAGACAAGGTCCTGGATAGGTTCGGCCCACCCCACACGGCCAAAAACTCTGTCCTGGGTGGCGACAGTCTTTGGACGTACCGGATCGCGTTGGGTGAGAACGATTTGGATCGCTGGAGTCTGACCTTTCTGACAGAGCTGTCCCAATCAATGGGCGCGCTGATGGGAAAACCGAACGAGCAGCCAAAGCCGACGCTGTACTGTTATCAGTACACGCTGACATTTAACGAGGCGCACATCCTCAAGGATTGGAAGCGTGATGAATGTGTGCCGGGCACCAGAGATTCGCTGAAGGCCAACACGTTGAGACCCGCTCAGGAATGACGGTGGGAGAATCGCGGCCTGTGTTCGCTCGCGTAGGGAAATGGGGGTGAATCGGTTGCTTCCCTTTTTGCCCCTATGATATACATGCGGTCCGTATTGGCTATCGTAATAGGCTCACGAAGAACGTGAACCATTCGAGGCTACAGGTCTATGATCCGCTCGACATCGAGCGATGGCCAGTGGCAATCACAGTCTGTTTCTTTCTGAGGGAGGTGGGAATGGGCAAGATGATAAGGGCGGCATTTGTAGGCCTTGGGATGGTGGTGGCCGGAGCATCGGCGGCCCATGCGCTTCAGGCCGGTGGTGTTGAAGTCGGCAGTTTGGAAACCGGATCCGTTGTCGGGCAACCCTTCAAGGAACTGACGGTGGACGTATCATTCTATGCCATTGAAATCGGAGAGATGAAGACTTGGTATCCGCCGATGACCGTAATTGATTTTAAGACTCGTCCTGGATCGCCCGTTCTACTAAAGGTAACGAACAAAGCGACGGCGGAGCACGGTTTCCAGCTCAGCTCAACCGCGACGGACCGCACGACGCCGACTGTATTGGATACCAAATTGGTGCTCAAGCCGGGCGAAACGCAGTATATCGGTGTGCCTATCAGTGACTTGTTCTATAGTGCAGGAACGGTGCTGGAGTATCGCTGCCATCTTCATCCAGGTCATGTGGGCGGCAAGTTGCTGATGTTGAAGTAGCTGCCGGCCACGAAGAAAGAAAATTCAAGCGAGAATTAACGGCCTCAAGGACATGCTCCTTGAGGCTGTCGTATTTTCCGGGCGGTCCGTGAATTGGCTGTTGCAGTGTTCGGTCGCAGTGTTCGTTGGACCTCAAAAGCAGGAAGGCCTTGGTTTTGAGAAAAACCAAGGCCTTTCTGCAACAACGGGAAGAGCGCTCGAATTAGTTTCTAACCCCGCTCCACACTTTGGTGAGGTCAATGGCTTTATCGGGATTCAACGTCTTCGCCCTGTCCAGAAGGACGTCAGTTGTCTCTGGATAGAGCGGGTCTGAGATGCAGCAATTGTCAACCGGGCACACAGCGGCACATTGTGGTTCGTCGAAGTGGCCGACACACTCGGTGCAGCGGTCATGGGCAATGACATAAATGTTGTCGCCGACGCCTTGGCCATCGCCCACGTGATTGCCTTTGTTCTCGGCATCGCTTCTGGTTTCAAAGATCGCTTCGTTGGGACATTCCGGCAGGCACGCCCCGCAAGAGATGCATTCATCCGTAATCAACAGTGCCATGACCCGCGCCTCCCTCTCACTCCAAAGTTAGCTTGGCGATATTGACAACATGGTGCCGCCCTGACCATAGTGCGCAGAGCTGCGAACGATAGAGAAATATTCTATTCTATGCCTCTTTTCCACGTCAACAGAATGGAAATGGCGCAGAGGGCCTAGGTGGGCGCTGGAGAGAAATAGGCCGATGGGCCCATCGCAAACAGGAGCGGGGCAGCCACGATGAAGTCGAGTCAGGGCCGGCCGAGCGGGTGGACGGAAAAGAAAAATCGGATCGTCATGATGATCCTGCTCGCTATCCTCATGATGAGCCTGTCGATATTTATCGGTGAGCGGAAGGAGTCAAGCATCATCGTGGTCAAATTCCCCAGCGGGGCGGAGATTGAGGCCGAGGTGGCGGACACGCCGGAGAAGCAATTGTTCGGGCTCGCGTTCCGCGACGAATTGCCGCCGAATGGAGGAATGCTTTATATCTTCGAAGAAAACGGACTTCATCGGGTGCGGACAAAGGAATACCGATTTCCCGTCGATATCCTGTGGGTGGACGAAAGCCATCATGTCGTGCATATGTTGGAACACGCAGATCCCTGCGCCAAAGACCCGTGCCCGCTCTTCGGTCCGCCGCCAGAGGCGGCCCGATATGTCATTGAAGCTGAAGAGGGATTTCTGAAGAGATCTGGAGTTGCGAAGAACGACGAGCTCACCTACACGCTTCGAATGTAAACATTGCCGGTCAATGTCTCGTTCGGAATCGCAGCGGGTCAGCCACGGGAGGAACGGAGGAGCAAGCATGAAGGAGTTTCAGAAGGTCGCGCAACTCGACGACCTCACTCCGGGGCGATCGAAAAAGGTGTCGGTCAACGGCCGGGCGATCGCCTTGTTCAACGTCGATGGGAAATTCTACGCGATCCACAATAGCTGTCCCCATGAAGGGGGACCGCTTGCCGAGGGGAGACTCAAAGGCTACGTTGTGGCCTGTCCCTGGCACGATCTTGCTTTCGATATTCGAAACGGGCAAGGCACGGACGGAGGCGGTTATTGTGTCGGAAGTTACGAAGTGCGGGTGGAGGGAACCGACATCTGGGTAGGCCCTCGGCGAAAGGTGTGACGGATGCCAGTGGAATCTGAGCGGTCCGCGCAGTTGAATCCACTTAGGGGGCGCAGGACAACGTTCAATCTGGACAGTTGTTCCATTTCGAAACTTCACGATTGTCGCGTGCTGGCAGTGATGGTCGGTCATCCATTTGTCATTCACTTATGGGAAGACCGAACCAAAGACGAGTTGTGGGTGCCTTTCTACGAAGTGGCATTGCTGGCCCTGCTCAGCGACAAATTCCTTGGCATCGCGAGTAATAATGCCGTGGAGAATGGGCAGCGCACCTTCGAGTTTCAAGCTGTGACTCCCGGCAGTCATCGGCTGGTGTTTGAGAAACGCCTGAGGTGGAAGTTTACTGCCGAGGACCGGCGTGTGTTTCAGATTCAGGTGGTGAATCCGCCAAGGAGCTGACTGATATGCCGGACATTGCTTTCGTCAATGGCCGTTTTCTTCCATGGAAAGACGCGACGGTTTCGATCGACGATCGGGGATTCCAATTCGGCGATGGCGTCTACGAAGTGATCAGGACTTATCGAGGTGTGCCATTCGAATTGGCGGCGCATCTGGCGCGGCTTGAACGGAGCGCGAAGGAACTGAATCTCATCCAGCCGTATTCCCGCGTCAAGTGGACGCAGTGGATTCAGCAGGGACTCAGCCAGGCCGGGTATCAGGAAGCCAAAGTCTACATTCAAATTACACGAGGTATGGCACCTCGCGACCATGCGTTCCCGTTGGGAATTTCACCGACCGTCGTTATGACGATCCGGGAACTACATCCCTTGAGTGTCCAGATACGGCAGGACGGAGTGACAGCGCGGACCTGCGACGATCTGCGCTGGGGCCGTTGCGACATCAAGAGCGTGAACTTGCTCGGCAATGTACTGGCCCGTGAAGAGGCGCGAAAGGCCGGTGTGTTCGAAGCCATTCTGGTCAAAGACGGGCTAGTGACGGAAGGCTCGCTCAGCAACGTCATGGCCATACAGTCCGGGACGGTCGTGACGGCTCCTGAAGGGCCGCGCATTCTCTCCGGCGTCACCAGGACGATGGTGCTGGAGTTGGCGCGGAAGGAGGAAATCCCGGTGGAAGAACGGTTCCTGTCGTTGGAGGCCCTCTATGGCGCGGATGAGGTGTTCTTGACCGGCACGACGCTGGAAGTCTTGGGGGTGGTCCGGATCGACGGGAACACCATCGGGTCGGGGCGGCCGGGTTCGATCACCAAAACACTTGCGGCACGCTGGTCGATCTTGACCGGGTAGCGCCCCTTGCTTTGCACAGGGGTGCGTGGTATGGTGCTACCGCTGGAAGTGGGCTCAGGCCCACTTTTTTGTTTGAGCTGGTGCCGGTCGTTACCAGGGAAAGAGGGTTGATCATCGGGGAGCGTAGTGCGCAGTCGGTTGTCGACCGGGTGCAGAGTGTCATTTTGCCGATCCTCTGGGCGCTCGGGTTGGAGTTGGTCGAGGTGCAGTGCGTTGGGCAGAGAGCTCGCACCGTCGTCCGCGTGCTGATCGAGAAGCACGGCGGCGTCACCATCGCAGATTGTGAACAGGCGCACAAGGCACTGGGACCTGCATTGGACGTCGCGGATCCGTTTCCCCACGCCTATATTCTTGAAGTGTCATCGCCCGGTCTCGATCGGCCCTTCAAACGCCTTCAAGACTATCAGCGAGCGATCGGGAAAGAGATTAGCCTCAAGCTGCGACAGCCGCTGAACGGCCAATGGCGTGTGAACGGGTGGCTTCTGGAGGCGGATGAACGGATGGTGTCACTGGCCGTTTTTGTGGGGAAGACTGAGTCGCAGACGCTGCGGATGAATCAGGAGCAGATTGCAGAGGCCAAACTGGTTGTGAAAATACAAGCGACGGGGAGCACCCGTGGCCGTGGGAAATCCAATGCAGGAGCATGACGCATGAACCGAGAGCTTATCAATGTGATCGACGAAATCGGCCGCCAGAAGGGAATCGATAAGGCACGAGTGATCGGCGCTATCGAGTCCGCATTGCAAACAGCCGCCAAGAAGCGTTTTGGTCAAGCCGAGAATATTCAAGTCGAGATCGATCCAAAGACAGGGGAAATTTCCGTCGTATCCAAGAAAGTGATCGTCGACCAAGTCAGTAATCCTAAAGCGGAGGTTTCTCTTCAGGAAGCCCGCCAATACGACAGCGAAGCGGAGGTCGGCGATGAGATTGGGTCATTGATCGAGATGAACGAGCTGGGGCGGATTGCCGCGCAGACGGCGAAGCAAGTCATCTTCCAGAAAGTTCGTGAAGCCGAATGGGAGGCGGTGCAGAAGGAGTATTCGACACGCCAGGGCGATCTAGTGAATGGCATCATCCTCGGCATGGAGCGCCGAAACTATTTGGTCGATCTCGGCAAGACGGAGGCGGTGCTCCCCATTCAAGAGCAAGTTCCCCGCGAGACCTACCGCCGCGGCGATCGGGTCAAAGCGATGTTGCTGGAGGTGCGCCGCACGCCGAAGGATGTTCAAGTTATTCTCTCCCGGAGCCACCACCAATTCGTGGCCAAGCTGTTCGAGCTCGAAGTCCCGGAGATCATGGAAAAGATCATCGAAATTAAATCGGTAGTCCGTGAGCCGGGTGATCGTACAAAGATCGCGGTGGTGTCACGGGAAAAAGCCGTGGATCCGGTCGGTGCTTGCGTGGGCGTCAAGGGATCGCGCGTCCAGGCGGTTGTCCGCGAATTGCATGGCGAGAAAATCGACATCATCGCCTGGACTCAAGATCCGCGGGTGTTCATCGCCGAAGCGCTCAATCCGGCCACGATCGAAAAGGTTGGTATCGATGAAGAAAAGAAGTCGGCGCTGGTTGTCGCCGCCGATTCTCAATTGTCGCTGGCGATCGGCAAGAATGGGCAGAATGTTCGATTGGCCGCACGGCTGACAGGCTGGAAAATCGATATCATCAGCACGACCGAGTACGAGAAGGAAAAGGTTGAACGGGATAAGGAAATCAAGGCTGCCCTCGCGGAAGAAGCTGAAGCTCAGTGGTTGCAGGAAGAAGCTCGGCGGGTCGCCAAAGCTGAAGAAGTCGAGCAGACCGAAGAGACTCAAAAGTCCGAGGAGTCAGCCGCCAGCTAACCAAGTGGGATACCGATCAGAATCATGCGTGTGTACGAATTGGCCAAGAAACTTGGGATGGAGAATAAGGCGCTGCTGCTCGAGCTTACGAAGATGGGTGTGTCTGTTGCGTCCCATAGCAGCGCGCTGAATGACGATGTGGTGCAAAAGGTATTGAAGAAGTTTCTTCCTCACGTCAAGGATAGCCACATAGCCGGTGAGAGACCATCAGAACAGGAAGTGAAAGTGCCTAACATGGCCCATCCCAAAGCCGGTGCGATGAAGAGTCCGGTCATTGAGTTGCCTGCGAAACCCGACAAGCGACGTATTTTGATCAAGCGGAAGAAGGAAGACGAGCCGGCCGATGCCGTCATCCCCATGCAAATCAGCGAAATCGAGCCGCCCGCCGTGATTCCCCATCCGGCTCTCGCACCGGGTTCGGTCGTGTCGGCGATTTCTCCGTCAAGCGTAGAAACCGAACATATGTCTCATGTGGATGTGGCACTGCCGAGCCAGCCAGTCCCATCCACTTCGCCGGTTGCTGCTCCAATCGCCCTGGCGCCAGAGGCCATGGCTGCCAAACTGTCTCTCGGTACTCAGTCGAGCGCGGCTGCGACGGTGGAGGTAGTTGTCGGTAAAAAGAAAAGCATGGCATTCGAGGCGATCGCGGCCGAGGGGCAGCGAGATAAGCTCAAAAAGACTCGGAAGCCCGGCCGGGTCAAGGACGAGGAGCACGACGTCAAGTTTCGCGAAGATGCCGCTCGCTGGCAAGATCTGCGGGCGATCCCCGTGCAGCGGCGCGACGATCGTTCGAAGCATCTGCACCACAGCGCGCCGAGCGAGATTACCAAGCCACGCAAAAAGAGCGTCAAGCTCACGTCTGGGACAACGGTCAAGGAGTTTGCCGAATCCATCGGCCAGCGGCCGGCGGACATCATCTGCAAGTTGATGGAGATGGGCCAAATGCGCACCTTCAATCAACCGATGAATCTGGACGCCGCCTTGATTTTCGCGGAAGAGAGCGGGGTGAAGATCGAGGTGGCGGTGGAAAAAGGCGGCGAGGAATTGCTGCAAGCCGCGATCGACATCAGCGGGGAAACACGGCCAGAGCCGCGCCCACCCATCGTCACAATCATGGGCCACGTCGATCATGGCAAAACCTCGCTGCTCGACGCTATTCGGCAAACAAAAGTGGCTGAAGGAGAAGCCGGAGGCATCACGCAACATATCGGTGCTTATACGGTGCCGGTGTGCGGGAAGCAGGTGACATTTCTCGATACGCCGGGCCATGAAGCGTTCACATCGATGCGCGCGCGCGGTGCGAAAGTCACCGATCTCGTCATTTTAGTTGTGGCTGCGGACGATGGTGTCATGCCGCAGACGATCGAAGCGATTCACCACGCCAAAGCGGCCGGTGTCCCCATCATCGTGGCGATGAACAAGATTGATAAACCGGAGGCGAATCCTGATCGGGTGAAGAATGCGCTGTCCGAACACGGGCTCATTTCCGAAGCGTGGGGCGGTGACACGATCATGGTGGAAGTGTCTGCCAGACAAAAGATTGGACTCGATACCCTGCTCGAGATGATCCTGCTGCAATCCGAAGTGCTGGAATTGAAAGCCGATCCTCACCGGCTGGCCAAGGGAACTGTCGTTGAAGCCAAGGTTGAGCGCGGCCGTGGCCCCGTGGCAACCGTCCTCGTTCAAAGCGGCACGCTGAAGGTGGGCGATGTGTATGTGGTCGGCACGCACAGTGGCCGAGTCAGGGCACTGATCGACGATCGGGGTGCGAAAGTACCCCAAGCTGGTCCGTCTATCCCGGTAGAAGTGCTTGGGTTGCCAGACGTGCCGTCCGCCGGCGATATCTTCCAAGTGGTGTTGGATGAACGAGTCGCTCGGGAGATTGCCGAAGAACGGACGCAGAAACGGCGGGCCGCTGAACTGGGTGATCCTGCCAAGGTGTCGCTCGACGATCTCTTCGCAAAGATTCAAGAAGGATCAGTTAAGGAGCTGGCCATCGTCATTAAAGCCGATGTGCAAGGATCGTCTGAAGCTTTGGTCGGCGCGGTGGAAAAGCTCTCAACGGACGCCGTCAAGCTACGAGTCATCCATAACGGCGTGGGCGGCGTCATGGAGTCCGACGTGCTGCTGGCCGCTGCGTCGCGTGCCATTATCATCGGGTTCAACATTCGGCCTGAGCCGAAAGCGGCTTCGTTGGCAGAGCAGCAAGGAGTTGATATCCGTTTGTATACGGTCATTTATGACGCCATTGCCGACATTAAGGCTGCGATGGAAGGATTGCTCGAGCCGACGCTCAAGGAACGTACGCTGGGGCGGGCCGAGGTACGGCAGGTGTTCATGATTCCCAAGGCGGGAGCCGTGGCTGGGTCATACGTCATCGACGGCATGATTCCTCGCACCAGCGCCGGTGTGCGCGTGATCCGGGACAATGTCGTGGTCTACCAGGGCAAGCTGGCTTCGCTACGGCGGTTCAAGGACGATGTGCGTGAAGTGCAGCAAGGTTACGAGTGCGGCTTGAGCATCGAAAACTTCAACGATGTGAAGGCCGGCGATATTATCGAGGCGTACGCGATTGATAAGATTGCCACGAAGCTCTGAGCGGATGCGGGGCGGACATGGTGGTCGGTGTCTGTACCGTCGAACTGTTTATCGGGGAAAGCCAGTCGCTTAAGGATAAGCGGTAGGTGCTCCATAGCCCGAAAGACCAGCTGCACGGAAAGTTCAATGTGTCGATGGCCGAAGTGGACGGACACGATCTGTGGCAGAAGACGGTGTTGGAGATGGTGTGTGTGGCGAACGAGGGGGCCACGCCAGTCACGTGCTGGAGCAGGCGTTGCATGTGATTAAAGGCGTGCCCGTGATTGAAGTCGTCCGAACCAGGTTGGAATTGTTGTAGAGGCGGCATGATGCTCGTCACCGGCCTCATCAAAGTAACGGATCCACGCATGCCCAAGATGACCTACAAGCGTGCCGACCGAGTGGCCGATCAAATTCGGATGGAAGTCGCGGATATTTTGATGCGGAAGATCAAGGACCCGCGCGTGCATTCAGTGACGGTGACGGGGGTTGAGATGACGGCGGATTTGCGTATCGCTCATGTCTTTGTCACGACGATGGAGACGGGGCAGGCCGAGCAGGAGATATTTGCCGGGTTGTCCAAGGCCAGCGGATTCGTGCGGGCAGAATTGGGCCGGCGTCTCACGTTACGATATTTGCCTGAAGTGAGGTTCAAAAAAGATGTCAGCGGTCTGCGCGGGGATCGCATCATGCGATTGCTGGAGGTGTTGCACGAGCACGTCGAACCGGAGGGTGCAACGCCGCCGTCGAATGTTCCGGATGTTTTGGATCAAGCAGGGTCGAAATCATAGGCCGATATGGGTACCGTGACACACATGAGCCAACGAACCGCCGTGGTTGAGGGGGTGCTCGTGGTGAGCAAGGAAGCGGGTTGGACCTCCCACGATGTCGTTGCCAAGATACGCGGCCTGTTGGGTGGAGTGAAGGTCGGCCATGCGGGCACGCTGGACCCGGCGGCGACCGGAGTCTTGCCGGTGTTAGTCGGGCGCGCGACGCGTGTGGCGGAGTATTTGGTCGATTGGGATAAGGAATACCGTGCGGTGTTGCGACTGGGTGAAACCACCGATACCCAGGACTTGACCGGCAAAGTGCTCACACGAGCGGATCCGACGGTGGTTCGCGAAGAAGCGCTGCGCGAGGTGCTTGGTCGGTTTCGTGGCCCGCAGCGGCAGGTGCCGCCGATGTATTCGGCTGTGAAAGTCGGAGGACGGCCGCTCTACAAAGCAGCGAGGGCCGGTGAGACGGTTGAGCGGGCGGACCGGCCTATCATCGTGCATGAACTGGATATTCTTGCCGTTGATGGCCGGGATGTGACTCTGCGCGTGGTGTGTTCAAAGGGTACCTACATTAGAACCCTGTGTGCTGATATCGGTCAAGCGTTAGGAGTTGGGGGCCATCTCGCTGCACTCGAGCGCTGTCGCGTGGGCCCTCTCTTCGTCGAACAGGCACTCACGGTTGATCAGGTTGCCGATCAGGTGGCCATCGGGACATTGCCACGGCACCTGATTCCGCTGAATCGGGCGCTGGACCGGTTACCGGCCATGACCGTGACCGATGAGCAGGCCCGGTTGGTCTTACACGGAGGCGCGGTGTCTCCTGCCGGGACCGAGCAGTTGATCTCCTCAAGTGGGCCGGTCTCGATCCGTCTACTTGATAGGGAAGGCCGGTTGCTTGCGATTGGTGTGTATGGTGGGAAGACTGCCGATCTCGTCAGAATTCGTAAAGTATTAGCCGAGAATGAATCGCTGAATTGAACTAGGAAGAGGAGCAGATTATGGCGTTACTCAAAGAAGCGAAGACAGTATTGATCACGCAGCATCGGCGTCATGAGACGGACTCAGGGTCGCCGGAGGTCCAGATTGCAGTGTTGACCACCCGCATTACGTATCTGACCGAACACTTCAAGACACACAAAAAGGACCATCACTCGCGGCGCGGATTGTTGCAATTGGTGGGACGGCGCCGGCGGTTGCTGGATTATCTCCGCGGCATCAACGATGCGCGGTATCGGGCGGTGATCGATCGTCTCGGTATCCGTAAGTAAGCCGGCTGCATGCGGCTGTGCGTGTCCGCGCGCGGCGCAAAAATCACCCGTCACACAGGTGAACACGGACATAGGCTCAACGGGAGCAGGTGTGAGTGATAAGGACTGAGTTTTTGATTTTTTCGGTCGACTCAGCACTCAAGACTCGACACTCAGCACGACTTAATGAGCCTATCTCTGTGGGCATCTGTGGGACTCACGAGAAGGAGACCAGAGATGGTACATACTGTTGAACTCGACATCGCGGGGCGCCCGCTCCGGCTGGAAACCGGCCGCATCGCCAAGCAGGCGGATGGAGCGATCTGGGCCTCGTACGGCGAGACGGTTATCTTGGCAACTGCCGTATCCGCACAGACCGCAAAGCCGGGCACTGATTTTCTTCCGTTGACGGTCGATTATCAGGAGAAGACTTATGCCGCCGGCAAGATTCCTGGTGGTTACTTCAAGCGGGAAGGACGGCCGTCCGAGAAAGAAGTACTCACCAGCCGCCTGATTGATCGCCCGTTGCGGCCGCTGTTTCCCGAAAACTATTACTTTGAAACACAGGTGATTGCGTCGGTCCTCTCCGTCGACAAGACCGGTTTGTCCGACGTCATTGGCATCACCGCAGCGTCGGCTGCCTTGGCCATCTCGAATATTCCTTTCCAGGGGCCAGTGGCCGGCGTCAAGATCGGTCGAGTGAATGGGCAATTTGTCGTCAACCCCGATCTTGAGACCATGGCCAAGAGTGAATTGCATCTAGTCGTGGCGGGGACCTCGGATGCCGTCATGATGGTTGAGGCGGGAGCCAACGAGTTGTCGGAGGCCATCATGCTTCAGGCGCTTGAGCTGGCGCATGTCGAGATCAAGAAGATCGTCGCTAAGATCAATGAATTGGCAAAGAAGGTTGGGAATAAGAAGCGCGAAGTGAAGGCTGAATCGATCGATTCCACTCTGGCGGCACAGGTGAAAGCCATGGTCGCCCAGCCAATCCGCGATGCGATCATGATCCCCAATAAGACTGCGCGCCAGGAGCGATTGGATCAGGTCATGGCGGAGGCGGTGGCGAAGTTCAAGAATCTGGATCAGCCCACAAGCGAGCGGCACATCAAGATTGTCTTCCATGGTTTAGAATACACGGAAGTCCGGAACATGATTCTGGAAAAGGGCTCGCGCGCGGATGGACGCGGACCGACTGACATTCGCCCGATTACCTGCGAAGTGGGAGTGTTGCCGCGCACACATGGTTCCGCGGTTTTCACGCGCGGTGAAACGCAGAGCCTTGCCGTCGTCACTTTGGGTACTACTGACGATGAACAGCGCATCGACGCGCTGGAGGGGGAATACACTAGAACGTTCATGCTCCATTACAATTTTCCGCCGTTCAGCGTGGGTGAGGCGAGGCCGCTTCGGTCTCCCGGCCGGCGAGAGGTGGGCCATGGGGCACTGGCGGAACGAGCTTTGAAGCCGGTCATTCCTGGCAAGGACGCCTTTCCCTACACACTGCGTCTCGTGTCGGAAATTCTGGAGTCGAATGGGTCGTCCTCCATGGCGACGGTCTGCGGGGGCACGCTGGCCATGATGGATGCGGGTGTGCCGATTAAGGAGCCGGTTGCCGGCATCGCCATGGGGCTCATCAAGGAGGATGAGCGTGTGATGATTCTGTCCGACATTCTCGGGCTTGAAGACCATTTGGGCGACATGGATTTCAAGGTGTGCGGAACCAAAAATGGCGTCACGGCGTTGCAGATGGACATCAAGATCAGTGGGATCACGACAGCCCTCATGCAACAGGCGTTGGAACAAGCCCGGTTGGGCCGTCTCCACATTTTAGGGCATATGGCCAAGGCCCTCACGGGTGCACGGACCGATCTGTCGCCGTTCGCGCCTCGGATCTACACGATGAAGGTCAAGCAGGACAAAATTCGCGACATTATCGGCCAGGGTGGGAAAACCATCCGTGGCATCCAGGCTGATTTTGGCGTCAAGATCAATGTTGAGGATACGGGCATCGTCACCATCGCCTCATCCGACGGCGAGTCGCTGCAGAAAGCCAAAGACATCATCAGCCGGCTGACAGAGGAAGTCGAGGTCGGCAAGATCTATACGGGTACGGTCAGGAAAATCATGGATTTCGGCGCATTCGTCGAAGTCTTGCCAGGTACCGATGGGCTGGTGCACATCTCGCAGCTCGCGCATCATCGGGTCAAGGCCGTGTCCGATGAAGTGGCCGAAGGCGATCAGATTCTTGTGAAGGTGTTGGAGATCGACAGGCAGGGCAAAATTCGGCTCAGCCGGAAGGAAGTGTTGCCGGCACCGGCTGCGAGTGGGGCCAAGGACTCCGCGGAAGGGTAATCCCCTTGTATCATAAAATCGTTCTCGACAACGGCGTCCGCTTGGTTACCGAGCAGATTCCGACGCTCAAGTCCGTCACCGTCGGTATGTGGGTCAATGCCGGATCCCGGGACGAAAGTCCTGAGCAAGCGGGATACTCCCACTTCATTGAGCATATGTTCTTCAAGGGGACGGCCATTCGGTCGGCCACGGACATCTCCCGCGAGATCGATGCGCTCGGTGGTGAGATGAACGCCTTCACTACGCGCGAAACGACCACATTCTACGTCAAGGTGCTCGACCAGCATTTGCCGAAAGCACTGGATCTGCTCGCAGACCTCTTACATCACTCCCGTTTGGGACCGAAAGAAATCACAAAAGAAAAGCAAGTCGTGCTCGAAGAAATCCGCATGGTGCAGGATGATCCTGAGGACTTGGTCCAGGAACTTCATGCAGGACTCGTCATGGGGCGGCATCCCCTGAGCCGGCCCATTCTTGGACAGGCCAAGACGATCGCCCGGCTGCGTCGACAAGATCTCTTCGACTATATCAACACGCACTACCGTCCGCAGGAAATGGTGCTGGCTGTCGCGGGTAATTTCGATCGGCGCCGGCTCGAACGGACCATGGCCCGCACGTTTGGTGCCCGTCGTGCGAGCGTACGCGCCGAATCTCGCAAACGGTGGCCGGCGGATGTGTGCGGCGGTGTGCGATTGCAACAAAAACCGTTGGAGCAAGTTCATCTCTGTGTAGGGCTCAAGGGTCTTCCCGCCGGGCACAAAGACCGGTATGCGGCGTATGTGCTGAACAGTGTGCTGGGGGGAAGCGTGAGCTCCCGCCTCTTTCAGGAAGTGCGTGAAAAGCGGGGATTGGCCTACTCAATCTATTCATTTTTGTCTGGTTATTCGGACGGCGGCACGGTCACGATTTATGCGGGCACTCGCGCGCGTGAAGTAGAGCGTGTGCTGGATCTGATTCGGCGTGAGGTCAGACAGATGGCGAAGCGCGGGATCAAACGTGAGGAGCTCACGCGAACCAAGGAGCAAATGAAGGGCAGTTTGATGCTGAGTTTGGAAAATTCCCACAGCCGTATGAACAAGTTGGCGAAGGACGAGCTGATTACCGGAGCGCATACAACTTTGGAAGAAATGCTCTCGGATATCGATGCCGTCACGGAGCAACAAGTCGCCCGGGTGACGCAGGAATTGTTCGCACCGGAAACAATGGCGATCACCGGATTGGGCCCACTTTCGTCCTCACAGATTGCCGCTGTGAAGGCCATGCAATAGCCCTCTGTTCTCAGAGCAGGATTATGCCAGATGGGTTGTGCCAAGCGTCCACCCAAGCTCTAACGCAACAAATTGATTTCTTTAATCTTCTGGCCGCATAGTGTGAACAGTTTGAGCGGTTGGGAAACATTTTCTTGACATAAAATGGTGGTTTCAGTACCGTTTCTCGGTTATCGGTCTTGAGTGCAGTGTCGATCAAGGCCTGTAGTCTTGGAAAACCATAATTAAACGACGAGAACAATCCACTATGAGACTTACGTCACAACGTAATTTGATTGCTATAGCCGTAATCATCCTTAGATGAACGATCTTGTTCGTCAGGGTGAAGTTGTGCTTGACCGGTTTATTGTCTGTTACGTAAGGAGGGACGAGGTATGAAGAGGCAAGTTGTACTAGCTGCCACCGCGTTCTTGATGCTCGGGTTATCCCAGGCCGGATTTGTGTCAGCTGATGAAGGCGGTGCCAAGGCAGGAGGGGGAGCTGCTGAAGCGATTGCGGGCGGAAAGTTACTCAAGGCCGAAGCGATCAAGACGCTGCAAGGGCGTGTCTGGTCGCAGTGGGCCGATAATCCCGACGGGGAATTGCTGTTCGGCATACAATTTTGGAATAGCGGAGAGCCGGCCTCAGGAGCCAACGGTGGCCGCTCGTCCACGATGATCGATGTCAAGCCGCCGGATCCTTTACTCACGTGCTGTGCGTGGGGATTCACCGGCGGGACCGAGAAGAATGGTGCTTATTCGGGATGGTACCATGCTGCGACGACCGTCCGTCTCGCGGTGAAGGATAAAGCCTTGATGGATCAGATTATCAAGGCCTCCCAGGAACTCGTCGCCATGGAAGTGACCTTGGATGGCCGGACCATCACCGGTTTCAAAGTGATCAAAGAGTAGTCCCCATCAATTTTCACTCTTGAATGCGTTGAAGGAGGACGTGATGATGACGCTGAAGAAGCAAGGTGGAATCGCCCTCGCGGCCATGGCGCTGGTCGCCGGTGTCGCATCCACCACGTTGGCGATTGAATCGTTCCAAGAGCGGTTTGAATGGGGAGATATGAGCAAGCCCACGACGATTCAGGGCCGGGTGATCGTGCTGGATCCCTACGATGAAGCGGTCTGGATCAATGTGGCTGTCTATGGCGGCAACGCTGAAAGCGGATTGTGGTGGCAAAAGTCCCATCCGGGTAAGACCCTGAAGTTTTATGCCGAGAAGGGAGCGTGGGAAGATTTGAAGAAGATGGGCCGTCCTCATTCAGGACCGACTGCCGCCAAGGAGGTGCCTCCGGGTAGCACCACGGATCTGATCGAGTTCATTGCCGTGGAAACTGAGCAGAACCATCGGGTGATTTCTTCGATCAAGAAACTTCCCGAAATCTCCGGCTCCATCGGCAAGCCGTTGAGCATTGCCGGACTTCGTTTTAAGGAATGCGCGGGCAAGCACGAGTTTGAATCAGGCTGTGCGATGGCCAAGACCGCGCAGAACGACGCTCCGGCGGGAGAGCCAGGCATGCAATACGATGTCATGGCTCCGGGTGGCAAGGCTCTTGGTGGATTGATCCCCTGGACTTCGAAGTACAATCGCGCTCACTGAACGCACGGACCGGTAGCACAAAGGCGGCGCCTCCGATCGGAGCGCCGCCTTTGTTGTTTCCGGAGTGCTGCGCGAAATCCTTCGTCGCTACGAGCGCTGCGATTCATCCGTCTGAGCCCTGCGCTGCCATTCTGCTAGACGGTTAAGGGCATCGAGAGGCGTCATTGAAAACAAGTCGATCTGTTTGACTTCCTCAATCAGGGGGTGAGGCTGAGGAAGGGGAGGAGTGAGGGATGGAGTCAATTCCTTCGGCTGATCGAGGAGTGGCTCTCTGACTGAAGAGTCTGGTTGTTCTAACTGGGCCAGCACTGAGCCCGCCCGTTCAATGACACTATCAGGGATCCCCGCCAGTTTGGCAACATGAATGCCATAGCTGCGATCCGCTCCTCCCGCCATGATCTTCCGGAGAAACACGATTTCGCCATCCCGCTCGTGGACGGCAACCCGATAGTTTGCGATTCCATCTCGCTGCCGCTCCAACTGGGCTAGTTCATGATAATGCGTGGCGAATAATGTACGGGCGCCGATACGGGTCCGATCATGAATATGTTCTGCCACTGCCCACGCAATACTGAGCCCGTCGTAGGTGCTGGTCCCGCGCCCGATTTCATCCAGCAGAATCAAGCTGCGCGAGGTTGCGCTGTTTAAGATGTTTGCCGTTTCCACCATCTCCACCATGAACGTGCTGAGGCCTCTGGCCAAATTGTCGGAAGCGCCCACACGGGTAAAAATACGGTCGACCAACCCAATTCGCGCATCAGCCGCAGGGACAAAGCTCCCGATCTGTGCCATCAGCACGATCAGCGCAACCTGTCGAAGATAGGTACTTTTCCCTGCCATGTTGGGACCGGTCAAGATCACCAGGCGCTGGCCCTCAGTATCTAGCTCCGTGTCATTGGGCACGAATGATGTGTCGCGAAGCCGTTCAACAACCGGATGGCGGCCGTCACGGATAGAGATCATGCCGGATTCATTGACGATAGGCCTGGTGTATTGATTCAGCGCCGCGGTCTCGGCGAGGCCGGCTACGACATCGATCACCGCGAGAGCTCGCGCGATCGCGTCCAGGCGCTGAATTTCCCGGGCGAGACGGTTTCTGACATCGGCGAAGACCTCCTGCTCAAGTGCCAACAGCTTAGCGTCGGCTCCGGTGACACGTTCTTCAAGTTCTTTCAATTCGACGGTCATATAGCGCTCGGCGTTGGCGAGCGTTTGTTTGCGAATATAGTCGGACGGGACGCGCGTCAGATTGGCTTTCGTCACTTCAATGTAGTAGCCGAACACCTGGTTGTAGCGGACCTTGAGTGAGTCGATCCCGGTGCGCTCCCGCTCTTGATTCTCGAGCCCTGCGATCCAGAGTTTCCCTTCCTTGGAGGTCTTGCACAGCTCGTCAATGCCGGCATGGTATCCCTCTTTGATGACGTGACCGTCACGCACGACCAGCGGTGCGTCGGGATGAATGGATTGCTCGATGATCTCGAACATGTCGCGTCCGTCATCCCACGACGAACGGATCTCGGCGCACAGGCGGTTCTCAAGTGACTGGAGATGCGTGCCGACTTCAGGCAAAGCGGCCAGGGAGTGTTTGAGTGCGAGCAGTTCACGCGGGCCGGCATACCCCAACACAATGCGGCTGCCCAACCGTGCCATGTCTTGCACGTTTCGCAATGCTGCTCGCAAGGCGACTCGTATCTGCTGCCGGTCCTTCAGCTCTCCAACCGCATCCAGTCGCGCTTGGATGGGGACACAATGAATCAAGGGTCTGACCAGCCACTGCCGTAGCAGCCGGCTACCCATAACCGTGACAGCGCGATCCAGCACGGATGCCAGGGTGGAGGATGGCGAGTCCGATCGACCATCCGCCGATGTCATGGGTTTCAAGAGTTCAAGATCTCGAATCGTGATGCCGTCCAGATTCATGGCATCGCCGATCTGGCGGACGTAGAGACGGCGAATGTGGTCAAGCGGTACAGCCGGCTGAGTTTCCCGGAAATAGCCCAGCACTGCCCCGGCAGCCTCAAGGCCGACTGTCAGTTCTCGGCATCCGAACCCATCGAGTGTCTGCACGCGGAACTGGTTTTCCAGCATCTGTCTGTTCTTGTCGTACTCGAACGAATCGGCCGGACGCGCACACAGCCGAGTGTCTGTGATCTGGTTGAGCCATGCGGCGGTGTGTGGCGGTAATCCGACGGGATACAAGACTTCGCGTGGGTCGAGCCTGGTCAATTCATCCAGGATGCGCGATTCGGCTAGTGCCCCGCTGAACTCTATCGCCCAGAACTCGCCCGTCGAGACTTCGAGCGCTGCCAGTCCGATCAGGGCCGATCCAGATGCCGATGGACGGAACGATAGGGCTGCGAGGTGGCTGGATTCAACTGGAGAAAGGAATTCCGTCTCGACCAGCGTGCCTGGCGTGTACAGCCGGACCACTTCGCGGCGTACCAACCCCTTAGCAAGCTTGGGATCTTCAACCTGTTCGCAGAGTGCGACGGTTTGTCCGGCTTTAAGGAGTTTGGCGATATAGCCGGTCGCGGCATGATAGGGGACGCCGCAAAGCGGAACGGGGTCCGGACTCTGTTTGTCTCGGGACGTGAGCGTGATGGATAGGAGCCGGGAGGCTTCCTGAGCGTCCTCATAGAACATCTCGTAGAAATCGCCGACCCGGAAAAACAGGATCGCTTGCGGATAACCCCGCTTGATGTCGCGATACTGGCGCATGAGGGGGCTCGCATTCAAATTAGTCATCGGCGAAACTCTGCGGTGATTCGGATGACGCGGGGGTGGCGGTCCGGTCGGTGGCTTTTTCGAGCGATTGGCGGAGGCGTTCCAGGTCGACATCAGCTTCCTGCAGGGCTTTCGTTTTACGCCGCAGTTCAATGCGACCGTGGATCCACGGCGGAAAGAGCAAGAGGCCCGCGACCAAGAGTCCGACGACAAAGCCGGCCATGATGGGCTTGTAGACGGGGGTTGACGCTTCGAGCAATCCGAAGAAGTACCGGAGCGTGACCTTTTGTTCCTGGTTTTGGAGAAAGAACGCCAGGGAGAGGAGTAAGAGGATGCCGACGAGAATCAATCGAATCATCGAGCCGAATTCCTTCTCCGAGCAGGGTGCGCGGGTTTCCGTGATACTGATGCACGGCTGACTACCTGCCAGGCTCGTATGATCCGAGTCAAGAGCGTGGCCGATCGGGGGCCTTGCGCCGTGACCAGTGCGCCCCGTGTCGTCAGGGTCCGGTGGGCCAACTGCACCTCCAGTCTGTCCGCAGGGAGCCATTCGGGAAATCGGTCGGCCCACTCGATAGCGACAACCATCGAGCCGGCACGATAGTCGTCCAGCCCGATCGATTCGGCTTCCGTGACGGTACGCAACCGATAGAGATCGATATGAACCAGGGGGACTCGGCCGTAATATTCATGGACCAAGACGAAGGTGGGACTACTGACTGATTCCGGCGGCACGTCGAGGCCCGCGGCAATACCTCGGACCAAGGCGGTCTTGCCAGCGCCGAGTGAACCGATCAACGCGAGCACCTCTCCACCGGTAAACATAGAGCCGATGATGTGTCCAAGGCGTTCGGTCTGGGAGTGGGATGAGAGGACCAACTCAAGGAGCTCGGCCGACGGACGGCATGACGCCTTCGATTGTCGTGTGACTTGAACGGGGCCGGAAGGTAGCTGACTAGGCTTGCTGGATGGTCTTAAGGGCATAAGGTATCTGCTCAATCACATCTCCGGTAATGAGTCCTACTTGTCCCTTGTCAGCCGTAGCCAGGTCCCCAGCGTACCCATGCAGATAGGTGCCCGCGCAGGCCGCTTCCCAGGATGTCAACCCTTGCGCCAGCAGCCCAACGATGATTCCAGTCAAGACGTCGCCTGTGCCGGCCGTGGCCATGCCTGGATTACCTGTGGGACAGATGGCCGCCGCTCCATCCGGCCTGGCCACGACGGTCCTGGCACCTTTCAGCACGACGAACGTTCCTCGTTCCCGTGCAAACCGAACAGCGGTCCCGATGCGATCCGCGTTGATGCTCTGGGGGGTGGCATTGGTTTCTAGTCGAGCCATTTCTCCAGGATGAGGCGTGAGGATCGGCGGGGTCTTGCACGCGGTCAACACCGAGGCACGTCCGGCCAGCGCATTGAGCGCATCAGCATCCAGGACGGCCGGCCGATCAAGATCTTTCATCAACGCTTGAACCAATTCGACTGTTTCCGGGTGGGTGGAGAGTCCGGGGCCAATCGCCACGGCGGTTCGAGCGGCGATGAAGGTTTTCAACCGGTCAAGTGCTAACCGAGAAAAGGTCCGTGCTTTTGTGTCCGGCATCGGGATTGTCATGGCCTCCAGCAGCTTTGATTCCAATACGTCGTTGACGCCGGCGGGGGCGGCAACGGTGACGAGACCGGCTCCGATGCGAAGCGCGGCCTTGGCGGTCATAGCCGCTGCGCCGGTCTTGCCCACGGAGCCCGCGATAATACCGACATGGCCAAACGTGCCTTTGTGGCTCACGGGCCTACGTGCTGGGAGAACGGCGCGTACGGAGGCCGGCGTCATCAGGGTTGTGTGGCTTGTGACAGCCTCGATGTAGGCTGTAGGAATTCCGATATCAACAAGGTTGATCGATCCGGCAAGATCGATCCCATGATACTGATAGAGCCCCAATTTCGGGAGCCCGAACGTCACGGTCAGTGAGGCTCGGACGGCTCGACCGAGAATAGCACCGGTATCGGCATGAAGGCCCGATGGAAGGTCGGCGGCCACGACTAGGCGTCCCGCTTCATTGATACTGTCGATCGCGTCGGCGTAACGCCCAGTAACATCGGAGGAGAGGCCGGTTCCTAACAGCGCATCGATGATGAGGTCACTTTCACGGAGCAGCGGGGACATGTGGCTTTTGGAGGCATAGAGGTGCACGGCAGACTTGCCCGCCGTGCGGATGAATTGCCGGTACATCACGGCAGCGTCAGGGCTTAATTCGGAGGCGGGCGACATCATGAAGACCTGGACCCGTGCCCGGCGGCGGTGGAGTAACCGGGCCGCGACAAGCCCATCGCCGCCGTTATTACCTTTTCCGCAGAGGATCATCATATGCTTTCCCTGTGCGGAACCAAAGGCTTGTTCAAGACAGGCCACAAGGCCTGAGCCGGCTCGCTCCATCAGCACTTTTGCCGGGATGCGGGCTTCGCCGATCGTGCGGCGATCTAGCTGCTGCATCTGTGTGCCGGTGATGATTTTCGTCATGGTGAACCGAGGATGATGAACAGGCAGATTCAGTGGCCGATAGCGTTAACCGAGCAAGGCTTTCATTTCTTTCACAGCTTGCTTGAGGCCAACCAGTACGGCCCGCGCAATGATGCTATGCCCGATGTTGTATTCGACGATTTCAGGAATATGCGTCAGGCGTTTCACATTACGGTAATTCAACCCGTGGCCCGCATTGACGCCGATCCCCAGCTTGTACGCGAACTTCGCCGCCTGGGTGATGGCCTCGAATTCGGCATCGGTCTCTTTGGAGCGGCTCGCATTCGCATAGCGGCCGGTGTGTAGCTCAACGAAATCCGCGGAAACTTTGTGCGCGGCCTTGATCTGAGTGAGATCTGGCTCGACGAAGAGGCTGACGGGAATCCCACCGTTGTGCAGCAACGTAATGATACCCTCGATACGATCGCGCTGGCCGGCAACGTCCAGCCCGCCCTCCGTGGTGAGTTCCTGCCGTTTCTCCGGGACCAGCGTGACGAGATCCGGTTTCACCGTGAGTGCGATCTTCGCCATGGTGTCATCTGCAGCCATTTCCAGATCGAGTTTGGTGCGGAGAATTTCGCGCAAGAGCCGGAGGTCTCGGTCTTGGATATGCCGGCGGTCTTCGCGCAGATGGACGACCAGTCCATCTGCCCCGGCCAGTTCGACGAGGATGGCCGCGGCTAGAGGGTCCGGGTCGTTCTCTCCCCGTGCCTGCCGCAACGTCGCGACATGATCGATATTGACGCCAAGCCGGGCCACTGATTCTCCCTTCAGCTCTCTCTGGGTGCCGAGGAAAACAGGACAACGAAATGATGTGGAATTGGGATCTATTAGTAACAGAAAGCCGGGAGGGGGAGCAAGGTCGAACTCCTTCGGTCGTGAGCTGAATAGGTGCAAAGGTGCCCGAGAGCAAGGATTCAGAACCCCACAGAATCACAAGGCAAATTGACTCGGTCAGGGCCCTCCATTACAATAGACCCATCTCGATAGCCCCTGGAGAGCTGTGATCAGAATAGGGGACCGAGAAAACGGTTCGCATCTATCAAACAAGCCAGGGAGCGGTTATGGGGCTGGGCGATGGGTTTTATCGAATCAAACGACTCCCTCCGTATGTCTTCGCGCAGGTACAATCGCTCAAGCTCGACGCTCGGCAACATGGTGAGGATATCATCGATTTCGGCATGGGGAATCCCGACCAGCCGACGCCGTCCCACATCGTCGACAAGATGATCGAGGCGGCCCGCAAGGGGAAGAATCATCGCTACTCCGCGTCGCGCGGAATTACCAAACTGCGCTATGCGATCTGTGGGTGGTACAAACGCAACTACGATGTCGATTTAGACCCGGAAACAGAAGCGATCGTGACGATCGGATCGAAAGAGGGTCTGGCACACCTGGCTTTGGCCATGATCGGTCCCGGCGACGTAGTGTTGACGCCGACCCCGACCTACCCAATTCATATGTACAGTTTCATCATCGCGGGTGGCGAGGTTCGTGGGATCGAACTGCATCAGGATAACGATTTTTTTGAAGATCTCACACGAGTCTATCGCCAGACGTTTCCACGGCCGAAGATCCTCGTCATCAATTTTCCGCACAATCCAACGACGGCCGTCGTGGATCTGGGATTCTTCAAAAAGATCGTTGCTTTTGCCAAGGAACACAACGTTATCGTCATTCATGATCTGGCCTATGCTGACCTGGTATTCGATGGTTACAAGGCGCCGAGCTTTCTTCAAGTCCCCGGTGCAAAGGACGTCGGGGTAGAGTTCTACACCCTCTCCAAGGCCTACAACATGCCGGGATGGCGCGTGGGGTTTTGTATGGGCAATCGCGAGGTAGTGGGGGCGCTGGCGAAGATCAAGAGCTATCTGGACTATGGGATTTTCCAACCAGTTCAGATCGCCAGCGTGATTGCACTCAACGGGCCGCAGGACTGTGTCAAAGAGACGGTCCTGCGCTATCAGAAACGGCGCGATGTGCTGGTCGGCGGGCTGAATCGCATCGGGTGGAACGTGGCCAAGCCATTGGCCACGATGTTTGTGTGGGCCCGCATCCCCCTGCCCTATCGCCACATGGGTTCGCTGGAATTTTCAAAGCTGCTGCTCAAGGAAGCAAAAGTCGCGGTATCGCCGGGGATCGGTTTCGGCGAAGGCGGCGATGAATATGTGCGCTTCGGGTTGGTGGAGAACGAGCATCGCACCCGTCAGGCCGTCAGGGGCATCCGGAAAGCGCTGAAGCTCCATGGAGCCGAAGAATGACATCCCGTATCGGAGTCGGCATTATCGGGTTCGGCACGGTGGGCACCGGAACGGCGAAAGTGCTGCTCGACAAGGCCGCGCTCATTCGCCGCCATGTCGGGGTGCCGATCGAGCTGATCCGCATCGCGGACCTCGACATCACACGAGACCGTGGCCTGTCACTTCCTCCCGGTGTCTTGACGACCGACGTGAAGCAGGTGCTCAACGATCCCGCTGTCGATATCGTCATCGAATTGATCGGCGGCTACGACATTGCCAAACGGGTCATCCTCGAGGCGATCGCCGCCGGCAAACACGTGATCACGGCCAACAAGGCTCTATTAGCGCTTCATGGAGAGGAGATTTTCGAGGCTGCGTCGCGCAAGGGTGTGGATGTGGGATTCGAGGCTAGCGTGGGTGGGGGTATCCCTGTCATTCGGGCGCTGACGGAAGGGCTGGTGGGTAATACGCTCCAATCCATTTACGGTATTATCAACGGCACATCGAATTACATTCTGTCTCGGATGACACATGACGGCCATAGTTTCGAAGCCGTGCTCAACGATGCGCAGCAAGCCGGGTATGCTGAGGCGAACCCCGCCTTCGACGTGGAGGGCATCGATTCGGCGCACAAACTTGCGATTTTGGTAAACCTTGCCTATGGCACGCCCGTGAATTTCAAAGAGATCTACACGGAAGGGATTACCCACATCACGCCGACCGACATCGCCTATGCGAAACAGTTTGGCTTTACCATCAAGCTTCTGGGCATTGCCAAGCTCGTGGACGGTGAGGTAGAAGCCCGCGTGCACCCCACGATGTTGCCCTCGCGCTCCCCTCTCGCGCAAGTTGAGGGGGTCTACAACGCAATCCAATTGGTTGGCGATGCGGTCGGGGACGTGGTGTTCTATGGCCGGGGGGCCGGCTCGATGCCGACAGGAAGCGCTGTGGTGAGCGACGTGATCGCCATCGGACGGAATCTGCTCAAAGGCGCGGTCGGACGAGTGCCTCCCGCGTCGTTCCAACAGGACCAGCGGCGGCCGCTGCGCATGAAACCGATGGAGGAGATCAGTTCGCTCTACTATCTGCGATTCATGGTGGTGGACCGTCCCGGGGTCTTGGCGCAAATCGCTGGAGAATTGGGCCGCTGCGGAATCAGTATCTCCTCGATGCTGCAGCAGGGACGCCGGGAAGAGCAAACGGTGCCGGTGGTTATCAAGACGCATATGGCCCAAGAGCGTGACATACAGACCGCACTCTGCGAGATCAACCGCAAACCCTTTGTGTCCGAACCGGCGACGCTGATTCGGGTGGAAGGCAAAGACGAGTGACAGGCAAGTGATCGAATGAATCGCTGGCGCGGCATCATTGAAGAATATCGCAAGTTTCTACCGGTGTCGGAGAAGACTCCGATCATCAGCTTAGCAGAGGGCAATACGCCGCTGATTCGTGCCGCGCGGCTGGCCAAGGCGATCGCGCCGGGCATCGATCTGTATCTTAAGTTCGAGGGGATGAATCCCACCGGTTCTTTCAAAGATCGCGGCATGACGCTGGCCATGTCGAAAGCGGCGGAGAACGGCGCGCGAGCCGTCATGTGCGCCTCTACCGGCAATACGTCCGCGTCGGCGGCCGCCTATGGGGCCCACGCAGGGTTGGCCGTCTACGTCTTGATCCCAGCTGGGAAAATTGCGATGGGGAAACTTTCCCAAGCAATGATGCACCAAGCGACGGTGATTCAAATCGAAGGAAATTTCGATCAAGCCTTGACGTTGGTCAAGGATCTTTCAGCCGCCTATCATATCGAGTTGGTGAATTCCTTGAATCCCTTCCGCATCGAGGGGCAGAAGACTGCCGCATTCGAAGTCTGCGATCAGCTTGGTGAGGCTCCGAATCTCCACGTGCTGCCAGTAGGCAATGCTGGGAACATTACTGCCTACTGGAGGGGCTATCGCGAATACCGCCAGGCCAATCAAATTGCCAAGCTTCCCCGCATGATGGGAGTTCAGGCGGCGGGGGCGGCTCCGATTGTGCTGGGCAAGGTTGTCGAGCAGCCGCACACTGTGGCCACGGCGATTCAGATCGGCAATCCGGCCAGCTGGTCCTCGGCTGTGACTGCGATCCAAGAATCTTCCGGTGCCATCGACGTGGTCACGGATGAGGAAATTCTTCAGGCCTACGCGGCGGTGGCGGCGGCAGAAGGCGTGTTTTGCGAACCGGCGTCCGCCGCATCAGTCGCGGGCGTGGTGAAGTTGCACCGGGCGGGTGCGCTGCGGGAAGGCGACACCGTGGTGTGCACGCTGACCGGGCATGGCCTAAAAGATGCTGATACCGCCATCGGTGTGTCGAAACCTCCCTTAACCGTCAAGGCGACGCGTGAGGATGTCGCTCGGCTGTTGCAGATATGAGCATGGTGCAGTTCAGATGAAATATGTGATCGTGCATGCCGGTGGAATGGCTGATCAACCCCGGCAAGAACTCGGCGGGCGCACTCCCCTCCAAGCCTCGCGCACCCCCCATCTCAATCGTCTGGCACAGGCGGGAGAACTCGGCCAGCTCGCGATTCCCTGTGACCGCGTGATACACGGCAGCGGCTTGAGCGGCACGGCTATCCTCGGATACGACCCCCAAAAGTACTATCAAGGTCCAGGTCCATTCGAAGCGGCGAGCTTAGGAGTGTCCGTGACAGAACATGACGTGGTGTATCGCTGCACGATGGTAACACTGAAACCAGAAGGTGGAAAACCTGGCGACGACATCAAGAAATTAGGCCCGCATGTCGTCATGGACGATGCGACGGGAGGCTTGATCGAAACCGAAGACGCGCGAGAATTGATCGACGCAATCAATGAACAGCTCGGGTCCGAGACCATTCAATTTATTCCTGGAACCGGTCATCGTCATCTTATGGTGTGGGTGAATGGAAAACTGAAAACCCTCTGCGCTGATCCACGGACGGTGCTCGGCCGGTCCATCGCGGAGGCGTTGCCCAAGATGGACGAAGCGAACATCCTTCGAAAGCTTATGGACGCTGCCTATTTGATTCTGCACGATCATCCGATCAACGATGACCGCCTGGCATCCGGCAAGAAGCCGGCCAATTGCGTCTGGCTGTGGGGTGAAGGGCGGGCCGTCATATGGCCGAGCCTGCCGGAAAAGTACCGTATCAAGGGTACGGTCGTGGCGACGAGCAATGTGCTACGAGGCATCGGTATTTGCGCGGGACTCGATGTGGTGGATCCTGATCGGTTGGCTGATGGAGACTTCCTCGCGAAGGCGAACGCGGCGTTGGCGGAGTGCGCCAAGAAAGATTTCATCTATGTGCATGCGGGTCTAACAGACGACGTGATCCACAGCGCCGACATGAACGCGAAGGTGCGGGGCATCGAAGCGTTCGATCGAGATCTGGTTGGACCCTTGATCGAGGGATTGGCCAAACAGGGGCCGTATCGGTATTTGGTGGTGAGTGATCATGGCAAAGCGGAGGGGTTGCCCATCTATGCGTTTGGAGAAGGCGGTAACCAAGGTTCTGCAACTGCCGGTCGGCGGTTTACGGAGTCCGACGCGCAGGCTTCGAACCTTCCGCCTCGTGACGCCACCAAATTCATCAACCGGCTCTTTGCAAAAGGGTGAAATCGGTGGCCTTGATCGTCCAGAAATACGGTGGTACGTCCGTCGGATCAATCGAGAGGATTCACCGGGTCGCGGACCAGGTGTCGCGGACGCTACGGGAAGGGTATCAGACCGTTGTGGTGCTGTCCGCGATGAGTGGCGAAACGGACCGTCTGATCAAGTTGGCCCAACAAGCTACACCGACTCCAGACGAACGGGAAATGGATGTGCTGCTCTCCACCGGTGAGCGAGTCACCATCGCGCTACTGGCCATGGAGCTCCGTGGGCGAGGGATCAATGCGCGGTCGTATACGGGTCGGCAAGTCGGCATCATGACCGACAGTGCTCATACCAACGCGCGCATCGCGCGGGTTACGGCCGATCGAATTCGCGAGGCGCTGGAGGAAGGGATTGTTCCCGTCGTGGCGGGCTTTCAAGGTATCAACGAGCAGTCCGACGTGACAACCTTGGGGCGCGGTGGGTCTGACTTGTCCGCTGTGGCGCTGGCCGCGGCGTTGAAGGCTGATCGGTGCATCATCTACACCGACGTCGATGGCGTCTACACGGCAGACCCGAACATCGTGCCGACGGCGACACGCATTGAGAAGATCTCCTACGAAGAGATGCTTGAAATGGCCAGCCTGGGCGCCAAAGTCCTCCAGGCTAGGTCGGTGGAGTTCGCTGCCAAATTCAAGGTGCCGGTGGAGGTGAACTCGAGCTTCAAAGAAGGAAAGGGAACCCTCGTGACGAAAGAAGATACGGATATGGAAGCAGCGGCAGTGGCCGGAGTCACTGGAGACCGCAATCAGGCGAAGATCACGATCGTCGGTGTGCCGGACAAACCGGGAGTCGCCGCGCGGATTTTCGGCACCGTGGCGGAAGCCCATATCAATGTGGACATGATCATTCAGAATATCAGCCAGACCGCCGCGACGGATCTCTCCTTCACAGTTCATAAAGCCGACTTAAAAAAAGCCGTGCCGATTATCCAAGCCGTGGCCAAGGACATCGAGGCCAAGTCGGTGGCCGTGACCGAAGCGATCGCCAAAGTCTCTCTCATCGGGGTTGGGATGCGGTCCCATTCGGGTGTGGCAGCAAAGATGTTCGAAGTGCTCGCGCGGGAAGGCATCAACATCATGATGATCAGCACCTCTGAGATCAAAATTTCCTGCGTGATCGACGAAAAATATCTTGAGTTAGCCATGCGATCGCTGCATTCAGCAGTTGGACTCGATCAAATACAGTCTTGATACGTCTGGGCCGTGGTTAGTCATTTCGGTTTGCCCAGGACCTTGACATCTCGACATCCGAGCCTCGCGCCTGGTACCCTTTCGTCCTATGGCTCGAAAATCCAAGCCCACTCAGTTGTCCCGCACTACACGCGAACGGCGTAGTTCTTCTGAATCGCTATTGCTTACCGACGGGCTTCCGGTGCTGGAAATCTATGACACGACGCTCCGCGACGGCGCGCAGGCGGAAGATGTTAGTTTTTCGGCAGAGGACAAGGTCCGCATCGCACAAAAGCTGGACGAACTCGGTGTCCATTTCATCGAGGGCGGGTGGCCCGGCGCCAATCCAAAGGACATCGAATTCTTCCGGATGATCAAAACGGTTCCTCTGAAGCACGCGACCGTCATTGCCTTTGGTTCGACGAGAAAGGCAAGCCATTTCGTGCGCGAGGATCCCAATCTTCAAGCCTTGCTCGCTGCGGAAACCAAGACGATTACGCTCTTTGGGAAAACCTGGTCTTTGCACGTCACTGACGCCCTCGGCATCTCTCTGACTAAGAATCTCGAATTGATCGGTGATTCTGTCGCGTACCTTCGAAGCAAGGGACGCCGGGTGTTCTATGATGCCGAGCATTTTTTCGACGGATACAAGACGAATCCAGAATACGCGCTCAACAGCATTAGAAAAGCGGTGGAAGCGGGTGCCGACCGGGTGATTCTCTGCGACACCAATGGTGGGACCATGCCCTGGGAAATTAGGGAGATCTGCGAGGTTGTCCGCCAAGAATGTGCTGTGCCGTTGGGCATCCATGCGCACAACGATTGCGACATGGCGGTGGCGAACTCGCTGGTGGCGATCGAAACGGGGATTGTGCAGGTGCAAGGGACGATCAATGGCATCGGGGAGCGGTGCGGGAATGCGAATCTCTGTTCGATCGTGCCTAATTTGGAATTGAAGATGAAGCGGCCGGCACTAACGGACCGGCTCAGCCGTCTCAAGGAAGTCTCGGGGTTTGTCACGGAGATCGCTAATCTGATGCCCAACAAGCACCAGCCCTACGTCGGCGATTCGGCCTTCGCCCACAAAGGCGGGGTCCATATCCATGCCGTGCTCAAGAATTCGGCGACCTACGAACATATTAATCCAACTCAAGTGGGTAATCGGCAACGTGTGTTGGTCTCGGACTATGCCGGCCGCAGTGGCCTCTTGGACAAGATCGAAGCCTTCGGCATCAAGCTGTCGAAGGATCACTCCAAAGTTCAGGAGCTGGTGAACACACTCAAAGAACGGGAAAGTCAGGGATATCAGTTCGAGGGAGCGGAAGGTTCGTTTGAGCTGCTTATGCGGAAAGCCATGGGGAGCCACAAGTCCTCGTTCCAGCTGTTGGGATTTCGGGTCATTGTCGAAAAGAAACAGGATGACGGCGCGCCGCTATCAGAAGCGACCGTGATGATCAAGGTCGGCGATGTAATTGAACATACGGCGGCCGTTGGGGCAGGGCCGGTTAGTGCGTTGGATCATGCTCTGCGCAAATCCCTGGAAAAATTTTACCCGCAACTCATGGAAGTGAAATTGCTCGACTACAAGGTGCGAGTCTTGGCGGCAAATCAAGGTACAGGATCAAAAGTTCGAGTCTTGATCGAATCAGGCGATCACAAAGATAAGTGGGGAACGGTGGGGGTTTCGGAGAACATTATCGAAGCAACATGGCAGGCCTTGGGCGACAGCATCGAATATAAGCTTTTGGCAAAAGAGTGACCCCCAGAAGAAGGGTATCACCAAATTATTCTTGACATGATTCATAACTGTATGTAATATAAGATAAACTATCCGTATGAAGGTTGGGGATTTCGCAACAGGCCATAGAGATAGCAGTGGGCGCTTAAGGGGGATGTATGAGGAAGGCTGATATTGCGAACGAAATTTTCAACCAGGTCGGCATCTCGAAAAATGAGGCGGCTGACATTGTTGAACTGGTGTTGAACATGTTGAAGTCCGTGTTGCACAAGGGGGAGTCGGTCAAGATTGCAGGATTCGGCAATTTTGTCGTCCGTAGCAAGGGGGCCCGCAAGGGCCGAAATCCTCGGACGGGAGAAGAGATTGGTATTACGCCCCGTCGTGTCGTGACGTTCCGTCCAAGCCAAGTGTTCAAGAAGTACGTCAATTCGTAGCAGGATGCTGAATACAACCACCCGCTTCCTCCTCGCATCCCTCACTAGTATTGTGAAACGTGACTGAGGGCCGGTCATGGGAACTGAGCCCAGACTGGGAAGCAAAATCTTCTATAAAATTGGGGAAGTGAGCCGGATGACCAAACTGCCGGCCTATGTGCTGCGGTTCTGGGAATCCGAATTCAGTTTTCTCAAGCCGAAGAAAAGCAGAGGGAATCAGCGGTTGTACGTGCAGCGTGACATCGAAATCGTGCTAGAAATTAAGCGCATGCTCTATGCGGAAGGGCATACATTGGAAGGCGTGAAGCGATATTGGGCCAGGCGTGGGCGAGCTGCATCCCGGCCGTTACCGCTGAAGGAGATGGCAAAAAAACTCAGGGGCGATTTGCAAGCCATTGTGAAAATCATCGAGTCGCATGCACGGTAGGGTACAAAGAACCTTCCCATTGCCTTTCCATCGTGCCGCAAGGGACAATAGCACCGAAATTGATAGAGGGAAGACATGTCGGGGCGTAGCGCAGCCTGGTAGCGTACTCGCTTGGGGTGCGAGTGGTCGTGGGTTCAAATCCCGCCGCCCCGACCAACTATAAGAAGTGCTGAGTATTTTGTGCTGAGACCGACGAGCAGATTTGGCGCTCGGTGATCAGTCCCGTGCTATGAGAAGGAGGAGCTGCACCAGGCAGCTTTTTTTATGCCGCCCGGACGCGTCCGAATCCTCGTCACCAATGACGACGGTATCCAGTCTGCCGGTCTGGCGGTCTTGGCATCCGCGCTTTCAAAACTCGGTGACGTGTGGGTGGTCGCGCCGGATCGTGAGCGCACAGCGGTCGCACATGCGGTGACACTCCATAAGCCGCTGCGGGTTCATCATGCGGGGAGGCGCACCTATTCCGTCAATGGCACACCGGTAGATTGCGTCAACTTAGCGCTGTTCAAAATCATGCCCCAGCGCCCACATCTGCTCGTGTCCGGCATCAACAAGGGAGTGAATCTGGGTGACGATGTGCTGTATTCGGGTACGGTGTCGGCGGCGGTGGAAGGGACGATACTCGGCGTGCCGTCGATGGCTGTCTCCCAGGAAGGTCGGGAGCGGTTTCGCTTCGCCGTCGGCGCGCATTATGCCGTCCGGGTTGCGCGGCTCATTCTTGAACAAGGCTTGCCGGAAGAGACGCTGCTCAATCTCAATATCCCGAATCAGCCGTTGGGTGCGACGAGCGGCGTGCATGTGACCTGTCTGAGCCGTCGGCGATTCGACAATCCGATCGTCGGGAAAGTGGACCCTCATGGGCGCAACTACTATTGGATCGCTGGGACCCGCATTTCCTGGAGCCGCAGTAAAGATGCGGACCATGAGGCTATTGCTGGTGGTGCTGTGTCGCTGACTCCCATCAGACTCGACAGTACGCATTACGAAGCATTAGATCGATTTAGAGCGTGGGAATCCTTGCTGCGCGCGAGATGAGGCGCGGGCGGCTATTGGCCGCCGAGCCCGACGAAGGATTGGCGATGAGCATGACCAACAGTGTGATCGAATGGATCATCACCGAGCTGAGCAAGTTCGTGATCAGCACGATCTCCTTAATGGGCTACAGCGGAATTCTGCTGACGATGGCAATCGAAAGCGCCTGTATTCCGTTGCCGAGCGAGATCATTATGCCGTTTTCTGGCTATCTGGTGACGACCGGACAGTTTACGATGCTGGGGGTCACGTTGGCGGGGGCCGTGGGCAACGTGCTTGGATCGATCGTCGCGTACTATGCGGGTGTGTGGGGCGGCCGCCCCTTCGTAGAGCGGTACGGGCGATATTTTCTCGTCTCTCATCATGATCTCAATGTCGCTGATCGGTGGTTCGCGAAGTATGGAGAAGCCGCCGTCTTTTTTGGCCGGCTGTTGCCGGTCGTACGGACGTTTATTTCGTTACCGGCGGGGATCGCGAGAATGAACTTTTCCCGATTCGTGATTTTTACCTTTGTCGGAGCCCTGCCCTGGTGTTATCTGCTAGCGTACATCGGTGTCCGCATGGGTGAAGAGTGGGACACTTTGCAGGGCTACTTCCATCAGTTCGATGTCGTCATCGGAATCGTGCTCGCGTTGGCCGTGGGCTACTTCCTCTGGTCTCACTGGTCGAGGCGGAGCGTCAATTCTCGATCGTAATCCCATGCTCGAGCTCTTCAATACCCTCACCGGTACGCGAGAACCCTTCGAGCCAATCGAGCCGAAGAAAGTTCGCATGTACGTGTGTGGGGTGACGGTCTACGACTATTGCCACATCGGCCATGCGCGCAGCGCCCTAGTGTTCGATGTGCTCCGCCGATACCTGGAATATAGCGGTTATCACGTGACCTTCGTGAAGAATTTCACCGATGTGGACGATAAAATCATCAAGCGGGCCAATGAACAGGGTGTCTCTTGCGAGGCGATCACCGGCAAGTTTATCGATGCCTATCATGAAGATATGAGAAAACTGGGGATCGGGCGCGCAACGGAAGAGCCGAGAGCCACGGCGCATATGACGGAGATCGTCAACTTGACAGAAGCTCTCATCACGAAAGGATTGGCCTACGCGATCGACGGCGATGTGTATTTTCAGGTTGAGCAATATCCAGCGTACGGCCGCCTCTCAAAGCGCAAGATGGAAGACTTGCAAGCCGGGGCGCGTGTTGACATCGATGAGCGCAAACGGCATCCGATGGATTTTGCGCTATGGAAAAGCAGTAAACCGGACGAGCCGTCCTGGTCCAGCCCGTGGGGACTCGGCCGTCCAGGCTGGCATATCGAGTGTTCGGCCATGTCGATCAAACATTTGGGCGAGACATTCGACATTCATGGAGGCGGAATGGATCTCATTTTTCCACACCATGAAAACGAAATCGCCCAATCGTGCGGCGCGACCGGCAAGGAATTCGCGCGCTATTGGGTGCACAACGGTTTCGTGCAGATAAACAAAGAGAAGATGTCCAAGTCGCTGGGGAATTTCTTCACAATCCGCGAAATCTTTGAGAAGTCAGAGTGGTCGGAGGAAGTCACAGGCGAAATTCTTCGGTACTTCCTCTTGTCTACTCACTATCATGGCCCGTTGGATTTTTCGGATCAGGGGCTGAAAGAGTCAAAACAGGCGTTGGAGGGGTTTTATGACCTCTTCTATCGTTTAGGGGAATCCGACCTCCGTACAGTCGCTGATGAATCGTTGGGGCCCATGATTGAACGGACTATGTCGGTCTTTCAGCAGGCGATGGACAATGATCTCAATACCCCTGCGGCCATATCGGAATTGCAAAAGCTCCGCGGCGGCATCAACAAGCTAATCCAACAAGGGCTCTCAACCTCTGCGAGGAAGAGAGCTCGACAAGCATTTAAGTCTCTGGGTGCTGTGCTAGGGCTGTTCCAGGGGGATCAGTGGGAGTTCGGTGATAAGATCGCAGAATGCGACAAGCAGATCTCAGATCAGGAAGTTGAGATGAAGATTACGGAACGAGCTGCCGCCAAGAAACAGAAAGATTTCACACGTGCCGACTCGATCAGGAAAGAACTTAATGCGCTGGGGATCACAATCGAAGACAAACCCGACGGTACCAGTCGGTGGAAGCGATAGGCCGCCAGAGATTCTGTATGGCCTGCATGCAGTCCGCGAGGCGCTCAAAGCCGGCACGCGTCCGCTTCAACGCCTGTTGGTTTTACGGACTGATCGACAATTCGGGGATCTCGTCCAATCAGCGAAAGCGAAGCGTATCCCAGTCCATGTCGAACCGCCTGCAGCATTCGATCGGCTGGTTCCCCGAGGCAACCATCAAGGTATCGTCGCGATTGTCGCGGTCAAATCCTACAGCTCGATCGATGAGATTTTTGAACGGGCTCGGAAACGGGGCGAACCGCCGTTCGTGTTGATCCTGGACGGCGTCGAGGATCCCCACAACTTGGGTGCGGCACTGCGGACCGCCGAAGCGGCTGGAGTCCACGGGATATTCATTCCGGAGCGTCGTGCAACGGGGTTGACCTCGGTCGTGGCGAAGGTTTCAGCCGGCGCCATCGATCACATGCTGGTTGGGCGGGTCGTGAATGTGACCCATCTCATTAGAGAACTCAAGGAGCGTGGCCTGTGGATCTATGGAGTCGAGCCCTCCGCGTCACCGGTGTATACAAGCCTCGATATGACGGGGCCAACGGCTCTTGTGTTTGGGGGAGAAGGGGAGGGGATCAGGTCAGGTGTGCTGAAAGCGTGCGATGGACATATCAGCATTCCAATGAAGGGGCACGTTGGATCCTTGAACGTATCGGCAGCCGTAGCGGCTGTAGTGTTCGAAGCGGTGCGGCAGCGAGGCGACTCCAAAACCTAGCGGATCTTGAGTACCCCACTTTGTATGACGGTCTTGAGCAGCTGCGCCACGTTCGAGACCCGCAACTTTTTCATCATATTTGCCCGGTGGGCTTCGACTGTCTTCGCGCTGATTTTCAGCTGCTGGCCGATTTCCTTGTTTTTGAACCCGGCCCAAATCAATTCCAGTATTTCCTGCTCACGCGACGTCAGTAACTCCGGACGCTTGAGGCGTGGAGGCGGCTCAAGGCCCGCCAGGGACTTTCTGGCCGCGAGCTTTCCAGCTGATTTCTCCATGATACCCGCCGCTCCTTTGCTTGGCAGGTAATTCAAGTATACTGGCAGTCGACTGCTGCGACCATCGATGCTCGGATGCCAAGGCTGCATTATAGGGGTATTCAGGGAAAGATGTAAATGGATGGCGTCGACCAGCATCAGGGACCGAAGTCATGAATCCAAACGGTTCGAGAGGCTCTAGGCCCACAAGAATGGCAGACCGATTGTTTTCCTTGAATAAGATCGCATGCGTTCTATCTATCTGATCGTCGGCTTGTTCGGTGCGTTGATCGGCGCCTTTCTCGGTTGGAAGCCTGCGCTGATGACGATCATGGTGGGATCATTCCTTATCGGTCCAAGTCGTGCCATTTGATGGAGTGGGGAAAAGCGTCGCGGTCCGATCTGTCCCGATTCGTGCAGGGAACTCTCCATCGAGATTCCTGTCCGTTCTCATCCAGTCGATTGTCAACAACCGGCATGACTATCAAGTCCAGGCTGTAAACACTGAATCGGACTCCATCACCTTTTCGCTTGAAACGGCTCCATCCGGCATAACCATCGACGAGAGCAAGGGGGCTGTGTCCTGGTAGATTACCCCGGCTCAGATTAGGATTCACAAAGTGCGGAATCTGGCCAAAGATAGTTAAGGGGCCATTGCCTATCAGGATTGTGAGCACAATTTTACCCCTTTCCTGCCGACTGCTAAACCGATTAAGTCTTAGCTACGCATTTCTTTAAGAAGACCGCTTTCAGCTTGTCTCATCTTTTTCCAGTTTGCTAGAATAGCTGTGGTTTCATGCTGAGGAGGATCACCCCCCGCTCGTGCGTAAACTCAAACTCCGAGAAGGTACCAATACCGCCGTTCTGTTTGGTCATCATGACCGGCACTTGAAGTTAATCGAAGCAGAGTTGGGTGTACGGCTGTCGGCGAGAGGGGAAGAACTAACGCTGGACGGCCTCCCTGAAGCTGTTCGCCAAGCGGAACGTATCCTTCTCGAACTCGCCTCACTGACACAAGAAGGTGTCTCGCTGCATGCTGAGGATGTGACGCAGGCGCTGAACGCCTTACGCTATAGTCCCGATGCCTCCGTGAAAGACGTACTCAGCGGCCGGGCGGCGATCGTCACGAGCAAACGGTTCATCGGTCCCCAAACCCTCACGCAGAAATCCTACATTGACGCAATCGAGCAGCACGATGTTGTCATTGCCATCGGGCCAGCCGGAACGGGCAAGACCTATCTTGCCATGGCGATGGCGGTGAGTGCGTTGATGAATAAAGAGGTGAGTCGGATCATCTTAGCCCGGCCGGCAGTCGAGGCCGGCGAGAAGCTCGGCTTTTTGCCGGGCGACATTTACGAGAAGGTGAATCCCTACCTACGGCCGCTCTACGACGCGTTGTTCGACATGATGGATATGGAGCGGGTCAACCGCCTGATCGAACGGGGTGACATCGAAATCGCGCCGCTAGCGTTCATGCGTGGACGGACGCTAAACGATTCATTCGTGATTCTGGACGAGGCGCAAAACGCCACGGCTGAGCAGATGAAGATGTTTTTGACTCGGCTAGGCTTTCACTCAAAAATCGTCGTGACGGGCGATATTACACAGGTAGACTTGCCGAGTGATCGGGTCTCTGGACTCATCGAAATCAAGGACATCTTGTGCGATATCGAGGGCATCACCTTCGTCTATTTCGACGAGACGGACGTGGTTCGCCATCGGCTGGTCCAGGAGATCATCAAAGCCTATGATCGTCATCAATCGAATGTCGACAGTGCCCCAAGACCAGCGGGACGGCACGGGACTTCGTCTACCACTCACAAACCGTCCCCAGTTACGCCACCGCATCGAGACTCATCGAGCCAATCACACTAATGGCTGTCTATCTTCGCGTACGGCTTCGGCACGTCGCCAAACAGCAAGCCTCGTTGGTGCGCGCGGCGGAGTCCATCTTGACATCTGTAGGGGAGGCGCAAGCCGAATTGAGCCTGGAATTGGTGGGCGACCGACGCATGCGACGATTGAACCACATGTACCGCAAGAGAGATCGCACCACAGACGTCCTGGCGTTTCCCATGCGGGAATCGCATAATCCCTATCCAATGTTGCTGGGTGACGTGGTGATCTCAGTACCGACGGCGCGTCGTCAAGCCAGCGCGTCCGGACGATCCTTGGGGGATGAACTGGCTGCTTTGCTGGTACACGGGGTGCTCCATCTGTGTGGGTATGACCACGAACGAAGCGCACGGGAGGCGGTGCGCATGCGCCGCCGCGAAACAGCGATCCTCAACATGTTGAATCCTGTGCCACGTCTCGTTATCCGCCGCACGGATCGGCGTGCAAGGACAAACTAATCGTGGGATGGTTCCAGCAACTGAATGAAGGGCTCAGCAAGACCCGGTTTGCCGTGCGGCAATCGCTCGACCGATTCCTGGGACGCACGCCGGAACCGGCGTTGCTGGAAGAACTTGAAGCGGCGCTGCTGAACGCCGATTTGGGCGGCCGCGTCGTTGATCGGCTGATGCGGCAGGTCAACGAGCAAGCGCGTGGCGAACATGCGGCAACCGTCCAGGGACTTCAGAACGTCCTGAGCCGCAGCCTGTACGACGTCCTTGTACAAGTCTCCGGCCCGTCGTTCGAGCAGCTGGTCAAACAGGGCCCCAAGCCATTCGTTACCTTGATTATTGGCGTGAACGGAGTTGGAAAAACCACGACAATTGCCAAACTAGCGCAACGTCTGGTCCAGCGAGGGGGGCAGCCGCTGCTTGTAGCCGGTGACACGTTTCGGGCGGCGGCGATCGATCAATTGCAAGTCTGGGCTGATCGGATTGGTGTTCAGGTGATTCGCCAGCGGCACGGGGCTGATCCGGCGGCGGTGGCGTTCGATGGCATGGCAGCGGCCAAAGCGAGGTCGGCGGACATAGTGTTGATCGATACGGCCGGCCGCCTGCACACCAAGTCCAATTTGATGGATGAACTGCGCAAGGTCAAACGTGTGATCGAACGCGAACTGCCTGGGGCGCCGCATGAAGTTCTGCTGGTTTTGGACGCCACGGTCGGGCAGAACGCCTTGGCACAAGCTCGATTGTTTCATGAGGCGGTGGGCGTTACAGGGCTGGTCTTGACAAAGCTGGATGGCACCGCACGCGGCGGTATCGTCGTGGCCATTGCCGAAGAGTTCAAGATCCCTGTCCGGTTGGTTGGGGTCGGCGAGGGGATCGACGATCTCCAAGATTTCAACCCCGAAGCGTTTGTCGCAGCACTGTTTGGACAATCCTCGGGCGGGTCCTAGCCCTGTATTTTGCTTTTTGCTTTCTCTGGTCCATGCTATTCTTTTTCCGTCAGAGCTAGACCGGCTGGGTGTTCGGCCTCGGTTGAGCAAAGGGAATGGATGGCGATGATGACGCTCTTGATCGTCGTTGACGATCAAATGAACTGCAATTTGCCCTAGAACATCTTTTCCCGCCATGAGTATCACGTGCTGTCTGCCACGAGCGGGATTGGTGGATTGAATCTATTTCGCAAACATATGCCGCGAGTTACCCTGTTGGACTTGTGCATGCCCGAAATGGATGGCTTGACGATGTTGAAAGAGATCCGTGCCATTGATCTGGGTTTCGGACCGCCATGCGAAAGAGCCGGGTGAGTTCAATGTCTTTGTTGCCGATTGGGTTCCCTAGAGGAGTGATGAGTGATCGGTGATGGGCAAGCAGGTATGAGTGACGTGGAAACACACGCACCCGTCACCCAGTACCCATTACTCATCACTGTGCTGTTTTGCTCCGCCGCCTCGCTGGTGATCACTTTCCTCGGACTCTCCCAATTCGACCTTGCGATTGTCCGTTATGTGCGCTCGGTTACGATCCATCTTCCATGGAGCCAGCTCACAATTCCATGGATGGCCTTCACCAGTGATGTGGGCAATTGGATCGGTGAAGGTACGCACCTCGTTGTCTTGAGCCTCGTGCTAGTGGGAGCCGGATGGCTGTTTTCATGGGCGGTGGTCAGACATGCTGGAATCCAAACGCTATTGGCGCATGGCCTCGCGGCCTTGCTGGTCAATGGGCTCAAGCATCTGATCGGTAGACCTCGTCCAAAGTTCACCCATTCCGGTGAATGGCAGTTTGATCCCTCGTGGGCGTCAGGGTTTGATTCGTTTCCCTCTGGGCATACCGCCGCCAGTTTCGCCCTTGCCACGGTCTTGGCCAAGCGATTCCCGTGCATCGCCCCCTTGTGCCTAGGTGTGGCGGCATTCGTAATGCTCAGCCGTGTCCTTCGAGGGGCCCATTTTCCGACTGATGTCCTGGGAGGCGCCGTCGTCGGGATAATCAGTGGGGCCATTGCCTCGGCGCCGTTGAAAGAATGGCGCACCTCGCTCCAGAAGGGGATAGAACAATCGGCGATCGGAGCCGTTTTGCTGTTGGTTCTCCTGTGGTCTTTGGCTCGTGCTCCAGAGCAAGGCCTCGTCGGTATGCTGCTAACGGGACTTGGCCTCGTGGCCATCATAACTGGTTTGTGGTTGCGGAGAATCGAGTGGATGGGCACCGAACGATCAGATTCACGTCGGCATGCCCTGATGTCGTTGCTGCTGCTGTGTTATGGGCTGGCGTCATTGACTACGTCACTCTACGTCGTCGCGTCGGCCGGATTGGCTGGTGTGGCCGCTTGGCTCAACGCCGTGACTTCGCTGGAAGAGAAACCATCTGACAGGCGTGCAGAGATGGTGATACGAGAAAGTGCTCTACTTATCGGTGTGGCACTGGTTCTCCTGACCCATTATGCGGGACGAGGCATCCTGTCATTCTGATTAATGGACGGGAGAGTTGGAGGGTGCGGATTGCTGACGTGGTTCCGGGACGTTGACCATCGGTTGGCTGGCAAGGAGGACATAGCCGTGCCGCTTGAGGATGGGCTGAAACGTCGCCGCTTCTTTCGGTAAGAAATCCTGCATCGCTTCCTGGGCAAGGATCATCGTGCGGCCCGGTCGTTTCAGCGCAGTTTTCAACCGGGTGAGTTCGTTAAAGGGTACGTATAGCACCGTTCGCCGTGCGTAGAACGAGGTGGAAGGTCGTAAGGTTCCAAAAGCGATCAACTGATCTGACGGTTCAAGATTCAATCCGGCTGCGTAGGCCAATTCTTGCGGAGGGGCAATGGCATAGCGGTTGAGGCCGGGGATGATGGTGAGCAGGGCCAGCAGAAATACCGTCGTCACGGCGCTTCCTGCGATGCTGAAGGCGATGCTCCGCTTTTCCTCATTGAGTCCAAAATAACTGACCAATCCCATCGCGATCAGGAGCACTGCCGCGAGGATATAAGGGCCGATCCCCAAATCGAATTGGAGGGCCATGGGAAATTCCTTGACCATTTTGCCGGCGAACGTTCTATAGAGCGACGGGAGGCAGGCAAATCCTATGGCTAACAGATAACCTATACTGGTCATGGCGTGAATCGAGCCCCGTATCCATGGAGTGGAAGGGTCTTGCACCGCCCGTGACCAATAGAGTGCCGCCAACAATGATGCGGCGGGAAACAACGGGCCGATGTAGTGAGGCAAGCGGGTGGAGGACAGAGTAAAAAATATGAAGGTGCCGACCAGCCAAAAAGCTGCGAACCATTCCAGCTCATTCCCGGATTGGTCCGGCTCGTGTGACATGGCTGGCCTCGAATCAGCCTGTCCACCACGCTGCCAGTTTTTCCAACTCTGATAGGCTTGATAGATTCCAGCCGGCAACAACAGGCTCCAGGGAAAGAAGCCGAGAAGCAACACCGGAATATAAAACCAGGCGCCGATTCCATGGCCCTCCATTGGAGCGAGGAATCGCCCGATGGTGTGGACTTTGGCCTGCGATCCATAGGCGTCGCCATGGATGAGGAACATAGCGGTGTACCAGGGGCCAGCGAGCATGAGGAATACCAGTATGCCGGCGATGGGAAAGCCCTGTTTCCAGAAGATCGTCCAGCGTCGGGTCGCTGTTAAATACAGTCCGGCGGCAAGCGGAGGAATCAGAAATCCAATTGGTCCTTTGGTCAAGGTGGCGAGGGCCATGCCGACGTAGAACCCCCACATCCAATGCCGTCCTGCTCCCGGCTCATGCAGGCCCAGCCAGAATCCATAGAGCGACAAGGTTGTGAAGAAGATCAGCGCGCTGTCGGTGATGGCCATGCGCCCCAGCGCGAGCATCTCGATGTTCAGCAAGAGCATAAGTGCGCCGAACAGTCCGACGGTAGAGCCGCGCAGCCTGGTGAGAAACAGATAGTGCATCAGAATCAGCGCCACCCCGAACAGGGCGGAAGGGGTGCGAGCCGCGAATTCGTTGACCCCAAACACATGATAGGACACAGTCATCAACCAATAGACGAAGACTGGTTTGGCAACACGCAGCTCACCGTTGAAGGTGGGTGTGATCAGATCGCCGGAGGCGAACATTTCGCGGCCGGCTTCCGCATTCCGTCCTTCATCGCGGTCAGTGAGCCCTATGTCGCCGAGACCAAAAAAAAAGAGTAGGCCCGACAGGGCCAGGAGGACCAGCATTGTCGCGAATTGGTTGGGCTGTCGGTCAGCAAGCACGAGGTGATCCTACGGCGTGTGCAATGGGCACATGAGTAGATAGGTGAATGGTCGAACGATCATGACTGTTGGGCCGGAGGACCGGCTGGGTTCTTGGCTTGGGTTGCACGGTGGATCAGCATTAAATTGCGAATGTAGATCACGGACCCCACGCTTTGTCCGGCGATGAAGACGGGGTCCTGGCGGTAAATCGAATAGGCCAGGGTGATAAGCCCGCCGATCAAACTCATATACCAAAACGAGACGGGGACTTGGCTCTCAGCCTTTTTCTCGGATACGATCCATTGGATCACCCAGCGGCCGAAAAAGAGGGCCTGACCGAAAAAGCCGATACCAAGCCAGATGATTTCAAGACTCATAGAGAGGATCTGAACGGATCACTCATCACGGAATTTGTAACGCAATACCCGATCCATCATCCAACGCACGGCAATCAGATCATAGAGCGACTTGAACAGCCGATTGCCCATGCCGTACTTCGATAGGCCGTGAATGCGTGGATAGTGCCGGACCGGTACTTCGGTGACGGTGAATCCATGCATCGAGGCGAGAGCAGGGAAAAACCGGTGCAGACCTTCGTACAGGCGAAGGCGCTCCAGCACGGACCGCCGGAATACTTTCAGAGGACATCCCGTATCATGGACACCGTCATGAGTGAAAAAGTTACGCACGCGATTCGCGATTCGGGAGGAGATCATCTTGACCAGGCCGTCCTGCCGCTGTTGCCTCCAGCCGCACACAAGGTCATGGGTGGAGAGGAGGGGAAGGAGACTCAGAATGTCTTCACTGTCCTGCTGGAGGTCGCCGTCGATCTGAATAATGATTTCCCCAGCCGAATGGCGGAACCCCGCGTCCAACGCGCAGGTCTTGCCGTAATTCCGATCGAAGTGAAAGACCTTCACTTGTGGGTGGAGCAGTGCCAACCGGTCAAGTTCCTCGCTGCTCCCGTCGCTACTGCCGTCGTCTACCAGAATGATCTCGAACGCTCTCGACCGGGAGTGTTCGTACGAATCCAGCACTTTCAGCAAGCTTGCGAGCAGGGGCGACAAATTGTCTCGCTCATCCTTGATGGGGATGATGACGGAAGCCCAGGGGGTGGTCGATGTCATGACGGACGAATATTCCGGAAGCAGTCTGTGCCAGGCATAATTATGCGCACATTCTAACGGATGGTTGAAAGAGCGTCAAATAGCGCTGGGAAAATGGGGATGATCCCTTTTCTCTGTCACGACCACTATTTCTCAGACATGTGACCACCAGTCACGATGCGGAAAGCTCCTCCCTCAGAAACACCGTTTCTGCCATCCGATTCTGAAGAGGATGTGATACGTAAGTATGCCCAGGAATGGGGAGGGATCTGAGTGAGATGAAGGAGTCTGACCGGAACAGAGGAGAAGGTTCATGACGGCTCGACCGTCACCTGTTGGAAGCGCGGAGAAATCTCTGCGAGTAGCGAGATATGTCCTTCCACTGCCACTGCTCTTTCCTCCTGACCAGTGCCTCCTGCTCCGTCTTCGAGAGGGCCTTCACAGCGATCAAGACCACCTTCTTGGCAGCGAAGATCAGTTATCGTGTCGACAAAAAACGGTGCAAGGCACAATCTGAGCTGTGAGCAGGACCTATACATTGACGAAGGGGGGCCACTAAACTGGTCTATCGCATTGGGAATTTTACCTTTGAGGTGGTTTGGGCTCCACTGGAGTATTCATTGGTCCGGGACGACATTCAGACTATCGATGGGCTTCCTGTCAAGGAGGCCATCTGGCTTGGACGGGTTAAGGCTATGCCATGTACAGTGAAGGGACAGCGGTACGTGCCGATGAGCATGGACAGTGCGCAGACCTACGACGAGACGGGCTTGGCCTCGTGGTATGACGAGGAAACCAGGCATCTGCTGGGTGGACACATAACGGCCAACGGCGAGCTGTTCAATCCCAGTGGGCTGACCGCAGCACATAAATATTTGCCGCTGCCGATTCATGTGCAGATGACGAATCTCGAAAGCGGCAAATCAATCATTGTCCGTGTGAACGATCGCGGCCCCTTTCCTAGTGATTATAACCTTGATTCTGGCAAACGAATCATCGACTTCAGCCGGGGCGCCGCCGAACAACTAGGATTTGTCGAGCAGGGGACCACCAGGGTACATGTGGAAGTGATCCGGTTGGCCGAGGTATGAAAGGAAGTGTGAAAGAAGATAACAACAGAGGAAAGCCCACTCAGATGACGACTGACTATTTCATTTCCGCCGTGATCGTGAACCGCATCACGCCCATCAGGCTCATCTCATTGACTTGTTCTCCGGCGTGGATTTCCACCTTGTAACGGCCGGGGCACCAGCCTCCGGAAGGCGGCGACAATTTGAGATAGCCGCTTTCGTCCTCCAAGGCCACTTGCATGACGTCCTCGGTTACCACCTGGTCCGGTGCCAGGCCCGGCACGGATTCAGGAAAGCCTTGGCCAAAGATCTTGAACCCCTGGTAGTGCTGATGGAGCGCAAACACGATGAACACCGCCGGGGTATTGATGGTGAATCGGTCGGTCGGTTTGACCGGGACAATCACATGAGAGCGAAGGGGCCCGATCTCTTCTTCAAAGTCTTCCGCCGTCGCAATGGAACGGAAGAACCCTTCCGGGGGTGCATCGAAATCGTAAGGCTTGGCGTCTTGGGCGCGATTTTGAAATTCCGTGATCGGCTGGTTCTTGGTTAGCGGCAGGTCCTCGGTCCAGCCTACCAGATTTATAGAGAGCATCGCAGCCCATACTGCGATGGCGGCCACGACCGCGTGTCGTCTCGTTTCTTGTTCCATGTACGTGTGGTACAACGTGTGGCTGGAAACTGTCAAGAATTGGCAAGGCTTTCTCAACCCTCCGGAGCTGATAGCTGAATGCTCCTCTATCTATCCCATTGCGGCTTCTTTCCATCATTTGCTAGGATTTCGCGCCGCGAACCTTCATCACAAGTGAGTGTGTCCGATGCTGCAAGATGCTGATGCGCTTCCCCAACTGATCGGGGATTTCAAACCGATTGATCAATGGCAGACCCATCTCAATCGGCTCTTCTATGGGCTGCGCGGGAATCAGCTACGGTCGTATTATCAAACGTTCGCCTCGGCTGACTATCGGCTTGCTCATGCATTGGCGGCCGATTATTACGAACGAGTGATCAAGCGGGATGTCGCCGGCAAGCGTCACGCATCAACTGCCAATCGTTTGACGAATGACGAATCACGATTGACGGTGATGGAACTCGGCCCTGGCAACGGCAATCTCGCTGCCTGCTTCCTCAGTCATCTCAAGACTCTCGACAAGCGAGGCGCAGTCTATCCGCGGGTGCATTATGTCATGGTCGATTGGGAGCAGCCTATGTTGGACGGGGCGCTGGCCCATCCTGATCTGGCGGCGCATCGGAATCATGTGGAGATTCAGTGCCGTTCGATTGAACAGCTCACAGGAATGGTCGATGGGTCGGTCGATCGCATCATCTGCAACGAACTCTGGAACGATCTCCCGACCAAGCTGATGGCCAAGAATGCCGGCGATATCGAAGAGGAATATATCCGGCCCAACTTGAGTGAGTCTCTGCACGCCAAAATACGGGATTGGTCCGCCTTCGTATGCGCCTTCGAGAGAAAGGATTTCGAAGGACTGAAGACGGTTCCGCCGTTTCTGGATGATCTCGTGTGGGAAAAGGAATATCGCAAGGTCGAATGGAAGGACGTGCCCTTCCGGAAGACCATCATGGAGCATCTAAAGACGATCGACGAGCACGTGCTGCTACCTGTCAATCTGGGTGCCTTCGCGGTTGTGAAAGAGGCGCAGCGGCTGCTGGCTCCCGATGCGGTCGGGCTCAGTGCCTTCGATGCCGGCACTGCGGAGATGCAGGTCTTGAACGATCCGGACAAGCCTTGCTATGGCCAGTTTGGTGGGCAATACAATTTCATGATTAACTTTGCTTTGGTTGAAGCCGTGGCGAAGCATCTTGGGATCGCGCGCACGGCTATTGAACCGCAGCGCGAATTCGTCGGCCGGTCCTTGAGCACCAACGTGCTCACGCTCATGGATCTGCTGGCGACACATACTTCAGCCGGGCCGACGTTGGAGCCGTGGGAGCAGGATCGGCTCGTGCTGAAGACCATCAAGGCGCTGAATGAGACGTATGAGAGCCCCTACTCCAGGCGGTTCGAGTTTCCATTGCCTACAAACATGCCGCCGGACGAGTGGGAAACTTTGGATGTGATTCTCCGCTCGTTGAAGCCCAACGGTGTACCCGACACCGTGGCCTATCTGACCGAAGAAGAGATTACGACTGCGCACAAAGATCTGGAAGTGATTGGGTATAACATCGACACCATCAAGATGGCGCTCAGCGCGCCTCCCAGTCCCATCGAGTATTGCCATTTCAACTGCCGGTGAAACGAGGCAACGTGCTTTATCCGGTCGATAGACGGGGGAGCCATGAAAGACAAGAAAGAACGGTGGGGAGATGTAGATCTGATGCGCCAGAGACCGGGGTGTCGATCCCTTTCAACGGCTGCTCAGACTGATGTTCAAGGCACATCTGTGGTACGGCGTGTCCATTGGAGAGGAAGCGCCCGACGTGGTGAGGGCCTACATCGAGATCGGCTCCACCGACACGGTCAAATACGAAGTGGACAAGAGCAGCGGGTTTCTCAAGGTGGACTGGCCGCAGTGGCTTTCAAATTTCTGTCCGGTCTACTCTACGGACTCATCTCGCAGACCATTCCGAAGAGCGGGGGCCGGTATATTCGCCAAGCGGGCCCGCCGAAAGGGCATGGTGAGAGACAGCGATCCGCTCGACATCTGTGTGCTCTCGGAGGAGAGCATTCCCCACAGCGATATCTTATTGACCGCGCTGCCGATCAGTGGGTTGAGCCTGGCCGACGGCGACGAGGCCGACGACAAGATTATTGCCGTGATGCGGGACGATGCCGTCTACGGGGATTGTACCGACATTGCGCAACGTCCGAAGGTGCTCACGGATCGGTTCCGGCATTATTTTCTCACCTATAAAAGCGCACCGAGGACGACTCAGCATAAGATGGAAATCACCAGGGTGTACGGACGGGAGGACGCCCTCAGCGTTATCTGTGCCAACCACGCCGACTATCACAAGCGGCACCCGGAGCTGAGCTCCTTATGGCCGAAGCATCTCTCGTCCGCAGCATTTCTGAACTCGTCTTTGGAGAAGTCGTAACCAGAAGGCTTAGCTGAACTGATCCCATGTGTCGCACTGTTTGATGGACCAGAACACGGCTTCTTTCAGTTTCTTCAATACCATGTTGTCCGGATCACGAATGGCTTGGAGTTTCTTGTCGAGGTCATACAGCGGTTGGATTGAACGCTTATCCGGGATCTTTCCCAAGGCCCACGCCACTTCGGTTAGTACGGTCCAGTCGGTCTTGAGGTCCTGCATCTTCGCCAATAATGGCGGCACGACGGAGGCATCACCGAGGGTGCCCCCGATCTGGCCGAGTCCCTTAGCCGCTGCCGCCTGGATTTCCAGCTGTGGGGCCATATTCATCATGTCGATGAGCAGGGGAATGCTGTCTTTGCCAAGATTCCCGATGGCGGTCAGGGCTTGTTTGCCGAGGTCTTGGTCCTTCAAGGCCGCTTTGAGTGTGGGTAAGGCTCCATCGGCGTGCATTTCTCCCAGCAATGAGATGATCTTGAGTCGCCTTACCTGGCTCGTCTCCGAGGAGTCCAGTAACTTCAGCAGCCGCTCTGTATGGCCCCATTCGGCTGCGAGGAGAAGGGGAAATTCGTACTGTTCCAGCACCTCCTTCAACTTGCCAAGGGCATAGGCGCCTGGGTCCAGGGCCTGCGCCGCTCGAGCGGCGGCCACCGCATCGTCAAACTCAGTTCGCACTTCTTTTTGCCAGTTCACCTTCATGCCGCCCAGGGTATAGGTCAGCTGACAGGCCGGTCCCTTCCAGAGACGAGACGGCGCATCGGGTAGATCCGCATCGCCGCCGGCGGTTGTGCCCTCCCAGGTTTTGCGCTGCTCGCATTTGACGCGAAACACGACATCATGAGGCCAGGTAGAATCCTGCACGACGGTATAGCCGATTTCAGTGAGACCGCGGCTGGCGATCTCGGCGATCGCTCCCGCATCGATCCCCCCTTTCCCTGTGAGCACTAAGGCATCCACCAGCACCGTCTGAATGTTTTCCAACCGGACTCGCTGTTCAGGTGTGAACTGTTCTCGATGAGCAAAAGCGAGCGAAGTCGGCTGGAGGACTAGCCAGAGGAGCAGCCCCGTGGATAAGGCGAGGGATCGTCGCCGCATGGATTTCTCGGTCGTCATTCCTTTTCAGATATTATACCCTCGGAAAAGGATAGGGAGCCCCACAAACCGCTGAAACTCACTTGCCGATCTACCGGTCCTCATATTGACAGTTTCCATTTCCCGATGATAGACTCATGAGCTAAAGTTCATGCATGTACGCATAAGGATGGGATTTGTCTCAAGGTAGAGCACGTGGATTTCGACAGTGATTAAGCCAGCGGTTGCGCGACGTTACGCACAGGCACTCTTCGAGCTTCTCGATCAATCCAACATCGAAGTGACTCGAGGGACCCTCAATGGTCTGGGACAGGCCGTGAAGGATTCGCCAGTCCTTCGCCATGTGGTGGTCTCACCCGCGTTCGGGGTGAACGAGAAGATCGCTGTGCTTACCGAGTTGGGCGATCGGTTTGGGTGTCCACCAGTGGGTAAAGCGTTTCTCGGCCAGTTGGTGAAGAAGAATCGTGTGACATTTTTGCCGGACATTGCAGAGGCATTCGGACATCTGGTCGATCAATCAAAGGGTACCCAGCACGTGATCGTCTCGTCCACAACCGTGCTGCCCCAGGCCGAGCAAGACAGAATCAGAACGCGTTTGCGCGAGACGCTCAAGCGCGAAGTTGACGTGACATTCCAAACCGATGCGAGCCACCTCGCCGGCGTACAGATCCATGTCGGCAGCACCGTTGTTGACAGCACCGTGCGGGGACGCTTGCACGCCATGCAATCGTTGTTGACACGAGAATAGTGAAGGAGTCGTTATGCAGATCAGGGCAGAAGAAATCAGTGCGATCATCAAGGAGAAGATCAAAGGCTTCGATAAGCAAGTCGACGTCAAGGAGACGGGTTCCGTCATTCAGGTCGGTGACGGGATTGCCAAGGTGTATGGGCTCGACGGTGCCATGGCCGGTGAGATGCTGGAATTTCCTGGCGGTCTGTACGGCATTGCGCTGAACCTCGAGGAAGACAATGTCGGCGCCGTGTTGATGGGCGAGGACGTTGGGATCAAGGAAGGCGATCCGGTCAAGCGCACCGGCCGTATCGCGGAAATTCCGGTCGGCGCAGCGCTCGTCGGTCGCGTTGTAAACGCCATCGGCCAGCCGATCGACGGCAAGGGTCCGATCAAGTCGCAACACTCTTCCCGTATCGAAGTCGTGGCACCGGGCGTGAACACCCGCCAATCCGTTCGCGAGCCGCTGCAGACCGGTATCAAAGCGATCGATGCGATGATTCCCATCGGCCGCGGCCAGCGCGAGTTGATCATCGGCGACCGGCAGACTGGGAAGACCGCGATTGCGGTCGATACGATCATCAACCAAAAGGGTCTCAACGTCTTCTGCATCTATGTGGCCGTCGGGCAGAAGCGGTCAACGGTCGCGCGTGTGGTGAAGACCCTTGAGGAAAACCATGCAATGGAATATAGCATGGTGGTCTCAGCCAGCGCCAGCGATCCGGCTCCGATGCAATTCCTGGCGCCGTTCGCCGGCGCCGCCATCGGCGAGTATTTCCGCGACAACGGCAAGCACGCGCTGATCGTCTACGACGATTTATCGAAGCACGCGGTGGCCTACCGCCAGCTCTCGCTGTTGCTCCGCCGTCCGCCTGGACGCGAAGCCTATCCAGGCGACGTGTTCTATCTGCACTCCCGGTTGCTGGAGCGTGCGGCCAAGCTGAGCGATAAGCTGGGTGGCGGCAGTCTGACGGCGTTGCCTATCATTGAGACGCAGGCCGGTGACGTGTCGGCCTACATTCCGACCAACGTCATTTCAATCACGGACGGTCAGATCTATCTTGGTAGCGATTTGTTCTATTCCGGTATCAGGCCCGCGATTAACGTCGGTTTGTCGGTCTCCCGCGTCGGTGGATCGGCGCAGATCAAGACCATGAAGCAAGTGGCCGGTACGCTTCGGCTGGACCTCGCCCAGTATCGTGAGATGGCTGCTTTTGCTCAGTTCGGCAGCGAACTCGACAAGGCCACGCAGATGCAGCTGGCGCGCGGCGTGCGCATGGTTGAGCTCTTGAAGCAAGGCCAGTACAAACCCATGCCGGTAGCCGACCAGGTGCTCTCCATTTATGCGGGTACACAGGGCTACCTGGATGACGTTCCCGTGGACAAGGTGCAGCAATTCGAGGGCGATCTGCTGCATTACATCCAGCAGAATCATCCAGAATTGAAGAAAGAGATTGCCAGCATTGGGAAGATCGACGACAAAGTCGGCGGCCGGCTGAAAGAGATCTTTTCGGCTTTCAAGCAGAAGATGGGGTACGGGGCCAAAGTCTGAAGATCGTCAACCGTCAATGGTCAATCGTGAAGATTGGCGAATGACGTGCGACGATTGACGTAAAATCTAGAAATGCCAAGCTTACAATCCCTGCGCCGGAAAATTTCGGCGTTTAAAAACACACAGAAAATTACTAAGGCCATGAAGATGGTGGCCGCGGCCAAGCTCAAACGGTCACAGGATCGCATCCTGGCCGCCCGTCCCTACGCACACAAGATGCGGGGGGTGTTGAGTAATCTGAGCCAGCGAGTGAGCCGTGCGGCCCATCCGCTGTTGCAGAAACGGGACGGTAAGAAGATCGAAGTGTTGGTGGTGACCAGTGATCGAGGACTGTGCGGCGGGTTCAACGGCAATATCGTGCGGAAGAGCGCCGAATTCGTGCGGCAGTGTGAAGCGCAAGGGCTCACAGTGAATCTTAGCATTGTCGGGCGTAAGGGCCGTGACTATTTCAGGCGCAGGACGTGGCCGATTCGGCAAGAATGGACCGGCGTGTTTGACAAACTGAGCTTCGAGCATGCCATCGATATCGGCGGCGATCTGACGGATAATTTCGTCAAGGGTACGTTCGACGAGCTCTACGTGGTCTACAACGAGTTTAAATCTGCTATTCAACAGCGGGTGATCGTCGAGAAGCTGTTCCCCGTTGATGTCGCCGCTGAATTCGGGACCGCACAGGCCGCGACGATATCTGCAGGGGCGTATCTCTATGAGCCCGGCGAAGCGGAACTGTTGAACGCGCTGGTGCCGAAACATTTTCAAGTACAAGCCTACCGGATTTTGCTGGAGTCCGCGGCGGCTGAACACGGCGCCCGCATGGCTGCCATGGATGGCGCGACACGGAACGCCGGCCAGCTTATCAAGAAGACGACGTTGTATTACAACAAAACCCGGCAGGCAGCGATTACGAAGGAACTGATGGATATCGTCGGAGGCGCGGAGGCGCTCAAGTAAGACGTGTCATTCGTCAATCGATATTGGGATTTCGTGAAGTAGTTCATATGATTGACGACTGACGGTCGACGATTGGCGGATTGAAAGGAGACAGTCGTGAGTACAGGAAAAGTCATTCAAGTCATTGGGCCGGTGGTGGACGTGGAGTTTCCTCCAGGCCAGCTGCCCAATATCTATAACGCGCTCAAAGTGACCCAAGAAGAGAACAAGGCTGCCGGTCGGCCGGCCGTGCGTATCACGCTCGAAGTCGCGCAGCATCTCGGCGAGAACCGTGTGCGCGGAGTGGCGATGTCGACAACGGATGGTCTCACGCGTGGGATGGATGTGCAGGATACCGGGGCACCGATCTCCGTACCGGTCGGACGCGAGACGCTGGGCCGTCTGATCAACGTGCTCGGTGAACCGGTCGACGAAAAGGGGCCGATCAAGTCGAAGAAAGCCTATCCAATTCATCGGCCTGCACCCACACTCGAAGATCAGGAAACCAAGACGGAGGTGCTGGAGACCGGCATTAAGGTTGTGGATCTGCTGGAGCCCTACAGCAAGGGCGGCAAGGTCGGATTGTTCGGTGGGGCCGGTGTCGGTAAGACCGTCATCATCATGGAGCTCATCAACAACATCGCCTTGCATCATGGCGGATTCTCGGTGTTTGCCGGTGTCGGCGAGCGGACTCGTGAAGGCAACGATTTGTGGCATGAAATGCAGGAGTCGAAGGTCATTGACCCGGACGATTTCACCAAATCAAAAGCTGCGCTGGTCTATGGCCAGATGAATGAGCCGCCAGGGGCCCGTCTTCGCGTCGCATTGACCGGTTTAGCTGTCGCGGAATTCTTCCGTGATGAGGAAAATCAGGACGTGCTTCTCTTCGTGGACAATATCTTCCGGTTTACCCAGGCGGGTTCTGAAGTGTCCGCGTTGCTCGGCCGCATGCCATCTGCTGTTGGCTATCAACCAAACCTCTCGACCGAAATGGGTGCGTTACAAGAGCGCATTACCTCGACCAAGCGTGGTTCGATCACGTCCGTGCAGGCCATCTACGTGCCCGCCGACGATCTGACTGACCCGGCGCCGGCGACAGCCTTTGCCCACTTAGACGCCACCACAGTGCTGTCCCGTTCGCTGGCTGAGTTGGGGATTTATCCGGCGGTCGATCCCTTGGATTCAACCTCTCGGATTCTCGATCCGCAGATCATCGGTGAAGAGCATTACAAGGTGGCCCGCGGGGTCCAGTCTGTATTGCAGCGTTATAAAGACCTTCAAGACATTATCGCGATTCTCGGCATGGACGAATTGTCGGAAGACGACAAGATGGCTGTGGCTCGTGCCAGGAAGATTCAGCGATTTCTCTCGCAGCCGTTCCACGTCGCCGAAGCTTTCACCGGCGCACCGGGTAAATACGTGAAGCTCAAGGACACGGTCCGAAGCTTCAAGGAGATCCTCGAGGGCAAGTACGACCATTTGCCGGAGCAAGCTTTCTACATGGTCGGCCCGATCGAAGAAGCGGTAGCGAAGGCGGAGAAGATGGGCGTAAAGGTATAGAGAGACGGCTGAACTGAGTGTCCTCCTTGCTCGTGCAACGCGCGGTCTCGGAAGACTCTCGTTGCATGCGCACAGTCGAGAACACATCGATTCCCCGCCTTGAGAGGGGATGAGGGAAGAGGGACGATGCCAGGGAAGATTCTTTTAGAAGTGGTGACGCCGGAGAAGCAGCTGTTGAGCCAAGAGGTGGATGAGGTCATTGCGCCAGGTTCAGAAGGCGAGTTTGGTGTCTTACCTGGCCACTGCCACTTCCTTTCGACATTGAAGATCGGTGAACTCCGCTATCGCGTTGACAATCAAATCCATCATATGGCGGTGTTGTGGGGGTATGCCGAGGTGACGCCGGTGAAAGTTACGGTCATGGCTGAAATCGCTGAAAAGGCCGAGGATATCGATGCTGACCGCGCAGCGGCCAAGGTGGAAGAAGCCGAACGCCGAGTTCAAGCTGGCGGCCTGCCCTCCGAAGTGAAAGAAGCCCAAATCAGCCTCGAAAAGGCCCGCCTGCGCAAGAAAATCGCCGAACGTACCCATAAAACCAGCCACGCCTAGTCCCTACAATTCCATTGAGGCCCCTGTAGTTGCTCGATGCCCTCTGGTTCTTTCACCCCCTTGTGAATCGTCTGTTCTCGACGGAAACTTCTTTACGGCTCCTGAGGCCTCACTCTCGTTGAAAATGATGCTCCTTCTACAGTAGTTTGAGCATATCCATGATAACCCAATTCGTGATCACGTCCGGAGAGCAACCGAAGCGATTGGACGTGTTTCTCGTCAATCGTGAACGGGACATCTCGCGATCCGCCGTGCAACGTTTGATCGAACTTGGCCGCATCCGCGTCAACGATGAAGTGGTGAAACCCAGCCAGAAGATCAGGCCCGGGGACAAAATCACGATGGATGTCCCAAAGCCGGAGCCGCTTACCCTCAAAGGCGAGGCCATTCCTCTCGAAGTTCTCTTCGAGGATGACTGCCTCTTGGTTTTGAACAAGCCGGCTGGAATTGTCGTCCATCCGGCGCCGGGTAACTGGACTGGGACACTGGTCAATGCCTTGCTTCACCATTTCCAAACATCGGGCGGAACAGTCTCAACGATCGGGGGAAAGGAACGGCCTGGTTTGGTTCATCGCTTGGACAAGGACACGTCAGGTGTGATGGTTATTGCCAAAACGGATCAGGCCCATCGGCACCTGGCTGCTCAATTCAAACATCACACCATTACACGTGTGTATGAGGCTTTGGTCTATGGCGTACCCAAGAAAGGCCGTGGTGTCATCGAGTTGGCGATCGGTCGGGATTCTAAAGAGCGCAAAAAGTTTTCAGCCCGCACGTCTCGGCCCAAAGCGTCCGCGACGGAGTATCACGTGGATCAACGATATGGCAAAATAGCAGCCCACGTCCTGCTGTATCCGCGCACAGGGCGAACGCATCAATTACGAGTGCATCTTACATCACTGGGTCATCCCATCTTAGGAGATCAGACCTACGGAGGTCGCAAGGTGTGCGCTATCGAACAGATTGAGATTCCGCGTGTGATGCTTCACGCGCGCACGTTGGGCTTTCAACATCCGGTCACCAGCGAGGGACATGAATTTACTAAACTGTTTCCCTTAGACATGGAAATGATTTCTCGGACTCTCGAAAGCGTATCCCATGGTGGATTCGAATCCAAACCTCTTTGACGTTGCGACATGACGGGTTCTATGCAGACAGCTCATATGCTCGATGCCATTGGAGCGATGGTCTCCCAGTTAAGACAATATGCCGCGACACTGCCCCCCGTCGTGTATCTGACGGCCGTACCGACCGGCGTCAAGCCGACGCTGGAAACCATTGATACGTATGAAGAGTGTGTGTCACGAGTCCGAGCGCAGAGTGCAGGGACCCCATACAAGAATTTTACTGAGAGGCTGATTGAATCCCTCGAAGCCTTTGAGGCAGGTCGGCTACTGGGATCGGTTCAACCCCTTCTGGCGTTGCTCGATCAATTAGAACGGATGAGCCAGGACAAGGAAATCGAGGTGGGGCGAATCGATGAGAAGCGAATCGGTGAATACCGCACGGTGCTGCGCAAGATTCTTCCCGGCAACAAGCCAGAGATGGACAGCTCAGGAAATGTGAGGGGATGATGGCCAATGTGAAATGGACTAGTTCAACGCACAGGTCCCCGTCACAATTTGCCATTCACCGTGCAGCGTTGTATTCAGTGACCCATTTTGGGCCCCAGCGCATTCGCGCCCTCGGAGACCAAGCTAAAACGAACGGTGGAACGGCAGTGAGGGCATTGGGCGCGAACCGTGGTTTCGTTCACGGATTCATACTGGTCGGGCTTCAGCCACATGAGTCGGAAGCACTTGGGACAACTACGGACTTGTGTTGACATGATTTTCCTCGTACACTTCGTGAAAAGCTGTGTTCTATAGGGAGAATAATTTAGTACAAGATGCCTCCCACGCTCAAGTCTGCCGTGACAATTTCTGATGCGACCGATCTTGATGCATCTCAGCTCCTTCGATTGTTCAACCAAGCGCCCTGGGCGAAGAATCGAACAGTAACGGATGCCCAAGCGATGCTGGACCACAGCGACGTGGTGCTGTGTGCCTGGGACGGCGATCGCTTGGTGGGGTTCGGTCGTGTCCTCACGGACTTTGTTTACCGCGCGACTATTTGGGACGTCATCGTTGATCAGTCGTATCAAAAACAAGGCGTTGGCACGGAGCTCGTTCAACGTATTTTGAATCATCACCGCCTCAAGAAAGTCGAGCTCTTCTGGCTCTGTACCAGTCGCCCAGAGTTTTACAAAAAGCTGGGGTTCAGCTCAAAGGAACAGACCGGGATGGTCTGGAGCCTGAGCAAGCAGGCCCGCGCAGAATGACCGAATCTGGTCAGCCTTACTCCACTCGTGCAATGCACAAGTGAGATAAGTTCCCACCACCTAAAAAACAGCTTTGCGCTGAAGAGAAAGCCGAACGAAGAAGCGTTCCCATCGTCAATCTGGCTGGCGTTAGTGTGCGCGTGATCATCGTTCCGCTTGTAGGCTCATTCCGCGTTGAGGGCTACTCGTTCGTTGAGCCGATAAGCGGTTCCCCATCCTAGCCGCCATGCAAAGGTGTTACCGGGATTGATTCGAAAAGCTGTGTCTTCTCCGAAGCTCATATGCACATAAGGACTGAATTGGCCAAGTTTCATTAGACACAGTTCGACGGTGGGAAGCACTGAGATGGTGTCTTGGTGTCTGAGATTCACGTCCGGCCGTTCCTCGCTGATTCCATGCCGTTCCTATTCAACCATTAAGCCAGCCAAGAACCAGATGTTAAAACTGTAGAGACCTTGAAAATTAATCGGCGGTCCGATCGATGTTGATATGTTGTCGGAGAGTTTTTGCGCCAGTGGCGAAAAACCGACTTGAAATCCCAGCACCCACTTTCCAGTCTTAATGCCCCCAAACTGTTGTTTCGCTTCTTCAGCTGACGAGGCAGTCGGAATCGATAGGTCGCTGAGGCCGAACACCAAGAGTGCAAACAGCTATGATCGTACGAATCGGTAAGACATGACACTCCTCCTTTTTTCGCGCAGCATTGCCAATCCACTCGCTGGGAGCGAACGCGCGATGAGATGACTCGTATGGACCGGTGGGCAGCGTGAGTGGCGGAGAGCGAGTTCGTGCCAGATGCGCCCACCATCGGCCCGGTTCCGCCTCTCGTGCAAGCCCACCAGATCGGGAAACTGCTCTTTGCACGGATCAGGGAGTATTGGGCGAAGCACAGCGTACAAGTGTGCCGTGGGCCCATCGAAGATGCGATCAGCATCTCGGCGCCTAGCTCACTAACGCCGCGACAGCAGGCGTGGGATCCGAAGAGGCACCAGATCAAGACGGTCCCCCCAGGAGTGGCCGTGGTAACCACCACAGAAACAGATTTCCCAGTGAAATGGTGGATTACTCAAACCCTCCTTAAGATCAATAGCCACGTCTCATCTCATTACACAGATGCGGGTGTAAAACTCGTCTGAGCCCTTTCGGGGGACTAGTGGGAGTGTGTAGGAGAGGAACGGTTCATTCGTTTTGGTGAGAGGAACACTGCGCAAAAGAACAATACCGTGGCTAAGAGGACGATGGCAGGCCCGGAGGGAAGATCACAGACCGCTGAGATGATGACACCGCCTACGGCCGTTGTTACCCCGATTGCCATTGAATACAGAGTGAGAGTTTTCAGACTGTGGGTCAGCTGATAGGCTGTCGAAGCTGGAATCAGGATCATGGCAAATACCAAAATCGCGCCGACGGTCTTCATTGATACGACCACTGTGAGCGCGACGAGGGTCAACAGGAGAAAGAACATCAGGCGTGCTGGGACTCCGGAGGCTTCGGCCATCTCTTGATCGAACGCGATAAAGTACAGTTCTTTGGAACACAGCAGAATGAGGCCAAGCACGAGTATGGTCAATCCACTGATCACGAGCAGCTCATTATCGGTCACCGAAAGGACACTGCCGAATAAGTAGCCGTAGACCTCCGGATTGTAGTTCTTCATCAGACCGATGAATAGAATCGCGAGGGCCATCGTCGTGGTGTACAGGATGCCGATGGAGACATCCAGTTTCATCCCGCCCCTCTCTTCGACCCACCCGGTGATCCAGACTGTTGCAAGGCCGAAGACAATCGCCAAGAACAGCGGCGGCCAGCCTATCAGGTAGCCCAGCGCGACCCCGGCAAAAGCAGCATGCGACGTGCCGGCGCCAACGAATGCGAGTCCACGCAACACGACGAACACGCCGATCACCGAACAGAGCCCTCCGACCATCGCGGCTGCGAGCAGGGACCGGTGCATGAAATCGTAGGTGAAAAGGTCAAGCATGGAACCGAATCATTCGATCAATGGTGATGGTGATAGTCCTCGACGATGACGAGATCCTTCTTGGTGATGACGAGATCTTTGCCGTACACTTCGCGGAGAATATTGGGCTTGAGCACGTCAGCCGGAGGAGCGGCGGCATAGAGTTTGGTTTTGAGCAGCACCAGCCGATCCACGCGAGATCTAATCATATTGATGTCATGGGTAATAAGGAGCACGGTCAATTTCAGTTCTTCGTGCAGCTGTTGAACCAATTCGATGACGTTGTGCTGGGTTGTGATATCAAGTCCGGTCGTCAGTTCGTCTAGCAAGAGGACTTTCGGCTGCTGCGCCAGTGCCCGCGCAATAAATACTCGCTGCTGCTGGCCTCCGGAGAGATGCCCCAGAGCAGTGTCCTGATGTCCGTCCATGGAGACATGGGCAAGCGCGTCTGTCACGATTTTCCGATCCTTGGCATTCGGATGTCTGAACAACCCCAACGACCCGTAACGGCCCATCATGACAGTTTCGAGCACCGTCACCGGGAAATTGCGATCGACGACGCCTTTCTGCGGCAGATAGCCGATCTTGGCGCGATGGTGGCATCGTAACTCTTCGCAGGCGCAGTCGAATATATGCAGGTGGCCCTCAATGGGTGCCATTAGTCCCAAGATCGCGCGACAGAGTGTGGTTTTCCCTGATCCATTGGGGCCGATGACCCCAACGAACTCACCGTCATGAATGGTGAGAGAAATGTCCTGGAGCGCCATGACGCCGGGAAACCCAAACGAGGCGTGCTCAAACCGAATGATCGGTTCTTGTCGATCTATGAGCACGGCGTCGGTAATCCTTCTGGCGATTCTGGCGGAGATGGACACTCAAGACTGTCAAGTCTGGCTCAGGGCGTCGGTCAATTGGACCACATTATAACGAAGCATGTCGAGGTAGGTCTTTGTGCCAGGTAGGCCTCCTGGCAAGGTGGTCAACACGACGACCCGCGCGTGGGTCTCCTTCGCGATGAGCAAGGGGAGCCGCTGGCTGAGTTGGATTTCCGAAACGATGACGGCGATGCGGTCTTTCTTGATCGTCGCAATCAATGACTGCAGGTGCAGGGCCGATGACTCCGTACCCGACTGCATCTGAATCGTTCCCGCAATCTCAAAGCCAAAGTGCCTCGCGAAATAAGGCCATGCCGGGTGGTGGGCAATGAAGCGACGATCCGGCAGTGAGAGGACTCTCCGGGACAGTTCGGTTCGCAGCAGATCCAATTGATGACGATAGGCAGCCAAGTTATGGTGATATTCGTCTGTGTGAGCAGGGTCGATCAGAATCAAGGCCTCGGTAATATGGCGCAACATAATGATAGCGTTGTCGGGATCCAGCCAGATATGGGGGTTCCCCGTTGCTCCACCAGCGGTCTCATCCTCGTGTGCTCCATGCCGATAGCTCGAGTCATCGTGGATTACACCGATACCCTGAGACGTTGTGACGACTCGCAACGACGGGCTGCCAGCCGTTTTTACCAGCGAGGCGACCCACACCTCCAATCCCATGCCAATTTCGAACATGAGGTGGGCCTTTCGCACGGCAACGAGGTCGGACGGCTTGGGCGAATAGGTATGTTCGTTTTCATAGCCGCTCAACAATGATTGCACGCGTACATGAGAACGTCCGACCTGCTCCGTGAGATCTTTCAAGACCGGAATGGTCACGATCACGTTGATCGGATCTCGGGCATCCGCCCTTGTGGGATGTAGCGACAGGCCAGCGAGGATCGCAAGAAACAACAGAATGGATGCGTGCATTTTACGGATCCCCTGAAGCATGGGCGCGGACCGTATCACTGCGTATCCAGGAAAGTCAATGCGAGTGCTGCCGCGTGGTTTCGCCATCGGCTGCGATCGGCTTGACCAGCAGTCTAACTTCGATTAGCGTAGCACACGTGAACCCCTGGCTCGCGCGGTGGAGATGAAAGGGTGGCCTCACGATGAAAGCTATTGGGTTAATGTCTGGAACATCCAGTGACGGTGTCGATGCCGCTCTGGTCGAGATTGGATGCCGCAAGTCGAACGTGCACGTTGAAATGGTCGCCTTTCATACGCTGCCGTATCCGCGCTCCCTCCAGCGGCGCATTCTATCCGCATCGGTGTCCGGAACGGTGTCTGAATTGTGCCACCTGAACGCGCTCCTGGGCGAGTGGTTTGCCAATGCGGCATTGGGTGTGATTCGAGCCGCGAAGTTGCATTCGAAAGACATCGATTTGATCGGTTCACACGGCCAAACCGTGCAACATTTGCCCTATGGCATCAAGGATTCCGGCGTCGGCATCATTCGCTCGACGCTCCAAATTGCCGAGCCGGCCGTCATTGCTGAACGGACGGGAATCACAACGGTTGCCAACTTTCGCCAGCGTGATATTGCCGCAGGTGGACAGGGCGCACCGCTGACGTCCGGAGTTCATGCCCTTCTCTTCCGCCACCCGCGTCTCGCACGGCTCATTGTGAATCTCGGTGGTATCAGCAACGTCACTCATCTTCCGCGAGGATCGGGAGTCAACGGGCTGGTTGCGTTTGACACGGGGCCGGCCAACATGGTGTTGGATGGACTGATGGCTCGGACCACAAATGGGCGAACGCTGATGGATCGTGAGGGGCAATTAACGGGACGTGGGAAGGTGGATGGGCGCTTGTTAGCCAAACTGCTCGCCCATCCGTACTTGTCTCAAGCTCCGCCGAAATCGACGGGACGGGAAGCTTTTGGGGCGAAGATGCTTGACGAGTTGATGAGGATGCAGCAGGCCCAGCAGCTGCCAATTGAGAATCTTCTGGCGACGTGCAGCCGATGGACGGCTGAAGCCGTGGGCACGGCCAGGCGCTGGATTCATGGTGAACTTGACGAAGTAATCGTCGGCGGCGGCGGTGTCCGGAATCGTGCCATCATGCGGCATCTTGCGGAAGTCTTTACACCGGTACCGGTGAGTACGTTCGAGTCACATGGGTGGGACAGCAAGGCGCTGGAAGCTGTGGCCTTTGCCGTGTTGGCATATCAAACCGCAACGAATCAGTATGGAAACGTGCCCTCTGTCACCGGCGCGTCTCACCCGTCGGTGCTGGGCTGTATTGTTCCGAACGGTCCTGGATGGCTTGCCAGGATTCGATCGCTTCCTGGACAGAAATAGGGCGTCCGATGGAAGCCGCACTGATCATTGGGGCTGTGGTGCTGACGGCTCTAGGGTGGTTTCTCCCGGTGTTTTACAAGAAACCTGAGGAACCGGAAGCCTTTTATCTTCCCCCCAACACGATCGTCACATCAGACCCTATTTTTACCGAGCCGGAGCTCTTTCTCTACAATCTGTTGCAGATGGCGGTCCAAGACCGCTATCTGATTCTTGCGCAGGTTCCCCTCTGGGCCTGTGTGTCCGTTGACACGCCGGAGAAAGCTCGATCGAAGTTGTTGAATCACCTGGCATTCAAACGAGTCGACTTTGTGCTCCTCCATCCAGGTACCCGGCATATTGAGCAAGTGGTCCAAATAGACCATGCGTCTTTTGATCCCTCTGCCGTGGAGCGTCGGCGTGTGGTCGAATCCATCTTGGACGCGGCAGGGATCAAGTTGGTGTTTGTGCAGTCGAAGAAGTCTTACACGATCCCCGAACTCACGGCACTCCTCGGTTTGGAGACAGACGAGTGAATTGCCTCTTGAGGAGCCCTGCTCTTCACAGAGTCGCGGTCTAGTCCGATTGTCTGTCGCCCTGTTAATACATCTCGGCTGTTAGTTCAGTGGCCTTACGGGCCAGCGCCGCTTCAGAGGTGGCCAAGTATTGGTCGATGACGTGATCGAACATGACGCGCGCGATATCATGAACACCGAGCTTGGTGTAGGTTTGGCCAAGCTTGAGCACGGACGCGGCCGTCTTGGGACTCAAAGGGTAGTTCATGACAACGCTATAGAATGAGTTGAGCGCTTCCTTGTAGCGCTCCATGCGGTAGTGGCATTCTTCAATCCAATATTGAGCATTGGCCACCAAGGCTGATTGGCTGTGGATCTTCATGAAGAGGCTGAAACCCGCCAGCGCAGCTTCATATTCGCGATGCTTGAATTCGGTCGTGATTCGATCATACAGTCGCCGAGACATGTCGTGCATGTGTTTGGGGGCGGCGAAGGACAGTCCAGCGAATATGAGGGTTGAGAGTACAAGCGAGATGCCGATTGCGCACAGTCTCATAGATGCACCTCCATAGCGATTCAACAAGGAGCCCAGAATCTGTTTAGGCAATCGCTATGCCACGGGGGATGTGGCCGCAGTCAACAATCACCATAGAAACCAATATGCTATCAGGCGAAAAGACTGTCCATGTGAATTATTTCTCACACGGCTCAACGAGCACAAGACAGATTTGTACGATACAAAGGCCTTGGGAGGGAGGGCCAATTTTTGCCCTATCTGCGGTCGTGGCTATTTCTGGATAAGTATGGATCACCGGCAGAGTGAACGGGATAGGCACTCGATTGACAACAGCCGCGTCATATTGGAGAGTCTCACGCGATCGGGAGGAACATGCAGTGGGTGAGGAAGTAGAATCGGTGCCGGAAAACCCTCGTGGGGGCCGTACGTTGATCGTTGATGCCAGTGACGCTCGGTGTTATCCGAGGCCCAGTGCCGCGCTCGACGAGGCGGGCAACCTAGACCAGGTTTACGTTCGCCCTGGGACGTATGAGGATAAAGTCTTTGTGAACGAGCGGCCTGTTTGGCTCGTGGGCGCAGGACGTGATTCTGTGCACATCTTCAGCCGGCGCGGAGGGCCGCTGTATTTACAGCGGGTCTCGACCGGTCGTATCTCCGGTATCACATTCCGCTATGTCGGTAGCGATCAACACTCCGCAATCAACGCCCTTGATTCGACGTGTGTGATTACTCAGTGCCGAGCGATGGAAGGAATTCTGTCCGGCGTGGTGTTGTACGGACCCGAATGCCGGGTTACCTTCGTGGAGAATGAAGTGTGCCGTAATCGAGAATCAGGCATTTTCGTCTTCGCCGGGGCCCAACCACGTGTGGCGCAGAATCGTTGTATCGAGAACCATCATTTTGGGATTGCCGTTCGCGATTCAGGCAGCCGCCCCGACATTGTGCGTAATCTCTGCGAAGCCAACATGCTCAGCGGGATGCTCTTGTTTCACCACGGTGGCGCGATGGTTGTGGGCAATATCTGCAGATACAACCAGCATTGGGGCGTGTTGATGACGCCGGATTCGCATCCAAACCCACTGCCCGCAGAGTTGGCAGATGTGAACGATCTGACACAGAATCCACGAGGTGCCTTGACCATCACTGAACAGCCGCTCGCCGATATCGGCCGATAATGCGCGAATGCGATAAGAGTATCCCGTGCGGTGTTACCTAGCTGTCAAGGCAAGGTTGAACGGCGGGCAATGGTCTGCCAATAGTGTGATGGCCACGTTAGGATGGCTTGGAGGACAGCGTGGACGACGCATAATTCGGAAGATGATATTGAAAGGAATTCTCGCCCTGCTGTTTGGCCCGATATATGGCGATATCCGCGTGACGTAGGAGATCATCGATTTTGTGATCATCAAAAGGATAGATCATAATTTCGATACTGACGCCGATTGACACACGTTGGCTCCTAAGAAAGAACGGCTCGATCGACGATTTAATGATTCTCTGCGCGACCGTGGTAATTTCATCTTTGGGCACACATCGAGTTAAACGTCTTTCGCAAGACTCATTCAGCACGCTGGCGAGGGAGGGTGACCCGTCGGCTCAATTCAACGAATTGGCCGACGGATAGAGTTTCCGCGCGGATGGCAGGTGCAAGTGCAAGCGTCTGTAGTGCCCCTAGAACCAATTGCCCATCATAGCCCTCGTCCCTTAATGAATTCACGAGCGTCTTCCGCCGGTGCGCAAAAGCGGCCTTGACTAGTCGGGTAAACATCGGCTCTTCCTCCGGACTGAATTCCCGCGTCTGCTTCATCCGCAATACCACGACGGCAGAATCGACCTCTGGTCGTGGCCGGAAACAATGGGCGGAGACCTTGAACGCCTTCGTAATCTCGGTGACGTATTGGGCCAGGACGGAGAGCACACCGTAATCGCGGCTGCCGGGTTTGGCAATCAGGCGATCGGCCACTTCGTCTTGCAGCATCAAGACCAGCCGTGGGAATCGGTCGCGCTGATCAAGAAGGCGGAACAGCAACGGCGTCGAGATATAGTATGGCAGGTTAGCCACCACGATGGTTCCGATTGGAAGACTCTCCAACGAATGGGTCATGGCATTGCCGAGCACGAGCGACAGGTTCGGTGTGTTGGCATGCCGCTCCAAGAGATCGGCGTGGAGCCGTGGATCCAGTTCGATCGCCGTGACACAGGAGGAAACGTGGCAAAGAGCTTCCGTGAGGATGCCCCGTCCTGGTCCGATTTCCAATACGGGATCGCGTCCGTGCAACTTGGCGACTGCGAGGATCTTCCGAACGATATTGGGGTCGATTAGGAAATTCTGACCGAGTCGCTTGATGGCTGTAGGCGACTCAGAGGGGCTCACGGCGCGACGTGCGAAAGCTGTTTGGCCAGCGCCACCAGCGGTGCCCGGTAGCATTCGATCAAATCGGTAAATTCTTCGATCAAGTCGTTCGTAAAACACGGTCCTGGATGGACACCGGCAAATCCCTGCGCCTCCTGCAACCCGACGGCGTATGTCAGAATGGCGACGGTATCGGCCCTCCAATTCTCGACTCGTTCCATTCCCGCGACCGTATTGAGATTTTTCATTGTCTGTTCAGCCAGCTTATCAAGTTCCTCAATCTGCAACCGAACAGCGGCGAGTCCTTTGAGAGCATTCTGTGGCATGGTGATGCGGTCCGGTTAGCCTCTAGATGAGCGGTTGTTGGCGATTTGCGCAGCCAGTTTGACTGCTTCGAGCAAGCTGCCTGGGTCAGCGATGCCTTTCCCGACGATGTCGAAAGCGGTCCCATGATCCACCGACGTTCGAATGATCGGCAATCCCACGGTCACGTTCACACAGGTGCCGAAGGCCACGAGTTTCAGCGGAATCAAGCCCTGATCGTGATACATGGCGACAATGCCATCGTATTGCCCTTTGATGGCCTTCCCGAACAACGTATCGGCGGGCAACGGATCGCTGGCAAGAATGCCTTGCGCCTGGGTGGCGCGCGACGCCGGAAGAATCACACGGGTTTCGTCATCACCGAACAGCCCATGTTCGCCGGCATGAGGATTGAGTGCCGCAACGCCGATCTTCGGCTTCTTGATGCCGAAGTGCGTTGTGAGCGCCATCTGTGCCAGTCTGATGCTCTTTTCGATTTTCGCTTGAGTCAGGTGGGCGGGGAGGTCTTTGATCGCTACATGTGTGGTGACAAACATAATGCGTAGAGGGCCGCCCACGATCATCATGCCGGATTCGTTGGCCTGCGTCAGGTCCGCCAGCAACTCTGTGTGGCCAGGATAACGACACCCGCCCATATTGATGGCTTCTTTGTTGATCGGTGCAGTCACAATACCGTCAATGCATCCGATCCTGGCGAGCTCCACGCCTTTCTTGATAAAGGCGACCGAAGCGGCGCCAGTTTCTGCCGCTGCTACTCCCGGCGTGAATCGTGTCAGTGGGGTGTCCAGGGGGTCAAGCACGGCGATTGTGTCACTTCGTCGAGGGAGTGATTCATGACCGTCCACGCGAAAAGCTTTGAGGTTCAGCCTCAGCGTCTTGATGGTCCGCTCCATGACAGGAAGAGACCCGATTACAATCGGATAACAGATGCGTCGTAGGGCTTGTCCCGCCACTACCTTCGCAATGACTTCCGGCCCGATCCCAGCCGGGTCACCCATGGTGAGACCGAGGAGCGGGAGTTTCGTGGACGAAGTTTTTCTGGATGTGCCCTTGACCATGCGGTGCCCTCACTGTCTCAAAAACAGATAGAGCGTGTAACCTATATAAAGTAGTGCCCCGCTGCTCAGCAACCAGGCCCGCCAGGAGCCACTGATGAGCAATTGCAACAGATAGAACATCGTCGCTTGGACAGCCAACACCATAGTCACACTGGCAGCCGATGTGATCGCCCAGTCTGTTCCAAGCAATCCCACGGAGACAGGAACGGTCCCTTGGAATACCATTGCTCCGGTGACATTGCCGACGGCAAGGCGATCTTTCTTGCGATAGAGCCAGAGGAAACTGTTAGACATTTCTGGTAGCTCGGTCGCGAGCGGTGCAATAAGCAGCGCGAGTAGCAGTGGAGACACGTCAAATGTTCCCGCCAGCGCTTCTGCGGCGTTGACGAACATGTGCGCACCTAAGATCAGTCCCGCCAGGCCGATGAAGCCTTGGAGACCAATCATGAAACGGGAGGGTATGGTCGCAGATTTGGCAAAGATCAACGGGTCCAATTGACTGCTCGCTTCTTCGGCATCGGGCGTGCTCAGTTTCATCTTCATGTAGTAGGCGTACATGCCGATCAAGGCGACCGCCACAATGATGTGTACGAGCCGGGATGGAATATAAATGCAGGCCAGCGCGGTCACGTAACCGATCACAAAAAACACCAGATCGGTTACCACTTCACCGTACTTGAGATGAAGCCGCACCGTGCGTTTCCCCGCCCACGCATAGAGCAGCAACAGCATCGCGAGAATCGGCAGCACCAATGTGCTCAGCATGAATGGCGCACCAAGAATCGCCCCCAACCCTACTTCTTTTTCTTCCTGCCCTTCGCCGAAGAAAATAGCGATAATCGGAATGGAGGTTTCCGGCAAGGTCGTGCCGATCGCGGCAAGCACGCTGCCTACGGCTCCTTCAGAAATGCCCAGCCGTTTTCCCAGCCACTCGATCGCGTTGGTAAAGAGCGCGCAGGCTCCCAACGTCACGGCGACCGACGCGACAAACAGAAGTGTGTAGGTCAAAACGGTCACGAGCTGCACCGTGAAGTAGAAAGTATCAAGGAGAAAATTAGCGGTGAGACTGCACGATCGGTCATGTTTTCCCCGAACGGAGGCGATGATAGCTGTGAACGGCTGCTTCCATCACATCTTTAAGGGAGCGGCCAGTGTTATCGGCAATGGTCTTGCAGTCGGCATATTCCGGCGCGGCCTTTTCTCTCCCCGCGCCTAGAGTGGCCACCTTCATACGAATTGTCCCGCCTGGCACTTTGACGAAGACGAAGCGCCGCGGGAGGATCCGGCGGACCACCTCTTGAACACGCACACCCAGGGTGGTGGTTTCCTGGAATACGACGTTCAATACGGCATCGATGTGATGGCGCGCGGCAAGACAGCTCAGCGCGACACCGGGCCGACTGCGTTTCATAATGATGGGAATCAGCGCGACGTCCACGGCGCCGGCGGCAAACAGACGGTCCATCACATGCTCATAGGTTTGCGGGTTGAGATCGTCGAGATTGGTTTCGATGTGTACCACCTGGTCGATCGCGTGCGCAGTCGGTTCGGGTTCATTCGAGAGGAACACGCGCAAGACATTCGGCCAATCTTCCGGGTCTTGATCGCCGGCTCCGTAACCAACCATGGTCGGAGTCAGGACGGACGCGGAGGCAAAATCCGACGTCAAGGTTCTCAGTAGGGCCACTCCTGTCGGCGTTGCCAACTCACATCGGGGCCCAGCGGAGTATATCGGAATGCCTTTGGCCAGTGCGGCGACTGCCGGGCCCGGAACTGGCAGCAGTCCGTGGGCAGTCTGAATCATGCCGGTCCCCACATTGACGGCCGATGCCGTTATTCGTGTGACCTGTAAGAGATGGCAGCCGAGAATGCTGCCGACCACATCGATGAACGAATCGATCACACCCACTTCATGAAAATGGACATCCTGCGTCGCCACTCGATGGGCCAGGCCTTCTGCTTCGGCCAGCCGCTCGAACACGGCGCGGCTTTGTTGTTTCACCGGATCGGGCAGGGTGCTGGCGGACAGGATCCGTCGAATGCGGGATAAGGTGAGCGGACGGTCAAACCCTCGCTTGATGACGACGTCTACCTTCGTGGCATGGAACGTGCCGCGATGCACATCGCGCTTGCGTAGACGGTATCCCTTCAGCTTCAGGCTCGTGAGCCCGCTGATCAACTGCGGCCACGACAAGCCGGCGCTGACGAGCGCGCCCAGGATCATGTCTCCGCTAATGCCTGAAAAACAGTCGAAATGCAGATGCCGTGCCACTTCGTCCCTCAACTTACCGAGCAACAGGCGCTCATCTTACAGAAGCAGTAGATCAACGGCAAATCGCTGGCAATGGCTCATTGACAGCCGATAATGGCTATGCTATCCACCCATCCTAAATGTACGTGAACGGGAGCCCAACACTCGTCACAGTCGCACCTCGGATATGTGCATGACGATGTTGGCGTCAGGTGTGGCACGACTGCAGCCAGTTTTGCAAAAAACAGTCCTCTGGGCAGGCCTTCTCGGCCTGTGTTTTTTGATCCTGTTTCCCATCGATGGTGTGGCCAAGGAGAATCCGTCCAGATCTCCCCGTCCAGAACCGGAACTGAAGATTGTCCAATTGAACATTGCGCCGATGCCGTATACAGTGGGCAACGGTCCGCTTCAATTTGATGTCACCGTTCAGCTTCCGAAAGAAATGAAAAACGCCACACTGTTAGAAGTGACGGCGCTCATCAGTTCGTCCTCGAAGGCGTCCCTTCGCTTTCTCACACATCGCCAGTCTGTGGAGGACTATCCGGCAGTTACAGGCAAACACGAGCAATCTAAGGTATCCATTACGCTATTATGGGATGGGCAAGACCATCGCAATCAACAGGCCAGCGTCGGGATCTATTCGTATGAGATTCGAATCAAGCTACTAACGAACGGGGACAGCGGTCCTCGCACGATGATGGTGGCGTGGCCGAAACGGGGGACCGTGAAGCTAACATAGCAGGTAGGGATCAGTGTTCAGCACCCAACTTGGGTTTTAATTTGTGTTTGACGCGGCTGCTGTCTAGATGCCGGTGGCTGTGTGCGCTCCCAGTATATTGATCCGGTGGGCCAGGCACCCGGCCCCGAATCCGTTGTCGATATTCATCACACCGACGCCGGCGGCGCAAGAATTCAGCATCGTCAGCAACGCAGACAGCCCGCCAAAGCTGGCGCCGTATCCGCAGCTGGTTGGAACCGCAATGATCGGGCACTGCACTAAACCTCCGACGACGCTCGGCAACGCGCCGTCCATGCCCGCGACGACGATGATGACCCTGGCATTGAAGAGCCGTTCTTTTCTTCCCAGCAGCCGGTGAAGGCCTGCGACGCCGACGTCGTAAAGGCGCTCGACACGGCTGCCCATGACTTCCGCCGTGACACAGGCCTCTTCGGCCACCGACATATCCGCCGTCCCTGCTGACACGACAAGCATATGGCCCAGCGGTGTCTGTGAGGGAGGGGGCATGGCGACGATGCGCGCATCCGAATAATAGCGGAGCCGCCGATCCAGCTTGCAGATCGCGCGTGCCATCGCCGGTTCTGCGCGGGTCGCAAGAAAGGGGCCACGTTTTTTTATGAGCGATCGCGTAATGGCGACAACCTGCGATAGAGTTTTCCCCTCACAGAAGACGACTTCTGGAAATCCCTGGCGCAAAGACCGGTGATGATCGAGCGAGGCGAAGCCGAGGTCCTCAAAGGGTAAGGAGCGTAACCGTTCACGCGCCTGGGTCATAGTGACACGTCCATCACGGACACGAGTCAGCAACTGTTCGAGCTGTTCTGGATTCATACCTACCCCTTTTCCGGTTTTGCGGCGCGCCCCATCAAATCGCTGACGGCTTTCCGGCACGATTTGTGTTCAAACAGGACGGCATTGATCTCTTGAGTAATGGGCATGTCCACACCATATTGCCGTGCGAGCCCTAGTGCTGCAGGGGCCGTCCGTACACCTTCGGCAACTGCTTGCATACCACCCACGATGGTCTCTAACGCTTCTCCTTTGCCAAGACGAACACCAACCGAATGGTTCCGGCTGAGAGTGCCCGTGCATGTTAGCATCAAGTCACCGACACCGGAGAGTCCGTAAAACGTCTGGGGGTTTGCTCCCATCGCGGTGCCTAATCGAACGATTTCCGTCAACCCACGTGTGATCAGGGCTGCCCGCGCATTGAGTCCGAGCTCCAAGCCGTCAACCACGCCGGCTGCCAGCGCCATGACGTTTTTCAACGCGCCTCCCAACTGGACGCCAACTAGGTCTGTGTCAGTGTACACGCGAAATACCGGTGACATGAATGTCTGCTGAAATTGCTGCACCAGTTGCTTGTCCGGACCAGCTAGACAGACTGCAGTCGGAAGGCCGGCACTCAATTCGGTGGCGAAACTCGGTCCGGAGAGGGCCATGAGCCAGTTGTGCATCGATGCCGGCAGGACGTCTTCCATCACCTGAGTCATGAGCTTGGCTGTGCCTTCCTCAATCCCTTTGGTTGCACTGATCAGGGGAACTGGTTTCGAAAGGCAGCAGGCCAGATTCTGGAGGACCGGTCTGGTGACATGTGAGGGAACTACGAAGAGGATGCCGTCGCAGGCGCTGATTGCTTTAGCAAGGGACGAGGTGGCTTTAAGGCTTGTAGGGAGGTCGATACCTTTGAGAAACATTGGATTCTGGTGAACAGTGTTGATGGCATCGACCACGTCTTGTTCATACGCCCAGAGACAGATCTCTAGCCCTTTCTCAGCCAGATGTTTGGCTAGCGCCGTACCCCAGGCTCCCGCACCGATGATGCTCAGTTTCTTGACGGTCTGCATGGTGGGACCTAGGAGAGTCGAGATGTGCCGATTATTGACCAAGCGGATTATAGGAAGCCCCCCATTCTCCTGTCAACGAAAGGAACGGGCAGCACCGCATCTGTCACGCATGGTAGTACGATACTTGGATGCCTCGGCAGTTCTGCAAATGGCACATGGCTTGCTCTGCACTTCACGGGATTTGAGAAATGGCTTTGTCAAAATAGCCACAAGGTTTAGCATCGCAATACGGGCTGAAGATTGTGAATGAATCAAATACAAAGAGCCGTCCAGTCTCTCGCATTTTCTGCGATCGTACTGCAATTAGCGGCGACCACGCAGGTTTCCACGACCTATGCTGAGATCTACATCGTTGGACAATTTGGTGTGACGCTGCCTTCAGTATTGGGGAACGGCCTTGGCGAGGGGGACCTGACTGGTCAGTTTATTATCCCTGGATCGAAGGTTT
>VGXB01000003.1 GCA_016873515.1 Nitrospira sp.
TCAAAGTATAGAATGAGATACGTGCCAGTTCTATAAACTCACACAAGCTTGACCCGTTCTCTATCTCATAGGCAGGGCGTGGAGGGGCTGCAAGTCCTACGGGCCGGTTTCGTTGCAAACTGAAAAGGGCGTATGCTACGGTCCACACTCCACAAGGAGTCTGGATGGTCCCATCGTCTAGCCTGGCCTAGGACGGAGCCCTCTCAAGGCTTAAACACGGGTTCAAATCCCGTTGGGACCACCACCACTTACGCACTTCTAAAAATCCCCAGTGCCTAAATAGTGCCTAACCAGCCTGCCCCGATGCCTGGGGTTGGGCTGGGGCTTCCTGTTTATCGGACTCAAGGGCAGTCATCGCCGTGCGAAGATGGGCCGGTGTTACGAGTATTATCTGTCTTCTGAAGGGATCGTGGGACATCTCACGGAGCTGATGGCCGAAATTCAGTGGATGATCGATAGCCTCAATCAAGGTGTGACGCAGGACTTCAATTTGACTGCCGAATTCAGCACATTCCAAGCAGCGTGCAAGCAAGTTCGGAATCCACACATGACGTTAGCCCTGCATCCGACCGCGATTGAGGTGCTGACCCAGCGGGAAGCGAAGGAAATTCTGCACATTGTGTGGGAAGTGCTGGGTGCTCGTGTCTGCGAGGCCCAGGTGCCCCCGCAATCGTATCGATCCGCAAACGCGATGTCTGAATCTGTTTGTGTATCAGCGACGATGGCACCGGATTCGTACCAGTAGATGGTCGGATTCAGAGTGAGAGAGTGGGGGCTGATCGAATCTCGAGCGCGGAAGCTCAGAGGCATCGTGCGCACGCACGTTGAAGAAAGCCGGGGTGTGCAGCTTCTGGTCGAGTTCTCGTTGGAGCCGATACATGTCCCTGCGTGACACAATCCAGTTCGATGTTCCCTCCTCCGAGTGACACGAACAGTCGCCATGTTGGACGCGTGGATGAGCGGGAGACGATGACGATCACCATCGCACTTCATTCATTGACGCCTTTGGCGTCGGTTGTGTATAAGGAATCAGTATTTTCCTGTCACGGCAACTTTGTGAAAATGGAGTGCTATGTCCGCACGCGAATTTCATGACGGCACGCAAGACGGATTAGTGGCTGTCGAGGCTCTTGACCCGTCGAAAATTTCTTCTTTCGACGATCTGCTCACGGCGATGAGCAAGACCGCATTCGGCGGCCGCAAGCTGGGGGAAGCCTTTGAAGTGCTGTGGACGATGATTCAAGATCCCGACTGTAAGGTCGTCATGACGTTGTCCGGAGCCATGACCATCGCCAAGATGGGCAAGATCATCAGTATGATGATCGATCACGGCATGGTGCAATGCATCGTGTCCACGGGGGCACTGATCGCCCACGGCCTCAGTGAATCCATCGGCAAGACGCATTACCAGCATCATCCGTCGATGAGCGACGAAGAACTGTTTCGCAAGGGGTATAACCGCGTCTACGACACCCTGGAGATGGAAGCGAATTTGAATTATGTCGAGCATGTAGTATCGGAGACGTTGAAACGGATCGACCCCGACCGGCCGCTCTCCTCGGAAATCATGACACGTGAGCTGGGAAAGACACTGGTCGAGGAGTATGGCGGCGAGGGAATTCTGAAGAGCGCTTATCTGAAAAAAGTGCCGGTGTTCATTCCCGCTTTTACCGATTCCGAAGTCGGCCTCGATGTCGGGACCTGGGCGATGGCTCGGGAACTCGATCGGGCCCGCTCTCGCACCAACGGAAAAGGAGATTTGGCGGTCTTGACGGCGATCCACCAGTCCAGTCCGTCATTCAATCCCTATCTCGATCTCAACAGTTATGCTGATCACGTGCTCTCAGCGAAGCGGCTAGGGATTTTTACCATTGGCGGGGGCGTGCCCAGGAACTGGGCGCAGCAGGTCGGCCCCTATATCGAAATCGGCAACCTGCGCCTTGGGCTCAGTGTGAAGCCGCCCCGCTTTCACTATGGAGTCAGGGTGTGCCCTGAACCGGACTATTGGGGTGGGCTGAGCGGATGTACGTATCAAGAAGGGCTTTCATGGGGGAAATTCGTGACCCCGAACGACGGAGGGCGGTTTGCCGAAGTGCTGAGTGATGCGACGGTCGTGTGGCCGCTGCTGATGATGGGGTTGATGGAGCGACAACGGAAGAGGACCGATGGGGTCGGCCATCCATGACGATGACGGGCCTGCGGGTCGTGTTACCGGTGGTCCTCTGTGGCCTGCTCTGGCCCCTGTTCCTCTGGGCTGCGGACACCACGGAGGCTGATGAGCGGGTCAGAGGCCGGGCGAGTGCGCCGCTAACCCTGATTGAATACTCCGATTTTACGTGCGGCTACTGCCTGAAATTTTTCAAGGATACCTGGCCGCGCATTCACGCCCGCTATGTCGAGACTGGCAAGGTCCGATTTCTCTACCGGGATTATCCCCGTGCCGATCAGGGACCCGGGATTGATGCCGCGATGGCCGCACGCTGTGCTGGTGAACAAGGCAAGTACTGGACGATGCATGATCGGTTGTTTGCGGAAGGCGGGCGGCTTCACAGCACGGTCTATGTTGAGCACGCTGCCGCGATCGGATTGAACCGCTCTGCGTTCGACCGCTGTGTCAAGGAGGGACGGTACGCGAAGTCGATCTTCGAGGATCGGCAAGAGGCTAACCGCTGGGGGTTTCGTGGCACACCGGGCTTTATCCTGGTGCGGACGAACAACGAGCCGACCGAAAAAGAGCCAGCGGTGGCGATTCCGGGGGCGTTTCCGTTCGAGATGTTTGCCGAGGAGATCGATCGATTGCTTGCCAGCTCTCCGCAGTGACACGCGATAAGATCGAGGCTGAATCAGCCGGCTCGGTTCGTAGTGAGTGGTGGAACATATTCATTCGATTCGTAGGAAGGTAGGACCGTCTCATGGCGTCACAGTCATTTTGGCCCGTCTCTCATCGGGATGACGATTTTTGGGTGTGCATGTCGTGCTTGGGAGAGGTCTTCTATCGAAAAGTTCCCATGCCTGATTGCCCCTCCTGTCACGGGGTTTCGACGTACGAAGGGTTTACCCTCGAAGCCATCCGGAATTGGGGTACTGAAGACCTGATTGCCCGGGCTGTGGTAGCGCAAGAAGCGGCCGCCGTGGCTCAGCCTGTCGCTGAATCAGCTGCGTCGGTCGAAGCGGCGGATTAATCATTCCCGACTCCGCGAGCGTCCCCGTGCAGGAACCGCGTCCCTTTCTTGTTCATGGCCAATGGAAGCACGGCGAGCAGACCGCTCGCGTTGTCAATCCATTTACGGGGCAACTAATCGCCGACGTCGTTCAAGCCACGGAAGCCGAGGTGGAACAAGCCGTCGCGTCCACGGCTGATGCGGCGGTGGCGATGAGCAAGCTTCCGGCGCATGTCCGCTACAATATGCTGCAGCAGATCGCCGCGCTTCTCTATCGGCGGCGCGAGGAGCTGGCCTCGCTGATCACCGCTGAGGCCGGCAAGCCGATCGCCGATGCAAAACGGGAAGTCAGCCGGGCGGTGCAAACCTTTACTGTCGCGGCGGAGGAGTCCAGGCGAATTCCCAGCGATGTGATCCCGCTTGATTGGATGCCCGGCACCGATTCGCATCTGGCCATCATGCGGCGCATGCCGATCGGTCCCATTCTCGGCATTACCCCGTTTAACTTCCCATTGAATCTGGTGGCGCACAAAGTCGCTCCCGCGCTCGCCGCCGGCAACTCAATCCTTATCAAGCCGGCTCCGCAGACGCCGCTGACGGCCTTGATGTTGGGCCAGATCGCCTTGGAAGCGGGAGTGCCTCCGGGCGGGTTTAACGTGGTCCCCTGTGACAACGGACTCGCGGAACGCATGGTAGTGGACCCACGGTTCAAACTGCTAAGTTTCACCGGCAGCGCGGCGGTCGGCTGGAGGCTAAAGGCCAAATGTGGGAAAAAGAAAGTCACGCTTGAACTTGGGGGCAATGCAGGAGTGATAATCGAGCCCGATGCCGAGCTCGATCTGGCGGCGCAACGCTGTGCGGTGGGTGGATTCGGCTATGCCGGCCAGACCTGCATCTCTGTGCAACGGGTGTTCGTTCATCAGTCGGTTGTGGATGTGTTCACCACGAAGCTGTTGATGCACGTCGCGCGATTGAAGGCCGGCGATCCGACCGATGAGACGACCACCATCGGCCCCGTGATCGATCAGGCGGCTGCCCACCGGATCGAGAACTGGATCAGCGATGCCGTAGCCCAAGGTGCGCAGGTGTTGTTGGGTGGCAGACGGATGGGATCGGTCGTTGAGGCGACAGTGCTGGCGGACGTGACCATGAAGATGAAAGTGTCGTGTGAGGAGGTCTTCGGTCCTGTGGTTACGGTGACGCCGTACCGTCAGCTCAGTGACGCGATCGCTTTGCTGAATCAATCTGAGTATGGGCTGCAAGCCGGCCTGTTTACGCAAGATGTGAACAAGATCTTCTACGCCTTTCGCCATTTGGAAGTCGGCGCGGTGTTGGCGAATGAGATTCCCACATTCCGTGCCGACCATATGCCCTATGGCGGGGTGAAAGATTCCGGTCTGGGACGCGAAGGGATCAGCGCCGCCATCGAAGACATGACGGAGCCCAGACTGCTGGTGTTGAATCTCAAAGATCCGCCAGGCGCGGCATGAAAAATTTCATCGGTGAATATTGCGAAGCGGATTTAATCTTGATACAACACTGTAAGTAATGTCCTGAGAAAATCTGGTCCGTTCGTATGTCAAAGCGGCGCCTGCGCAAGTCTCACTGACAAACTATAGCACCAGATTCATCGGGGTGAATCAATCAGACGAAAGGAATGGCAATGGTACCAACGCAAATGTTTTTGACGAGAGGGGTAGGAGTCCATAAGGAAAAACTGGCATCCTTCGAGGAGGCGTTACGCAGTGCCGGTGTGGCGTACTGCAACCTTGTCAGCGTGTCTTCCATTTTGCCGCCGAATTGCAAAATCGTCCCCCGGAAGCGCGGGGAGAAACTCTTGAGCCCGGGGGAAATCACGTTTTGTGTCATGGCCCGGTCCGAAACAAATGAGCGCAACCGGCTAGTATCTGCGTCCGTCGGGTTGGCGAAACCCACAGATCGCCAGGGCTACGGGTATTTGTCGGAGCACCATGCGCACGGTGAGACAGACGAGGAAACCGGAGAATACACGGAAGATCTCGCGGCCCAGATGCTGGCGACGACGTTGGGCGTCAAGTTTGACCCGAATGTCGCCTGGAAAGAGCGCGAGCAGGTGTTTAAGATGGGCGGCAAAATCGTGAAGACCTTGAATATCACGCAGTCGGCTGTCGGCAAGCCGGGCAAGTGGACCACAGTCATCGCCCTGGCAGTCTTCATTCCTTGAGAACATGCCCGTACACATTCCCGCTGTTGATCGCGCAATTTCCGTGTTGAGAGAGTTGAGCGAGCGGCGCACGTGATGGATGTCTCATGACGCTTCCCGCCGGCTGGGAAGGACCGGAGCAGAACTTTCTCGGACTCGATGAGCCCTGGTGTCATCCGGATCGGGCTGGCGTCTATGTGCTGCCGGCCCCCTACGAACACACCTCCAGCTACATCCTCGGGTCGGATCGCGGTCCGTCCGCCATTCTCGAAGCCTCCTGCCAAGTGGAGTTCTACGACGAGCAGCTTCGATGCGAACCCTATCGCGAATGGGGCGGCATCGCCACCGCATCGGCGTTGGATCTCGGTGGCAAGGTTGATCGCGACGCCGTTGAGGCCATCGAGCAATTTGTCGTGCCGCATGTCGGGACCGGGCGATTGCTCGTCACGCTGACGGGTGAACATACCGGCGCGCTGGGCGCGATCCGCGCCCATGCCAAGCGGTATCCATCTATGTGTGTCGTGCAGATCGATGCGCACGGCGATTTGCGCGAGGCTTACCAAGGCAACCCGTTCAGCCATGCCAGCGTGATGGCACGGGTGGTTGAGGACGGACTCCCACTGGTGCAGGTTGGCATCCGATCCATCAGCGCTGAGGAAATCACACGGATCGAACAGTCGGAGCGGATCGCCACATTTTTCGCCGCGAACATCCTGGATCCTTCCGGTCCTTACGGAGGACATGCGGCGCAATGGATTCCCGATGTGGTGGCCGCGTGCCGGGGGCCGGTCTATCTGACGTTCGACTGCGATGGGCTGGATGCGTCGATCGTGCCGGCATTGGGCACACCGGAGCCGGGCGGGCTGGGCTGGTATGATACCCTCAATTTGGTGGCCGCGCTGGCCAACGGACCCGGCATCGTCGGGATGGATGTGAGCGAAATCGCCCCCATCGACGGATTCGCCGCACCGCAATTCTCCATCGCCCGCCTGATCTATCGTATGCTCGGCCGTGTGAGAGCCGGCCGACGCGTGCACTGAGCCGGATACTGAATCAAACCGGCCGCTTTATTCTCGCGCGACTGATTTCCTGTGGATCAACCCATTCGCATCAATAAATTCTTTACAGAACAAGGGATGTGCTCCCGGCGCGAGGCAGATCGCCTGGTTGAATCTGGGGCCGTCACGGTCAACGGCCAAGTGGCCAAGCTGGGCGATCGCGTGGGTCCGGCGGACGTCATTGCCAGAGACGGGCAGGTGATTCCCTGGGGCAAGCCCTCCATCTATATCAAGTATCACAAGCCGGCCGGTGTGACGACGACCAGTGAAGCTCATGTTGAACGCAACATCATCGCGGAGATCGGCCACCCCGAGCGAATTTTTCCGATCGGGCGGCTGGACAAAGATTCCTCCGGCCTAATTCTCCTCACCAACGACGGCAACATCGTGAATGAGATTTTGCGTACTGAATTCGGGCATGAGCGCGAATATATCGTCGAGGTCGACCGGCCGTTCAACCAAGCGTTCTTGGACCGGATGTCCGGAGGCGTGATCGTACTCGGGAGCCAAACCAAACCCTGCCGGATAAGCCGGGCCGGGCACAGCCGATTTCGGATTGTGCTGACCGAGGGCCGCAACCGGCAGATCCGTCGGATGTGCCAGGTACTGAGCTATCGGGTGACGAGTCTGCACCGAGTCCGGATCATGCACATCACGGTGCAGGGACTGAGGGTCGGACAGTGGAAAGAACTGGCCAAGCAGGAGAAGGATCAATTGTTGAAGGCCGTGGGCCGTGCCGGAGCGTCACCGTCATGAAGACTGTGGGCTAGTTGTGCAATTCTCGCCGGATGGCCTCAACGAGGGCGAGCACGGTCGAATGTTTGCGCCGCCGCTCCGCGGTAATCGCGTAGAAACACTGTTTCGGCAAGTCCAGCTTTCCGACTACCTGCACCTGGTACTGGCGGCAGATTTTTTTGGCCACAGTCGAGCCGGGGAAGACCCCGTACCCATCCTGCCCAAACGCCGTGCCCTGGGCGCAAACCATCAGCGCCAACGGCAAAGTTTCTGCCTATACGCCGTACGAACGACCGCAGAATCTCGAAGCCCAGATCACCGGGCGAGTCAAGGCGTGGCATGTGTATGAAGGTGTGAAGGTCAAACAGGGTGATCTGATTGCAGAACTCCAAGATTATGACCCGAACTTCATGGCACCTGAGCTGCTCGAACTTCTGGAACAGCAAAAGGTCGCCCTGCAGCAGCAACGTCAGGCGGCATTAGCCAGGGCCGATCAACTCAACAAGCGGATCGGTCAAATGAAGAACCTCGTGCGAGCGGCAGTGCCGTCAGCCGATGCCCACGTCGTCGAGGCAGAAAACAGAATCCGGGAAGCCCAGCAAAAACTCGAAGCCATCAAGATCGATGTAACCACCGCGCTACTCAATGTGAATCGCCACCGACAACTGGTCAACGATGGCTTGGTTTTGCAACGGGAACTCGAATTGACCATTCAGGCTGAGATCACCTCAAAAGTCTCGTTGCAGGAGGCGCAGGCTAATTTGCGGGCGGCCGAACAGGCGCGATCCGCCTTGTTCTTCGGCCGGGATCAAATCACCGCCGATGTGTGGCAAAAGCTGATTGACGCCGAAGCGTCGCGCGACCAAGCTGTGACCGATGCCTCGAAGGCATTAGACCAATTGGCTGACGTATCCGTCCGGCAGGAAAATGCTCAACAGCGTATCGATCGGGCCAGGATCCTGGCGACGATGGACAGGACCATCGTGAAGATGTCCAAAGTCGGCGTCGGTGAAACGGTGAAACAGGGTGAAACGATTGTCACCCTGTCCCCCACCGCGTCTGATAGAGCGATCGAAATGGTTGTTGAAGGATTGGACGCACCCTTGTTAGTCCCTGGGCGTAAGGTTAAGATCCTTATCTTCGGTGTGCCCGCCATTCCGCTGCCGGCCTGGCCTGCTCTGATGGCCGGAACCTGTACCGGTATTATCAAGGTGGTCGACCAGATCGACGACGGAAAAAGCAATTATCGATTCTGGGTGGTTCCGGATCCTGAAGATCCCCAGTCATGGCCCGAACAATCACAGGTGCGGCAAGGCCCCAAGGTACTGGGTTGGGTCATCTTCAATCGTGTGCCTCTCTGGTATGAATTGTGGTGGCGTTTTAACTTCTTCCCGCCGGATTATCTGGAGCGGGACCCAAGCATTCTCGAAGTGCTCTCCCCCAAAACGACAGGGATGGGTTTGAAGTAACGCTGTGACTGTCTCAAGACGCAAGATCGTATAGCTCTGTTTTAGAACAGGAGGGGGTGGAAAACCGCCCCCTCTGCGTTTTGTCCCTCATTCCATCAATTGAGCATGAATGGTGGTCTGCCTCCTTCCTTCACTCAGGCCAATCTGCCTGCCTTTCCGATGGACTTGACCGATCCAGCAGGACCCATTAAGTTGCTCACATCATCCGCGATCTCTCATTCAAGATCATGGAAAGCACAAGGTAGGTACCTTATGAATACAAGAAAACCGCGGGTAAACCAGTACAGAAACAGAAAAGGAAAGCGCAGGGGGAAACCCATAGTTGGGGTCCTCGGAGGAAGTAAGTCAGACTTCCCCATATTAGAAAAGGCCGGAGGACTCTTAGCCCAACTTGCGATCCCCTATGAACTGTTGGTGGTATCTGCTCATCGAACCCCCGATCGATTATTTCAATACGCAGAAACGGCTCCGGGGCGAGGCATTGAAGTGATTATCGCGGGAGCAGGCGGGGCGGCACACCTTCCCGGCATGCTGGCGGCCAAAACACATCTTCCGGTCATCGGGGTGCCGATTCCCACGGAAAATCTTCGCGGCCTTGATTCCTTATTGTCCATTGTCCAAATGCCACGAGGCATTCCTGTGGCGACGGTCGCCATCGGCGGGGCGGAAAACGCGGCTCTTCTGGCGGCGCAGATCCTCGCCGGGAGATACCCCAGCATTGGTCAAGCGGTCAAACAGTACCGGGATGCCCAGACGGAAAGGGTCCTCAATTCCGTAGAAGCCCAAGAGATAAGCCTGAGCAATCTTGGCGCGGACGAACTGAGTCAGAGATCGTGAAGGCACAGATCCTTGAGCCTGGAGCGGTCCTTGGTGTGCTGGGCGGGGGGCAATTGGGAGCTATGTTCGCTGGCGCGGCGCGCCGTCTGGGCTATCGCGTTGCCGTGTGGGACCCTGACCGGGATGCGCCGGCCCATCAGCTGGCCGCGTACTCCTTTACCGCACCCTTCCTGGATGTCGAGACACGGGATCGCTTTTCCCAAACCGTTCACGCCGTCACCTATGAATGGGAGAATATTCCAGCCGACCTCTGCGAATGGCTGGAACGTCGACATCCCGTCAGACCATCCGGCTTCGTCCTTCGGATCATACAAGATCGCATTCAGCAGAAGCAGTTTCTAGAGGGACACAACCTTCCTGTTGCCCCCTTCGCAGTGATCGAGTCACCGGATCAATTACCAGAGGCGATCAGATCAATTGGCTTTCCAGCCCTGTGCAAGACTGCCCGCTCTGGGTATGACGGGAAAGGCCAGTGGTTCATTCAAGATCCAAGTGATGTCGCACAGGTCTCACGAGAGTTGTACGCCTGTACTCGGGATGGCCAGCGATGGATTCTTGAACAAGCTGTGACTTTCGAGCGAGAGGTATCCGTGCTCGTTGTCAGCGGACCAAATGGGAACTGCAGGACCTACCCCCCTGTCGATAATCGGCATGAGCGTGGCATCTTACGCCTAACTCTGGCACCGACATCCCTTCCTGTTGAAACAGCCGCCAACGCGTCGCACCTTGCCGTCCAGGCTGTGTCGGCCTTGAATTCTCCAGGGGTGTTCTGCGTCGAGTTCTTTCACACAGCCGATGGGGCTTTGTTTATCAATGAAATTGCACCCCGTCCTCATAATTCTGGTCACTATACGCTGGACGCGTGTACGGTCTCGCAATTTGAACAGCAGGTGCGGATCCTGTGCGGCGTGATGATCGGTGAGGTTCAACTGCTTCGTCCAGCGGCGATGGTGAATTTGATCGGCAACGAAGTCAGTGCCGTCACAGCGGGATCAGGGTACAGCGACCTGATGGCGATTCCTGGGGCCCTGCTGCATCTCTACGGTAAACGGACCATCAGAGCAGGTAGAAAGATGGGGCATGTGACGTTCTTGGCTGAGGAAAGATCAGCGGCAGAAGAACGGGCGCTGGGGCTCATAAAACAGCTGAGTGAAAGGCCCTTCAGTGCTCTCGCCGGCGAACATGTCCCGGTGCAAAAAACGGAACCTCGGGACGTTTGAACACACCCACAAGGGCCATCCCGGCGACGAATCCTCCAATATGCGCGAAGAAGGCCACCCCGCCGCCTGTGGCACCCACGCTCATCCCTCCGCTGATCAACTGAGTGACAAACCACATGCCCAACACAATACCCGCTGCGACACGGGTCGTTCCCACCCCAGGCAATAAGACCAATACATGGGCACGCGGGAATAGCAGTAGATAGGCTCCTAGCACGGCTGAAATGGCTCCGCTGGCGCCGACCATGGGGATGTGCGATGTCGGATCCGTCAGTGCATGGCTGAGAGAAGCCAGCACTCCGCACAGCACGTAAAAGACCACGTACTTGGCATGCCCTATGGCGTCTTCGATATTGTTACCGAAGATCCACAAGTACAGCATGTTCCCCAGTAAATGCATCCAGCCTCCATGCAGAAACATGCTGCTGAGCAACGTCAGAGCGGCTGGGAATGCCGGGAAGATTTCTTCAGAGAGAGAGCCGGCGCCAAATACCACAGCGGGGATGGCGCCATACTGAAACACAAAGACCTCATCGAGCTTCTCCGGCAGACTGTTCTGGTAGAGGAAGACACCGAAACATATCACGATGAACACAATGGTCACGAACGGGAATCGTTCGGTGGGATTATCGTCATGAAGAGGGATCACGGTGAGGGCCTAAGGCGTCCGCCGGCGGTCGGTGACCGCGCGCGGTAGCAACGGATTGGCGGGAAGCGTTCCATCAGCTCCCAAGGGAACTGAAAACCCAGCCGCGTGGGTATGCCCGCCTCCGCCGAACGATGACGCGATCGCTCCGACGTCCGTGCCATCCTGGCAAGAGCGCATGCTGAAATACCGCCGCCCGTCGCGATCGTGCCAGATCACGCAGAAGGGATAATGGGGAGAGAGTCGCTCGCCGATCTGGCTCGTGAGGATGGCGCTTTGCACAGACGGAACGAGTTCGCCATGAAATTCCACTGTAGTGGCTTGCGCCGCGAGTTTGCCAACCAGCTCTCGTTCATAGCGAAGAATCGCATGGCCCTCTTGTTCGAGTTGGTTCTGGGAGAACTGATCCCAGAGTCTGAAGTCGAATGGGTACGACGCCAGCGCGGCGTTGATTTCCCGGCTTCCCGCCAAGGCCCATGTCCAGAGATCCTTGTCTTGAATATACCGGAGCAGCCAGGGCGGAGCGGTCCCGTGGGCCCATTCCCAGCCGAGCACCGCTCCAGACTTTGTTTGATCGAAATAGGCATAAGACAATCCCTGTAATGCCTGTTCTGCTGTGATGTGATGGTCGAGGACAAGCAGTTCCTTGGCCTCCCTCGCGATGGTTTCCAGAATGGACCGCCCATAACTAAAATCGACGATGACGATGCGGCGATCTGCAAGGTCAGGCGGAGGCGGGTAACCGTGTTTCACTGGGACAAAGTGAGCATCGGGGAATTGTTTCCAAATGGCCCATGCGGCTCCAAATCCATCCATGCATTCGGCGTGATACAGCACGATGTCCGGGGGATGATGAAACCGGCGTGCGTAGGGGGAATCGCTCATCACAGTATGAGGAGCATACCATGGTTGGAATGCCGACTAAAGAGCATTTCTCACCCCCCACCGGTCAGAGCGGGCTGGCCGGGCACGAAGTGAGGTTACAGCTGATTCAGATAGTCAATCAATTGGCGGAGCCGACCGGCGCTTCGCCGGTTGAAATTGAATGCCAGCTAGGGGAGGTCCTGTAACGCGAATTTATCCAGCTCTTTGTCGAGCGAGCCGCGCAACTCAAACCGTCCATCGACCAGGAGATCGCTGAACCGTTCCTGGGTTCGCTCAAGCTGTTCGTCGGAGATCGGCGATTGCAGCCGCATCGCCAATTGCTGCTCGACGAATCGGATCGAGTGATAGCAGCGGTAGAAACGCAGGATATGGTCGACGGCTGCATCGGCTGAATTCATGATCGTGAAGAGACTGAGGCCTTCCTCATTGATCAGCTTCCGTTTCAAGAGCTGTTTGGTGATGAAAATCGCCCAGTCGTCTCAATAGTCACATCCCGGCGCCTGCAGGCAGACAATCGGCTGAGGGGCATTCTTCCCGATTTGCGTCAGCGTCAGAATCTCAAACCCTTCGTTATGTGTGTCGAAGCCTTCCGGAAACAGCGCGATGGCGTCGGTTTCTTTTTCGAACATCAATTTACGGGTAAAGAAATACTTGAACGTGATCAACTTGGGATCGTCAGCGATGACGGTGTTGGCTCCCTGTTCGAAAGGCAGCATAGTATTGACGTCGAAACTGTTTTCGCGTCAGGCCCTCTCCTGACTGGCGCGCATGATACCGTCAGCCCCTCTGGTGATGACCATGAACCCTCGTTGGACCGCGGCGTGCGCAAAACGGAATGCCAATTGGTAATTGGGTTCGTCTGAAGGCGTTCGCGTCGAACCAAAGATGCTGATCTCCCGGCAATCTCGATAGCCGTGAAAGACACTGAACGCATGGCGGAGTTCTTTTACCGCCCGATTCACGATGTTCACGTCCAGCAAATCAAGGCGCGTGTCATGAAGTTTGAGCACATCCGTCAACAGCTCCTTCATCAGGGCCACGTGCAGGTCGTCCTCCGGACTCTCGAGCCGTGTGCCGATCTGGTGCAGTATCTCTTCTTTCGACAAGAGGGGCAGCGGTCGAAGCGGCTGTACTTTACTGGACGCGTTCATGGGTATCCTCTGGCCTCTGTTTGAGTTGGCGGAAAATTCTATCAATAGATTGCGGATTGATCAAAGAATCTTCAAGGATAGGCAGAGTCTAGTATAGATCGGACGATGCGGGCGAATGCTGAAGTGCCCACGCTTTGATCGTTGACTGGTCCGTGGACGAGAGCTTGACGAATTGGATATCGATCGCGCCCGTAACAGTCCGAGAGGGCGTAGCGCCGCCACACCCGTAATCAGACACGACCCGGCCTCCGACCGTCAGTGGGCTTGCCAAAGAGGGGAGGGAAAAGTTTAGGATGACCGACGTGTCGAAGCGCAGCGAGGTTGAAGGCTCCACGAGTGCGCCGACATGGCTGATCTCGACGATCGTGGTGTGAAACTTGGATTCGGGCAGGTTTCCGTCCGTCGCTCGAAAAGTCACCGGGATATGAACGAGACAACGTTTCGAAGTAAGGATCAAATCTCGTGCTGTCAGGACACCGACCGGTTGTTCCTGCTTGGAGATGATCAAGATCGGGGTGTCGTTCGTCATCATCGTCGAGGCGTCGTCCATCGCGCGATTGTATTCGATAAATTGGACCGGCCGTGTCATGATCGTGCGGACTTCGATATCGTCGGGCTCCAGATCTTGCACGATCACTTTCTTGACGATATCAGTCGGGGGTATGCGTCCGAAACTGGATTCCGTGTCCTTGACCAGCGAGCGGGGCGTCTGCTCCCGTTCCAACAGAGAAGCCGCTCGGTAACGGAGACATCTCTTTCGAAACAGCTGGGCCTCCAACCCCTGTGATGCACGCCAAGTATAGGAGAAGGTTTTTGGGGGTCATGATTTTGCCAAACCCTTGTCAGCCAACGGTTTCCAGAATAGAATTGAGTCAAATATTGGCCTTGGGTGAGCGTATCTGAATGGCTGCGCTGAATGTTGTGGAGCAGGCGTTTCTCCGTCGTCTTGAGCTGATCCAGGTTCATGGCCTCGGCCTCTCTGTCGACGTCTATTCGCCGGATCTTCCTGGCTTGCTCGGCGCACTGCGCCGTCGTCAAGTCCGACCGGCTTATCTGGAGGTGTTTCGCGCGGCTCCTGCCGCGCTGGCCATGGTCAGAAGCCAGGCCGGTGACGGCTTGCTGACGTATCATGGCGAAGGCTTGTGGCTGACTCAGCCAGATCTCGCCGACGATCCTGTATTCCCACAAGAGGTTTACGAGGTCGCTGGACATCTCCAGACACTGGATAGTGCTTGGTTGAATCACGAATGCGCGACGAAATCCATTGCAGGGTATTCGTTCGGGACCTATCTTCCTCCGCTGTACACAGAGTCAAGCGCCGCCATGGTGGCTGAGAATACGCGGCTCGTGCAAGCACTGCTCGATCGTCATTGCCGTCTCTCACACGGGGGGGCACCCTTGGTCTTGCTGGAAATGCCTCCGCTCACCTACTTTATCGCGGGGACAATTGATGTTCCGATGTTTTTCCAACTGGTTGTCCGTAGTACTCCTTGTGGGCTCGTGCTGGATGTTGGCCATTTGTGGACTGTTTATCGGTATTCAGGCGCTTGGCAAGCGGTCTCGCTGGCGCAATTTGTGAAGACGTTCCTGGACAATTTCCCCATGCAGCGAGTAGTCGAGATTCATGTGGCGGGGCTTGCCCCTCACGAATCGAGTCCGGCCGCTCAGCCAAAGCTGTCCAAGAGGACCGGTGATGGATTTCTGCCGGCGTGGACCGATGCGCATGCGGCTCCCATCCCACCGGTGCTCTTCGAAATGCTTGATCAGATTATGAGTCATCCGGGCTTGACCAGTCTGCGAGGCCTCGCCTTGGAAGTCGACACCAAGCCGATTGAATTGATCGTCGAGGAATTTGTCAGATTTGCCGAGCGCTATCGAATGGTTCCGTTTCCAGAAACAGTCCTCCCTGTGGCCTCCGACGACCAGGTAACTTGGCTGCCGGAGGAGAAACGGCTGCCCGGTGCGGTCGTGCGCAGGTTAGAGGAGGCCTATGATCGATATGCCCGCGTGGCGGTCGGCCGAGCCGATCCTGTGGGAACGGAATGGACACACCCCACCGCCTGCGCCGATGAGCTTGACCGGTATCGGTCCAGCTATCTTCCCTATGAGATTCTTCACTGGGGTGGCGATGTAGAATCGATGTTCCCAGAATCGTGCCGCCGGCTGGCCGGGCACGGGGTGCCGCTCTCACGATTTGTGCCTTTTTGGTTTAGCCGGTCGCGGCTGCGGTCGCCGTCCTATGACTTTTTTCTGGTGAAGATCGAGCGATTTATCGAATTCGTCCAGGAAGAAGCATCAGAATTGTCTGGTATCGCCCAACAAGAAGCGGACGAACTCAGAGGGGCGTATGAGGTTGCCAACGCGCCGCCGATCCAGACTATGAGTGAACACTCATGAGCTTTTGGCTGACCCTCCCTCGTCCGATCATTGGTCTGTCCCCGATGGACGGCGTCACCGACTCGAGTTTTCGTTCTGTGATCGCGAGGCAGGGCAAGCCCGATGTCACGTTCACGGAGTTTACGCACGTGCACGACATCTGCTATGGGCCAGAGAAATTGCTGGAAACCCTTGTCTACAGTGACATCGAACGTCCAATGGTGGCGCAACTCTACGGGAACGATCCAGCGTTGTTTTATCTGGCTGCGCATGCGGTCTGTGAGTTGGGATTCGATGGGTTGGATATCAACATGGGCTGTCCGTCCAAGAACGTTGCGGCCTCCGGATCGGGCGCCGGACTCATCAGAACGCCGGCTGTGGCCAGTGCGATCATGCAGGCCGCCAGGCATGGAATCGCTGATTGGGCCAGCGGGCATACGCTCGAGCAGGCTGGGTTCAAGCCAGCCAGGGTAGCGGCTTTTCGGCTGATCAATGAAGCGCGCGGCGAGGCCTATTCAACCGTGCGCCGTTCCATCCCCCTATCCGTCAAAACGCGACTTGGCTACGACTCGATCGTAGTGGAAAGCTGGATCGAGCATCTGTTGACAGAGCGGCCGGCGGTGATCTCACTTCATGGCCGGACGCTTCGGCAGATGTACCGCGGCGAGGCCGATTGGTCTGCCATTGCACGGGCCGCGGCCTTGGCGAAGGGGACAGAGACGTTACTATGTGGGAACGGAGATCTTCACAGCCTGGATGAGGTGGTCGCACGGGTCCGCGAAACCGGTGTGGACGGTGTGTTAGTGGGGCGTGCCGTGCTCGGTGCTCCGTGGTTTTTCCGCACGAAAGAGCAGGTCCGTGTGCGCGCCTGTGAGACGAACAGATCTTGTCTCGACGTTTGTTCTGGAGTTGCCATCTCGCTCGACCAACGGTTTGCGGTGCTGTTGGATCATGCCCGACAATTTGAGGCGCTCTGCGGCCAGCGGCAATTCCATCGGATGCGCAAACACCTGGGCTGGTATTGCAAGGGATTTCCCCATGCCGCCGCGCTGCGCACACGGATGTTTCGTGTGTCTTCAGTGAGTGAGATTGAAACCTTGCTTGACGAATATCGAACCCAACGAATTCTGGACTCGACTGAAGCTGAATCGATCGACAACAGGGATGAGAGCGAACCGATGCCGGCGTCACGATGCAGTTAGTCCTGGCGTCCACGTCGCCTCGCCGCCGTGAGCTGCTTGCGCTCCTGGACGTGTCCTTCCAGGTTGTCCCTCCGTCATGTGAAGAACACCCGCTAGTGGGCCTGTCGCCCCGCGAGCAAGTCGAACGCTTTGCACTCGAGAAGGCTCGTTCCATTGCGAACGGGAGGCCGAGCGATCTCGTGTTGGGCAGTGACACCGTGATCGAGTTGGACAGCTGTTTGTTGGGCAAGCCCCGTGATCTTGACGAGGCCCGTGATATGCTGACAGCTCTCGCTGGCCGGCCGCATGAGGTGCACACGGCAGTAGCCCTGTGCAGCCGGATACAAGCGGTTGAATCGGTCGAAGTGGCAACAGCCACGGTGTATATGTGTGCGGACGTCGATGGCTCGATCAAACGATATCTTGCCACCGGGGAATCGTTGGGCAAAGCCGGAGCCTATTCGATTCAAGGTTTGGGAGGAGACCTCATTAAGCGAATTGAGGGAGACTTCACAACTGTGGTGGGATTGCCGTTGACCGTCGTGGCTCGGCTACTCGAGTCCGTCGGGTATCCCGTTCCACGGAGTGTGGCGGAGATCTATCTGGGGAAACTCTATCCCAATTGGAGTCGATTTGCGCCCTGACGTCTGATTGCATCACGCGTGCTGTTCTCCTACAATGCGTCCGGTGCTTGCGTCTGCGTTCATGTGCACGCAGAAAGAATGGCCGGATTCGGAAAAGGAAGATATGGCGCTGCACAAAAAAACTGTCTCGTGGGCCGCTCTCGGCCTGATTGGCATGATAACGGTTGGGATTGAGACGGCGCGAGCCATCGATGTGAAATTATCCGCCGACGAGGCTCAAAAGTCACTGGAGGCCGGGCGCGTTCCCATGGAGAAAGCCACGCTTCCCGATGAAATCAAAAAGGTGCTCCAACAGGCATCCTTGGCTGCTCGTGTGGGCGCCGATCCTGAGAAAGATCCGTGCGGTGCCAGTGCGATCCTGCGCACCAAGCGGTATCGCCTGGAAGCATTCGGTCGTCAAGAAGCCGTGGAATCAAAGAAACGCAAGATTGACGTACGCATGCCGGAAGAGTTTATCAAGAAAGTGATGGACATGCCCAATATGGAGGTCGAGGTCCAGCTCTGCGGCGAGGATGAGTATTTTGCCGAGGGGATCGTCATCGAATTGCAGCAAGGATCGAAGCGCATCAAGCCGATCGATATCGGCAAAGCTGACCGAGGACGAAAAAACGAAGGCAACGGTCCGGCCTTCCGTTCTCGGTTCATCGCACTCTTTGCCTACGAGCAGTTTGATCCGATGGCCAAATCCATGTTCGTCGTGAATCTGCAAGATGGGCAGGAGGCTAGAATCTCTGCTGACTTCTCGAAACTGAAATAATCTTGAGATCCGCTCAAGTCTTCACACCGTCAGTCTCACACGTTCAGTAACACACACTTAACGATCCCGTTCTTGACACTATCCCAGCCCGTTGTTTTGTATTTGTATATTCGTATCAGGGTGTCAAGGGGTTGTTGCGCAAGCGTTAGGTAATCATTATGGGCAGGGTAACTTCTTAAGAACGTTGGGAGAAACGGCACACAAACAGAGCTCATTCAGAAGGTCGAATACTCCTTTCTCATGAGAATTGGTGGGCAAGCAGGTACCATTCCAACCGCTCATTTGTTGTTGAGTACGCGAGATCCATCAAGTCGCTTGAACCATGCTTGCCCCGTGTACGTCCCATGTCCTAACCACGCGGCTGGCTGATTCTGCGTTCGCGGAATCCAGCCTTGATACAACCGCTAGCGTGGAGAGAGGTGCATCTCCATAAGCGCCTGCTGCACGGGAATAGCGAGGTGCGAAATGTTCGGACGTTATAGTCATTCAGAATCATTACCTATCCCTCCTGAGTAGCACAGATGGTGACAATGATGACGATCATGCATTAAGGGCGAATTACATGAAAATTACAGGGAAACAAACATTCCCATTGCGAAGATGTAGAAAGCGTAGGAACAATAGAGCGAGCGATCCTGCTACGCGACAGACTCGTTGAGTCGAATTGTATAGAGGTAGTGATACAAGCCGGTGCGCTCCATCAATTGCGCATGTGTGCCTTCTTCCACCAGCTTACCTTTGTCTAGCACTAGGATGCGGTCGGCGCGTTGAATGGTCGAGAGCCGGTGGGCGACCACGAAGGTCGTCCGTCCTTTCATCAGGCGATCCAGGGCGTCTTGTACCAGTCGTTCCGATTCGGTGTCGAGGGATGACGTGGCTTCATCCAACAGCAAGATTCGCGGGTTCTTGAGAATCGCTCGCGCGATTGCAATGCGTTGACGTTGTCCGCCTGACAGATTGATCCCTTTTTCGCCGACAACTGTGCGATAGCCGTCGGGAAGACCTGTAATGAAGTCATGGGCATGCGCGGCCTTGGCGGCTTCCTGCACCGACGTGTCATCCGCATCAGGATTCCCATAATGGATGTTGTCAAGAATAGTTCCACCGAAGAGCATGGTTTCTTGGGGCACGAGCGCCAGCTGCCGATACCAACTTTCGACGTTCAGCTGATGCAGATCCTTGCCGTCGATGGTCAGACGCCCTTCGGTGGGATCATAGAACCGGTGCAACAGATTGATCACGGTTGTCTTGCCTGCTCCCGTTGGGCCAACTAGGGCGACAACCTCGCCGGGCTTGGCCTTGAAGGACAGGTGCGAGAGAACAGGGTGGCGAGGGTCGTACGAGAAGGAGACGTCTTCGAAGTGCACGGCGCCGTTGACCGATGAGACAACGTTTGCACCGGGCTGATCGTGGATGTCCGGTTTCACGTCAAGAATCTCAAACACCCGCTGCATTGCGCCTTGAGCTTCTTTGATTTGTGCAAAGACGCGGGCCCCTGAGCTGAAAGGGCCAATCAGAATGCCGGCAAATAGCACGAAGGCAAACAGATCGCCAGGGGTGACAGTACCGTCGATGACTTGCCGGCCCCCATACCACATGACGGCGGCGGCAGCTGAAAACGTGAGCAGGCTGATGGTGGGGATAAACAGGGCCATGATCCCTGCGCGTCGCATGGTAAGTTGCAGAGTGCGGTCGACCTGGGCCGAGAAGCGTGTCTCTTCCCGTTTGGTCTGGACGAACGATTTGACGATGCGGATGCCGGAGATCACTTCCTCAGCCAGTGTGCTGAGGGCGGCGGTATGGTCCTGCATAGACGTGGAGAGTGCTTTGAGCTTGCGCCCGAACAGTTTCGCGACCAGCACCAGCACGGGCAGAAGGAGCAGGATTAAGAGGCAGAGCCGCCAATTCATGGTGAGGAGAAAGGCGATGCCTCCCACGAAAGTCACAAGCTGTTTGGCGCTGTCGATGGGGGTTTCTGTCACGACGGTTTGGATGACGGTCACGTCGCTCATCAGGCGCGAGAGCAATTCGCCGGTGCGGCGGCGCGCGAAAAACCGGAGATCGAGAGTCTGCAAGTGGGTGAAGAGGTGCCGGCGAAAATCGGCGACGATTCGCTGGGAGACCCAGGCCGTCAGATAACTATGGCCCATTGAACAAAGACCTTGCAGCAGCACGAGTCCCATAAAGACCGCGATCAGCTCTGTCATCTGCTCGGCATCGTGACGCACGGTGATGACATCCCAAAGGAGCCCGGCCAGGCGGAGCAGGGCAAGGTTGACCGCCGCCACACCCATGACCAACAGCCCGGCTGCAATCATGCGTGGCACATACGGCCGCACGAATGGCAAGAAACGTCTGAACATCAGCATGGCGGACAACAGCGGGTGGTGACAGATTGGTGTGAATGTTTGGTTGACGGGGGCATGCGATAGCGAACGCTGGACGCAGCACAGACGGGAGCGGTCATTGGTGGACTAGAGTTGTATGACGGACTCGATGAGGTTCTTGTTGATCGCCACAAAGCCGGACCGCTCTTTGTCGTCGATCACGACGTCAGTCAAGCTGATGAACAGACGCACTCCCTCGTTGATCGCGTCGGAGATACGATTGCGCATCGGAGGGACCAGGAAATTACCCACATACGTGCAATGGACCGTCCGGATGCGAACCTTCCTTCGGGCACAGCCTCCTCTCGGGTGAGGGATTGGAGCTAGCTCTTTCGTCGAAGGAATTTTTGACGCTGGCGCAGTTTCTTGTGTTTGTGCTTGCGCATTTTTTTTCGACGTTTTTTCAGTACACTCGACATGTTGTAGTTCTCCTGGGGGGCGGAGTCTAGAGGCTTTCGGCGCAAAATGCAAGCAAATGCCGGTGGTTTGTTCGGATCGAACGTTGGCCCGGAGAGGCGTAGAAGACTCTCTCTTGACCCTTCGTTTGTCGACTTTCTATACTGCAGTCATGAACTGGCATTGGCTATCAGGTACTCTCATACGTTGGTCATTCGTCGGATGGATCACTCTGCTCGTTGTGGTGGCCGGCGCCTGTTCATCCAAAGTTCCGCCATACCCGGAGGATCATGCACGCATCCAGCGCATCGATCGGGCGGTGGAGGCATTGCGGAGTGCTTACCAAACGAAGGACTATTCGTCGTTCAAGTCCCTTATGCTGCAGGAGGAGTCCCTGGATGTCTTGCGAGGGAACACCGAAGCCGACTTTGATGCGTTTCACTCGATCTCCCTCGAATTCAAGATTGAACGGATCATGATCGAGGGGGAGAGCATTGATGTCTATGTCCGTTGGCAGGGGCTCTGGAAGAAAACGTCCGAGGAACCGGGGACACGCCAGCGCGGTTATGCGCGTTTTCAATGGAGCGGGACCAGTACGATTTTGCTCCGCGCGGCTCAGGGCGATCTGCCGTTCGGCATGAAAGCCAAACAAGCGTTGCCCGAGTCCCGTCTCTCCCAGCCCGGTATGCCGTAGCGATCTGATGCGGCACCTTCCCCCACAGGCGGACTTTCTCGTGATCGGCAGTGGAGTCGCCGGTCTCCGTGCGGCACTCGAGCTCAGCCGCGAAGGCCGGGTCGTGATGCTCACCAAGGGCCATCCGTTGCAAAGCAACTCCATTTTTGCACAGGGCGGAGTGGCGGTGGCGTTGAGCGAGGAAGACGACGTGGCGGTCCATCTGACGGATACGATGAAGGCCGGCCATGGATTGTGCCAGCGTGAGGCAGTGCGCGTGCTCGTCGAGGAAGGGCCGGCTCGGATTCAAGAACTCATTCGATGGGGCGCCAAGTTCGACAAGACAGACGGAAAGTTTGCCTTCGCACTTGAAGCGGCACATAGTCGCAGCCGAATTCTCCGTGCCCGGGGCGACGCCACGGGCAATGAGATGGTGCGTGTCTTAATGGCGCAGGTCGGTCGGCAGAAACGGATCCATCGGCTGGACTACCATTTCACCGTGGATCTGGTCGTGGAGGATGGCCGGTGTTGCGGAGCGCTCGTGCTGAAGGAACACTCCGGCAAACAGTTCATTCTTCCCGCCAAAGCGGTCGTACTTTCGACCGGCGGGGCTGGCCAGATCTATGCCCGAACGACGAACCCGCCGAATGCGACTGGCGACGGGATGGCGATGGCGTTCCGGGCTGGTGCGCAGCTCCAAGACATGGAGTTCGTCCAGTTTCATCCGACGGCGCTCTACGTGCCGTCGAGTCCGCCGTTTCTTTTATCGGAAGCGATGCGGGGTGAAGGTGGGCAGTTGCGCAATCATAAGGGCGAGGCCTTCATGCCACGCTATCATCCGCTGGGCATCTTGGCTCCCAGAGACATCGTGGCTCGGGCGATCTGGACAGAAATGGCGGCGACCAAAGCGCGCCATGTCTACCTCGATGTGACGCACCTTGGGGCTGATTTTGTCAGGCGGCGATTCCCCACGATTTATTCAACGTGTCTCCGCTACGACATTGATATTACGGAGGAGTGGATTCCAGTCTCTCCGAGCGCACATTACATGATGGGAGGAGTTTGGACCGATCTCAACGGCGCGACGACGTTGCCCGGCCTCTTTGCCGCCGGTGAGGTGGCTTGCAGCGGTGTGCACGGCGCCAACAGGCTAGCGAGCAATTCCTTGTTGGAGGGATTGGTGTTCGGCATGCGGGCGGGCGCAGCAGCCGTGGCGTGGGCCTCCAACCAAACCTCGCCGGATTTGGCTGGGCGGGTGACGGCATTAGGGCAGGAGCAACGGCACCGGCTGGACGATGCAGAAAAATTGCGAAGCTCGCTTCGTCGAACCATGTGGGGGCAAGTCGGCATCATTCGCTCTCGTGAATCGTTGATACGTGCCACGGCTCAGCTTTCACGGTGGGCCCACATGGTCTCGAAGCCGTTTGTCACGAGGGCGGACCTTGAGATCAAAAACATGATTCAGATGGCGCTCTGCATCGCGAAATCGGCGCTCTGGCGGGAAAACAGTGTGGGCGCTCACTTCCGATCAGACTTCTCCGAAGCCAAGCGGTCAGGCTGGAAGCACCATAGCCATGTTACTCTGGAACAACTGGCTATTGAACAGGAGAGGCGGAAAAGCCGAGGGATTGTGGTGGCGCTACGACCTCCTGTGGTGCAATGACGTGGTCAGTCGCAGCGAGGTCTCGCAGGAGGAACGTTCGGTAATAGCGCAGGACCTTGCGGACGTACGGCCTGGTTTCATCAAATGGTGGAAGCGTGCGGTACCGGTCCACGGCATGTTCTCCCGCGTTATAGGCCGCCAGGGCAAGTGGCAAGTTCCTGCGAAATCGGTCCAGCAGTTGCCGGAGGTATTTCGTGCCTCCGCTGACGTTGTCCTCAGGATCGTACAGATCTCGGATCTTCAGCCTGACGGCAGTTTGCGATATGAGCTGCATCAGCCCCTCCCCGACGCTCGACACCGCGTGAGGATCGAAGTCCGATTCGGCTTTGATGACAGTCCCGAACGAGTGCCGAATGCAGTTGATGCTGGCGTGAAAACTAGCTGATCATCGGCGCGAGCTCTTGCTTCGAGATCGTCGGGTGTAATCGATTCGGAACAATGTCAACCCGGCGGTCGTGCGCATCGAAGGACACGTTGGTTAGAGAAATAGTCTCTTTGGCATCGATGCATGGATAAATTTCCCCTTGGGCAACCGTCATTCCGGCAACCAGAAAGTATCCCTCGGCGAGGAGGCCGACCAGGGAAGGCCAGGCGGGGAAGCGAGACTATATCGGTACTTGCGGTATGGCCAAACGATAACAGTCTTCAATCTTCTGTCAAGAAATGGCAGATCCTGTGCCGTGGAGGTAGCTGAGAAATAAGAAATCAAACAATGAGTTAGGAATTTGCTACAAGGAGGATGGTTCCAGAAATCGTTTCCGAGCTCCAGAAAACAGGTTGCGAAGCCTCTGGGTCAGAAGGCCCGGTTTTCCATTCCCGATCGGTCGGCGATCAACGGAGGTCACCGGCATGATTTCCATACTGGTATTGGTCACAAAACATTCATCTGATCGATAGAGCTGTACTGGCGTGAATCGTCCTTCCGTTACGGAGAACCTCTGCTCCTTCGCCAATTGCAAGACGATCGATCGAGTGATGCCATCAAGGAGGCCGCACTCAAGGGAGGGGGTGTGCAGATGTCCTTCTGTCACGAAGAACAGATTGCTGATGGTACACTCTGTCAGATGTCCTTCCCAATTGAGCAAGACGCTATCGAAGACGCCTGCGGCGATCGCTTCACGTTTGGCGAGAATGTTGTTGAGGAAATTAAGGGATTTGATCTCAGGCGGCAACGCGCCGGGTAAATTCCGTCTGGTCGAGGCCAGTATCACATCGACTCCAGTGTGATAAAGCGCCGCAGCCGGTGCGACGAGTGGCTGCGCCATAATCACGACGGTGGGAGACGGGCAGAGCGACGGATCCAGTCCGATGCCGCCAGCTCCACGCGATACGGTGACCCGCAGATACGCATCTTGCTGAGCGGTTCCCACGTTGTTGCGCGCCATCGATTCATGCAGGAGCTCGGGCCAGCGCTCTCGATGAATCGGAATGGTCAATCCGATGGCCTCCGCGGAGCGGAATAGCCGCCCCATATGCTGTTCACACATGAATAGGCGAGATTCGTACGAACGTATGGTTTCATAAGCCCCGTCTCCATAGAGAAATCCATGGTCGAAGACTGAGACAACAGCCTCTTCCTTCCGTACGAACTTGTCGTTTAGAAAAATCCACATTTGGGAGAAAGTCACTATGCGAACGCGTGTAAAAACGCCTGGGCTTTGTGAATCGTTTCCTCGTACTCGCGCGCCGGGTCGGAGTCGGCGACGATACCGGCGCCAACCTGGAGGTAAGCCTTGCCGTTCGTCCGCACGAGCGTACGAATCACAATGTTGAAGTCTAGATCGCCGCTCCAGCTGAGGTAGCCCATCGAGCCTGTATAGGTGCCACGGCGGACCGGCTCCAACTCTTCGATAATTTCCATGCAGCGGATTTTGGGAACACCGGTAATCGTTCCTCCTGGGAATACGGCTTTGAGGAGGTCAAAGCCAGTGGCATCGGACCTCAAGGTGCCCGTGACATGGGAGACAAGGTGATGGACATGGGAATAGTGCTCCAGCGCCATCAGTTCGTCCACTCGGACGCTCCCAGACTCACAGACTCGGCCGAGATCATTCCGTTCGAGATCGACCAGCATGACATGCTCGGCCCGCTCTTTCTCGTTGCTGCGTAGTTCATCCGCGAGCCGCTGATCGTCGGTGGTATTCCCTCCACGCGGCCTCGTCCCGGCAATTGGACGCGTATCAGCCTGATGCCCGTTGAGCCGAACGAGCCGTTCAGGCGATGAACTGATCAAGCTGACTCGATCGAGCCGGAGTAATCCGGAAAACGGTGCAGGATTGAGCGCGCGCATGCGGCCATAGGCCAGCAGATCGGACTGGAGATCAGGTTGAGGAGATAAGATGTCGCCCGTGACGGTAAAGCGATGGGATACATTGGCTTGGTAGATATCGCCCGCCGCGATATAGTCTTGGCACCGACGGACACGGTCCATGTAGGACGACCGGTCTTGATCTGGCGAAAACGTGAGACGGATAGTAGTTGTATCCGTTGCTGCGGTTACGGGAGAGCTGAGCAGTTGCGCATGCAGAGCAGTCAGCCGGTCGCAACCCTCGCGGTACAATTTTTCACGAGTTTCGCTCAGGAATCGTTCGGGCGGCGGGCAGAACATGAGGACCAGGACATTCAATTTGTGGTCGATTGCCGCGACGAGGTCGAAGAATGCGAATTCAAAGTCCGGTGTTGCCAGGTCATCGAGCGTCAATGACGGCAATCGTTCGAATCGGCGGGCAAGGTCGTAGCTGAAATAACCGATTGCTCCCCCGAAGAAGGGCGGGACATCGCGAGGGCGGGCGATCGATGACGTGCCCATGAGTTTGGTGAGATAGTGGAACGGGGCCGGCCCGGACTCTTCCCGGCCTTCTACCGAGCGCCGCAGATACCGATCGGGTGTTCCGCAGAGGAGTTGGTAGGGATCACTGCCAAAGAACGAGTATCGTTCCATTCCGGTCATACCGCCGCCACTTTCAAAAAGAAAGGAAGGGCATCGAGGCGACGCAATGTTGGCATAGAGGTCAAATGGACCTGCTGAAGGACGGGGGCAAGTGACGACGAGCGGTGACGGGGGACCTTGCAGGAAGGTCGTGGGCAGAGATGTCATGAGTGGCATGGCGCTCACATAGGTGTTTGAAGAATGTGGGTCACTATACCGCAGCCACTTCCGTAGGAATAGGCCTAGATCAGCTTGACATTATGATCGTAGCTCTGCTTAAATTGTACGCTCATGTATCGGGAGAGTTCTGCTGACGTGCTCTCGCCTTCCGTGGGTTTGGGATGCCTGCTCCACAAGATCCCTTATACGCGGGGCTCGGCCAAGCTGTTCGAATCGGAACGGAACTGCTGGCTGCGTTGATCGTTGGAGGTGGGCTTGGATGGGCCATCGATACGTATCTCTTCGGGACCATTCCGTGGGGACTCGTCATCGGGTTAGTGTTCGGTCTCGCGGCCGGAATGAGGAGTGCGTATCGATCTGTGCAGCGGTGGCAAAGCCCGCCCACCGATGTGGATAAACAAGGATAACCATGGAAGAAAGTCCCCTGCATCAGTTTGAGCTTCACCCCTGGGTCCCAATGTCGATTGGGGGGGTGGATATTTCCATCAATAAAGCCGTGGTTTTTATGTGGGTGGTCATCGCCGTGGCATCGGTGTGCATGGTGATGGCTGGATCATCACGCAAGCTGGTGCCCGGCAAATTGCAGAGTTTGGCCGAGATGATGGTGGAGTTCATTCGCAACATGATCCTGGAGACGATGGGGAAAGACGGCATGCGATTTTTCCCGCTCGTCGCTACACTCTTTGTGTTTATTCTGTTCTCCAATTACATCGGGCTCATTCCAGGGACCTACACCGTGACGAGCCAGATTATCGTGACGGCCGCCTTCTCCTTCCTGGTGTATGGGATTAGCTTGGCTGTTGGATTTTTATTACATGGGGTCAAGTTTCTGGGCATTCTGATTCCACCCGGCACACCGGGATGGCTGGTGCCGCTCATGATTCCGATTGAGATCATCAGCCAGATTGCCAGGCCCATTTCGTTGGCAGTCCGGCTGTTTGCGAATATGACGGCAGGCCACGTGATGCTCGCCGTGTTGTTCGGCCTCACGGTCGGTGGCGGAGTGTTGATCGGGTGGTTGCCGTTTGTGTTTACGGTCGCGATCTACGGGTTGGAATTTGGTATTGCCTTTATCCAAGCCTATATTTTCACGATTTTGACCTGCGTCTATTTGGGAGACGCGTTTCATTTGCATGGACATGAAGAGCATGCACATTAGTGCGTGCGAGTTTAGACAAGGGAGGAGTACGCCATAATGGATTCAGCAGCAGCAGGGTTGATCGGGATGGGTTGTGCCGCGGCAGGATTTGCCGGGGCCGGGGTAGGGATCGGCTATATTTTCGGCAAAATGATCGAGGTGGTAGCACGCCAACCTGAAGCCGAAGGGCGCGTCACGAAGTATATGTGGATTGGGTTCGCGCTGGTGGAAGCCATTGCGTTGTATGGCCTGGTCATCGCGTTTATCATTATGGGGTTCCGCAAGGGGTAGGAGCAGGCGTAGGTTTGGGCCAAGGCCGAGGACACGGATCCCAGCCTGAGCCTGAGTCTACCTGAAAGAAACCATGCCACAGTTTGAATCTGAGTTTTTTTCTTCATTGATTTTTTGGGAAGTCATTTCGTTCGGCATTCTGTTGTTCGTCCTGTACAAGTACGCATTTCCAGGGATTTTGAGCGCGCTGGAAGAGCGGGAAAAGAAAATTAAGGACAGCCTCGATCAAGCCGAACAGCATCGCTCAGAGGCCGAGCGTCGGCTCAAGGACTATGAAGCCAAGTTGAGTGCAGCGGGGAAAGAGGCCGAAGCGATCCTTGCGGCGGCCAAGGAACGTGCCCAGCGCTTGCTTGATGAAAACGAGCAACGGATGACGACGGAGGCGGAACGGATCAAGGGCGAGGCAACCCGCGCGATCGAACAAGAACGGCGGCGGGCCATTCAAGATATCCGTGCACAGACGACCGAGATGGCGTTGATGGTGGCCGAGAAAGTGGTGCAGCGCAGCTTGACGGATACCGATCACTGCAAATTCGCTGACGAGGCGCTTGACGCGTTGTCAAAATCCTATCAGCGGTAACAATGAACGGCTGGGTGGAGTTTAGCCGAGGCTGACTCCACCAGGCCGGTATCCCTCCAGATCCACGGTGACGAACTGAAATCCCAGCGCCTTGAGCCCGGCGCTGATTCGCGCACGCTGTTCGCTGTCCAGAAGCCTGGGCACATCCTCCGGTGCGACCTCAATTCTCGCGATCTCACCATGATCTCTGACGCGAACGTGGCGGAGTCCCTCGCGATACAGCAGCGCTTCCGCGCCTTCGACCCGGTTTAGTTTTTCGATCGTGATGGGCATCCCACGCGGGATTCTGGACGAGAGGCAGGCTGCCGCCGGTTTATCCCAATTGGAGAGGCCAAGGTCTCTGGCGAGGCGGCGAATGTCGGCTTTCGAAAGTTCCGCTTCCACCAACGGGCTTCGCACGCGCCAGTCTCTCGCGGCCTTGATCCCAGGTCGGTCATCGCCGAGGTCGTCGAGGTTCGTGCCATCCACGATATAAGCGATATCGCCAGTTCGACGGAACGTCTCCAGCAGTTGGTAGAGGTCAGTCTTACAGTGGAAGCAGCGGGCCGCATCATTGCTGACGAATTCGGGTATCTCCAGTTGGTCTGTCCGCACGATTTCGTGGCACGCGCCGATCTCTTGGGCCACCTGTTTAGCGGCTGCCAACTCGATCGCAGGGAAGGTTGGCGAGACGGCCGTCATGCCAACCGCTTTTTCCCGAAGCTGTTCATGGGCGACCTTCAGGACAAACGTGCTGTCGATCCCGCCCGAATAGGCAACCAGCACCGCCCTCATATCCGAAAGCAAGGTCCGCAGTCGGTCGAGTTTATGCTGAAGAAGGGCCGGTTCCATGGACATCGCTGCCTTGGGGGAATCGTCTAGTGCCGAACGTTTGCCTTCGCTTGATTGCCCACCACCACTAAGGCATAGTGCTGAGGATTGAGGTACTGTTTGGCGACCCGCTGCACATCCTCTTTCGTCACGCGCTCGATCCACTTAGGGTACTGGCTGAAGTACTCGAAACCCAGATCGAAGAACTCCACCTGGGCCAGCACGCTGGCCAGTTTGGCCGTCGAGTCCAGCCGCAACGGGAAGTTCCCTATTAAGAACGACTTCGCTTCGGCGAGTTCTTGATCGGTGACTGGAGACTCGTGCAGACCCTTGATTTCAGCCACCACGCTGGCGATCGCCTGATTCGTGGTATCTGTTTTGGTTTGGAGATTGATCCAGAACGAGCCCGGCATCGCCCTCGCGTCATAATGGCTCATGATGCCATAGGCGAGTCCTTGTTTGTCCCGGATAGCGTCCATCAAACGGGATGAAAATCCACCAGCGCCGAGGACGTAATTCATGACCGTTACAGCATAAAAGTCTGGGTTTTTCCGACTGATTCCACCATGGCCCAGCATGATGGTCGACTGGGTTAAGTCCTTTTCAATGAGCTGAACGGTCTTGCTCTTGATCACCGCTGGGTTCTTGGTCGATCTGGCCGGCGGGGGGGCCGTTCTCCACGAACCAAAGTGTGCCCGAACCAGTGCCGTGGCTTGCGCTATCGTGATATCGCCGACGATGGTGAGGATGGTCTGGTTGGGGAGATATTCTCTTGTGTAGAAACTCTGCACATCCGCCAGTGTCATCTTGCTCAACGTCTCTTCGGTGCCGTTCACGGGCCATCGATAGGGGTGATTGGCGAAGACCAGCTGGTTGAACGCTTTCATGGCGACTTGGCCAGGATCGTCATTGTCACTGACAAGTTCACCTAGAATCTGGGAGCGCACTCGATCGAATTCCTGTTTGGGGAACGCGGGATGTAGCAGGATGTCTGCCAACAGGGTGAAGCCAAGAGCAACGTCCTTCGTGAGGATGCGTGCCGACGCCGTCGTGAAATCTTCGCTGGCTTTGACCTCGAGCGAGCCTCCGATAAAGTCGATTTGCTCCGCCAATGCTTGAGATGATCTGGTCGACGTCCCTTCATCCAGCAGGCTCGCCGTCAAGTTGGCCAACCCTGCCTTGTCCGGTGGATCTTGGGCCGAGCCGGCTTTGATGAGAGCATGGATTTCAACAATTGGGAGGAAGTGCTGTTCTAGCACCACAACCGTGATGCCGTTTGCCGTCGTGATCTTCGCCGGGGTCAGGTTTGCAGCCAATCCGCGGTCGACAAAGCCGATCAGTGTGATCAGCAGAGCTCCAAGAACGAGTCCGGCGCAACTCCGTCGTGAGCGGTACCGTGCAACCCGGGATGGGCTCGTCGTTGAGTAGTCACGCATGGCTGCAGCTAGGGCTCCCCTTGGGGAGCCGTAAGCGGAGATTCTGGCTGTTTGGATGGTGTCGGCACGAGGATGCCCACGGTCCGATTGTCTTGAGTCAGATACTGCTTGGCCACGCGTTGAATATCCTTGGCGGTAATCGTCCGGGTGTGTTCCAAGAACTGCTCCACTTGGCGCCATCCTGCACCGATGGATTCCGATTCTCCCAGCAGCATCGCGTGGCGAAAATTGGAGTCCCGCTCGAAGACGCGGGCGGCTTCCACTTGATTCTTCGCCCGCTGGAGTTCTGTTTGAGAGGGCGGCTCATTCTGTAACCGCGTGATTTCACGCTGCAGCGCTTCTTCGACCGCTTCGACGTTCGCCTCAGGGCTAACCAGCGAGTAGAAATAGAACAGACCGGGATCGGCCTGCATCACGCTGTATTCCGCACCGACCGCCAGGGAATTCTTCTGCTCGTAGATCAAGCGTTGGTAGAGGCGGGAACTTTTCCCGCGCGACAGGATCATTTCCAGTAGATTGAGGGCATACGAATCATCGCTGGAATAATTGGGGACGCGAAACCCCATCATAACGAACGGGACTTGCGCGTCGCGCTTCAGGAGGAAGCGTCGCTCGCCCCGCTGTTTTGGTTCTGCCGGGGCTGCATGTTTGGGGGAAGGGCCTTTGGGAATCGGCTCGAAGAGATTCTTGATCGTCGGGAGTAACGCGTCCGCTTTGATGTCACCCACCACGATCAATGTGGCGTTGTTGGGAGAGTAATAGGTGTCATAGTGATACTGGAGGTCCTCCAGGCTCATTGCGTCGAGGTCCGTGAACCAGCCGATCACCGGCCAGTGATACGGATGGCTCAGAAACGCTTGGGCATACAAGGTTTCGACCAGCGCGCCCTGGGGGTCATCCTCGCTCCTCAGCCTCCGCTCCTCTTTGACGACCTCGCGTTCGGTCTGAAATTCGTTGCGGTCGAGCGCAAGACTCTGCATCCGATCCGCTTCCAGTTCGAGGGCCAGCTCCACCCGATCCGCCGCCAAGTTCTCGAAGTAGGCGGTGAAGTCTTGTCCGGTAAACGCGTTGTCGATCCCGCCGTTCTTTCGAATGAGCCGTGAGAACGTGCCCTTAGGATGCTTCGCCGTGCCTTTGAACATCATGTGTTCGAGCATGTGCGAGAGCCCAGCCCGACCCATCACTTCGTTTCTGGACCCGACCTTGTACCACACTTGTACGGTCGCCACCGGCGCCTTGGGGACTTCGACCAGCAACACTTTCAGGCTGTTCGACAATACGAACTCAACGGGCTCGATAGCGGCTGCGGAGCCGGTGTAGAGCAGAAACAGTAACGAAATCAGGAGGCATGTCGGTGAGAAACGATGGATAGCTGGCCTCGTCATGATGGACTGAAGTAACGAAGGCATGCTAGCAACGAGATTCGATAGGTGTCAAGATAATCGGGCCCGGGCTTGCCGGCGGGTTTCCCAGTTGTCCGCATGCTCCAAGCACGTCGCGTCCCCGGCTCTTGCGGACGAACGCATCGATGCCGGCCTGGCGAAGTGTGGCTTGGAATTGGAGGATCTTACGGTCTAGGGGGCGGTGAAAACGGCTTCCGGGAAATTCATTGAACGGGATCAGATTCACTTTGCACTGGATATTCCGTAGCAAGGCGACCAACCGCTGGGCGTCGGCTGGAAGGTCATTAACCCCGGCTAAGAGAACGTATTCAAACGTTAGACGGCGATTCAACGCCAAAGGATATCGGCGGCAGGCAGCGAGCAACGTTTTCAGCGACGCGAGCTCGCTGGCGGCGGGCATCAGATCCTGGCGTTGTGCTTCCGTGGTGGCATTCAGCGAAATGGCCAGGTTGACGCCAAGCGCCGCGACGTGTTTCAGGCGTGACGCAAGGCCCGCCGTCGATACCGTGATGCGTCTCGGCGACCATCCGAGGCCCCAGGATTTGTTCGTGAAGCAGGCCACGGCTTCCTTAAGCGCATCCACATTGGCCAAGGGTTCTCCCATTCCCATGAAGACCAGGTTGGTGATGTGCTCGCCGTTCTCCAGCCGGTCTTGCGCTGCCAAGACTTGGTCGACGATTTCGTGGGATTTAAGGTTGCGTTTCAAGCCCATCGTGCCTGTGAGGCAAAATCCGCAGTCCAGCATACAGCCGACCTGGGTGGAGACACACAATGTCAGTCTCTCGTCATCCGGAATCAGCACGGCTTCGATCGTCATCCCGTCGTCGAGTGTCAACAGCAATTTGCGTGTGCCGTCCTGGGATTGGAGAGCTGTGCAACTGGTCGTGCGGCCGATCCTGGCGCACTTGGCGAGCGCCGTCCGGTCGTGCAGAGACAGGTCGGTCATGGCGGCAATGGTCTGCGCACGCCGTTGATAGAGCCACCGAAGAATCTGGGTGGCACGGTAGCTGGGCCACCCGTGCGCACGGACAAACGACGCCATCTCAGGCTCCGTGAGCGCCAGTAGGTTGATGGGGGCGTTCCGTGCCGATACGGTGGCAGCCATTAGCAGAGCCTAACATAAATACGATCCAAGCCAACATGGGTCTGATGGGAAGGCGAAACCGCGGTGAAACTTCTTTTCATGCTTGCCTAGGCTGTATAATGAACGGCTATGAAGAATCTGAGTGACGGTTCCAATCCCGAGGTAGTCCCCGACCGCAGACTCGTGCTGGTTTCGCTGGTGGCGATTTTGAGTCTTGCCGAGTGGGTGTTTCCCTTGAGGGCGTCTTCGGCACAGGTGGCCGGGTCAGACGTGCAACAGATGGAGACCTGTGGATCGCCGGAGGAATGCTTTACCGCCTCTGTTTGGCCGAAGGAACGGCTCGGTAATACGTTGACGAAAGATCAAGTTCTCGCTTTGAAGTTGGAACGGCTTCGCCGAGTACTAGAACAGTTCCCCGATTCAGTCTGGGCCAAACGGGCCGGCTTGTTGTCGGGTGTCATGCTTGTCGACAAGAATCCGGCTTCCGCTCTTCCCTATCTTCGGAAAGCCCAGCAGGAATTCCCGATCCTGGACGATTATGTCCGGTTATGGATCGGAGAGGCCCAGCTTCGCCAGGGTGAGGCAAAAGAGGCGGCGCTGACATTCGAGGGCATTTCACAGTCAGTACCGGACTCCAATCTCCTCAGTCATGTGGCGCTTCGCGCCGGTGAGTCGTGGTATCAAGCCTCCAGTTGCCCTGAAGCCGTGGTGTGGCTGACCAAAGCTATGAGCCAGAATGACAAGGAGGCCGGGGTGTCTCAAGCCTGGCTGTGGCTGGCCAATTGCCAGTTCCGAAACGGGCAGCAGGCTGAGGCCAGAGAGACACTGAAGAAATTATGGGTCAAATTCCCACAGACCAAGGATGCAAAAGAGGCGGAAGCGCTGCTGGAGACCGGCATCGGCGGGGAAGCCTGGACTCCGCAGCCGGATGACCTTTTTGCCAGGGCACAAGTGTTTCTTGAACAGGCGTTGCATGTGGAGGCAATTGACGAGCTGACACGGTTTCTCGCGCGCAAGCCGGTTTCCGCTCGGCGTGGAGAGGCAAAACTCAAGCGTGGCATTGCTCAGGTTCGATTGAAGCTGTATGACCAAGCGCGCGAGAGCTTTCATGAGCTGGCCAAAGAGCAGACGGCCCATTCCAATGAAGCTGTCGTCTGGCTGGCGCGAGTCTATCTGCGGCAAGGACTCGGGGAGAAATTACTAGAACTGAGCCGAGCGGCGGTCAAGCGGGCGCTGTCCCCTGAGCAGACGGGCCAGATCAATTTGCTTGCCGGGGTTTGGTTGGAAGATCAGGCGCAGCTCGACGAAGCCGTCGCGAAGTATCGGCAGGTCGCGAGATTCGGGGAACCGGCGTCCCAGAGGGCTGAAGCGCAATGGCGGGAAGGCTGGTTGCTCTATCAAACGGGCCGATACCCTGGAGCCATCGAGGTATGGCAGCAGATCGTCGACCAGCGAGATGGCGAGTTCGAGCCGCAGGCCCTCTATTGGATCGCCAGGTCCCATGACCGTAACGGAAAGACTAAATCGCGGGATCTCTTCCAGACGCTGTGCAAGCGCTATCCCTATACCTATTATTGTCAGCTGGCGCAGGGGCAAATGGATCCCTCGATTGTCGCTCCGTCGGATACCGTCAAGACATTGGAACAATCTGTTGCGGTGACGGTTGTCCCTCCATGGTCTGTGGGTACGGTTTCTGAACCGGTGCGCCAAGACGATAGTCGAAGGGAGATCGAGCAACAGCCGGCCTATCAGCGGGCAGTTGAACTCAGAACCCTCGGTCTTGAGCAGGATGCGGCACGAGAACTCACCGCACTGACGGACCGCTATGGTCACGATCCTAACGTGCTGACCACGTTAGCCATGCTAATGAATGAAGTCGGGGCCTACCATCACGCGCTCAGGCTTGTGCGGGCCCGATTTCGCGACCGACTGGAACGGACCGGCGGGACCGTTGCGGATGGCTTGTGGAACGTGGCCTATCCAACAGGACTGCTTCGAACGATCAAGACGCAAGGCGTCGAGGGAGTCGATCCGTTTCTTGTTGCGGCGATCATCCGGGAAGAAAGCCAATACGACCGGCGCGCGGTGTCTCGTGTCGGAGCCATCGGCCTGATGCAAATTATGCCGGCGACCGCCAATGCGGTCACCCAACGCCATCGCCTTCCAGGCGTGGTGCGGGATGATTTGTTTGATCAGGACATCAACATCCAGATCGGGGTACGGTATGTCCAGCAGTTGCTCGCGCAGTTTTCCGGCAATATAGTGCAGACCATTGCTGCGTACAATGCTGGGCCGATCGCCGTCAAGAGTTGGGCGACGGTGTATCGTGGACGGAGCGAAGACGAATTCGTCGAGCTGATCCCGTACCAAGAGACCAGGCAATACGTGAAACGGGTGCTCCGCAGTTACAGGGAGTATGTGCGGCTCGCTGGCGTCGCGAAGCCGGTTTCTTGACAAGGTTTTGCGAAGTTTTCTATAGTGCCTCCAACCGGATTCGCTTGTGAACGAAAGCGGGATCGTCATGGCGTTGGACCGTCTGGATGTGTTGGAGGCTCGGATCAAGGATTTGGTGAAGTTAATCCAGGAATTGAAACGGAAAAATGCGTCGTTGGAAGATGAAGTGAAGGTGGCTCGTCAGCAGATTGTATCTCAAGATCACGTGAACCGGCGATGGGAGAAAGAACGCCTCGATATTAAATCGCGAATCGAGCGGGTCATGAGCGAGATCGAATTGTTGGAATGCGCCAACGACTCCAAGGAGGTGGCTCTTGGCTAAAACCATCGATGTCGAAATCTATGGTCAGCGGTACGCGATTCATGGAGATGCCGACGATGCCTACATCCGGCGGCTGGCTCACTTCGTCGACGATCACATGAGACATCTGGCGGAAGGGATGAAGACATCGACCCCGTCAAAATTGGCGGTGCTCACGGCCATCAATCTGGCGCATCAACTCTTTGAGTCCGAAAAGAAGCGGGCACAAGGAGAGGCGGATGTTGAGCGGCGCATGGCCGTGCTTATGGATTCCATTGACGAGCAGATGCCGACGTCCCTCTTTCGCTGATGCTTTTCGGTTGATGCCTCCGCTCCACGGAGCAAGTTTAACCTTGCTTTCAAAGAAGCCCTTTGTTATCGTGACCGCAGTGGGTGAATTGCGTAAGCGGATTTGTGGATAAGTCGGCATAGAGGAGTCTGGACGTAGGATCGTTAACGAAACTGGAAATCAGCGCTGTGAGAACGAGAGCCAATCTGTGGACGCGGATGTATGAGACGGCAACCTGGCGGGTGGTGGTCGGAACAGTTATTCCCATGCGGCGACTTTGGATGCGTATATGGGAAGGTGCATTGAGATGGCCAGGTGGTGAGAACGAATTGAAGTATGCCATTTCTGTCTTCGGCATAGACTCTTCGAGAGAGGGTGGCCCTATCGCGAGACGAGCCGTCCGATCACAGAGGAGATATGTGGGGCGGAATCTCACTGGTGTCGTACAGCAAGCCAGATGGTCTCGTTTATTTCCGGACTGACCAGTCAGTGATGGTCTGAGCTGCTCTCCTTCGTGCCCTTTCCTCGAGTCGCCTGTAAACTGTTCAGGATACATGCACAAATCAGGCTAGCGCCTGGTCATGCTGGCAAGGGGGTGACTCCCATTTCAACCTCAATCGTGTTGTACATCGTATGCGGACTCGTCGGGGCCCTCCTCGGTGCCGGGGTGTTCGAGATGGTGCGTCGGAACATGACCGCCTCGAAACAGGCCGAGCGTGAAGGGCAGGCCAAGCAGATTGTTCAGAACGCGCAACGTGAAGCTGAGAATCTGCTGAAAGAGGCCAAGCTGGAAGTCAAGGACCTGGTATTTCAGGCCAAATCCGAGCTTGAAAGGGAGCAGAAGGCCAAGTTTGTCGAGTTCTCGGCGTCAGAGAAACGGCTGGTCCAGCAAGAGGAAGACCTCAACCGGAAACTCGCTGCGGTAGACAAACGGGACAGTGAATTACAGAAACGCGATCAGGATTTCATGCGACGAGAAGAGGGCCTGGTCGCGAAACAAGCTGCCTGCGCCAAGGTTGAACGTGAACATCGTGAGGCACTGGAGCGTGTTGCGGGGATAACGGCGGACGAGGCGAAGAAACACTTGATCGCCGAAATGGAATCGCAAGCCCGGCTTGATGCCGCCGGCATCGCCAAACGGACCATCGAAGGGGCGCGTGAGAACGCCGAGCGGGAGGCCCGTGAGATTATCACCAGTTCCATCCAGCGGGTGGTGCGTGACTACGTGTCGGAATCGACGATCTCGGTTGTCCAAATTCCAAACGACGCGATGAAGGGCCGGATCATCGGGCGGGAAGGGCGGAACATTCGCGCGATCGAGGCAGCCACGGGGATCGATCTCATTATCGACGAAACACCCGAAGCGGTGATCATCTCGGGGTTCGATCCCTTGCGACGTGAGATCGCCAAGGTGTCACTCGAGCGATTGATGCACGATGGGCGGATCCATCCGACGCGCATCGAAGAGATCGTCGAAAAGGTGAAAGTCGATATCGACAAGCTGATGTACGAGGAGGCGGAGAAGATCATCTTCGAACTCGAGCTATCCGATTTCAATCCCGAACTGATTAAGGTATTGGGACGGCTCAAGTATCGGACGAGCTACGGACAGAACAATCTCTATCATGCGCGGGAAGCCGCTTATATTTGCGGCATCATGGCGTCGGAACTGGGTTTGGACGTGAGGTTGGCGCGGCGGGGTGCCTTGCTCCACGACATTGGCAAAGCGGTCAGTCACGAAGAAGAAGGGCCGCATGCCATGCTGGGCGCCGAACTTGCCAAGAAATATGGAGAATCTCCTAAGATTGTCAACGCGATCGCCGCGCATCATGAGCAGGTTGAGCCGATCTGCCCCGAGAGCGTGTTGGTAGCGGCGGCGGAGGCGCTGTCGGCGGCTCGGCCTGGTGCCAGACGCGAGGCACTCGAATCCTACGTGAAACGGTTGGAAAAACTCGAATCGCTGGCCACGGGACAGAAGGGCGTGCAAAAAGCCTATGCGATTCAGGCGGGACGAGAGATCCGCGTGATCGTACGCCAGGAAGACATCACCGATGCCGAGTCGTTTCAGTTGTCGCGTGAGCTGGCGAAAAAGATCGAGCAGGAATTGACGTATCCCGGCCAGATCAAGGTGACTGTCATTCGGGAGAGTCGATACGTGGAATATGCCCGATGAAGGTCTTGTGCATCGGCGACATCATGGGCGAGCCGGGCCGGCGGGCCGTAGCCCGCGCGATGCCTCGCCTGGTGGCGCAGCGGCACGTCGATGTCGTGATCGGAAACGGTGAGAATGCCGCGGGCGGTTTCGGTATTACGCCAGAGCTGGCGGAAGAGTTGTTCGAACTCGGCCTCTCGGTCATCACTACGGGCAATCATGCCTGGGACAAGAAGGAAGCGCTGGAATATTTCCCGCGCGAATCGCGTTTGCTGCGTCCCGCCAACTATCCGCCGGGTGTGCCGGGCAAGGGGAGTGTGGTCGTGGAAACCGCCGGTGGAGAAAAATTGGCGGTGCTTCAGCTGATGGGACGGGCCTATATGCCGACGATCGATTGTCCGTTTCGAACGGCCAAACGGGAAGTGTCGAGGCTAAAGCAGGAAACATTGGCGGTCCTTGTCGATATGCATGCCGAGGCCACATCGGAAAAGATGGCTATGGGACACTATTTGGACGGAGACGTGACGGCGGTGGTCGGGACTCATACGCACGTGCAAACCGCCGATGAGCAAATTCTGCCGAAGGGCACGGCCTATATCACCGATATCGGCATGACCGGGCCGTTGCACTCGGTGATCGGTGTGAAAAAAGAGCTTGCGATCGAGAAGTTCCTAACCGGCATGCCCAAACGATTTGAGGTGGCGTCTGGCCCTTCGGTATTCTGTGCGGTGCTGCTCGAGTTGGATGCTCGGCTGGGGAAAGCCGTCGCGTTTGAGCGAATACGACTCATTGACTAAAGGAGACTGTCCACGAGCCGCGTCCCATCCACCCCGCTGTTTTCCGACTCTCCATCGAGACAGGTCTTCACCGTCTCCCAACTGACCGGATTGGTTCGAGCCTCCCTGGAACGCGATTTTGCCGAGGTGTGGCTCGAAGGGGAAATCTCCAATCTGCGCGCGCCGGGATCCGGGCATCTCTACTGTACACTTAAGGACGATTCCAGTCAGATTAGGGCCGTGATCTTCCGGCCGACCGCACTACGGTTGCGATTCGGTTTGGAGGACGGTCTCCACGTCATCGTGCGGGGGCGTGTGACGGTCTATGAGCCGCGCGGAGAGTACCAGATTATTCTTGAGTACCTGGAACCCCAAGGGCGCGGCGCACAACAACTGGCGCTCGAACAACTCAAGAATCGCCTGGCTGCCGAGGGTCTCTTTGATCAGGGTCGAAAGAAACCGTTGCCGGCTTTTCCTCGAACCGTCGGGATTGTGACCTCGCTGTCGGGGGCGGCGGTTCGAGACATGATGACCGTGCTGCATCGCCGCTGTCCCATTCTCCGCCTCATCCTGGCACCGGTGTTGGTCCAGGGTGAAGGTTCGGTGGAACAGATTGTCGCAGCCGTTCGATCGTTGACGGCGATGGGCCATGTCGATGTGATCATTGTTGGGCGTGGCGGAGGGTCTTCGGAAGATCTCTGGAGCTTCAATGACGAAAAGGTCGTGCGTGCGATTGCTGAATCACCTGTTCCCATCGTCTCTGCTGTGGGACATGAAACGGACATCACCATGGCAGATTTTGCCGCTGATTTACGGGCGCCGACACCGTCGGCCGCCGCCGAGGCAGTGGCTCCGGTATTGAGCGAGGTGCTGGATCGTCTGGGGGAGTTGACCATGCGCAGCCGGCGCGCGATCCGCCGACACTGTGAAGGCACGCGTAGCCAGCTCGACCTTCTGGTCAGCTATCTGGCGAATGTCCGTTTTCTGGTGTTGGAGGACATGCAGCAGATGGACGGAGTGGTGATTCGGATGTGTCAGGCCATGCAGGAGTTGCTGAAACAGGGATGGGATCAGCTCCATGCTTTCCAGCACGTATTGATCGGCAGAAGTCCCGCCGCGCAGGTGCGACACGGGACCACCTTGGTGCCTCAGCTTCTTTCGCGCCTGCAGCAGATGATGAGATTCGGGATGGACCGGCGAACACAGGAGGCACATGCCTGTTTGGCGCGACTGCATACACTGAGCCCGCTGGCCATTCTCGACCGGGGATACAGCATCGTGGAGACGGTGCCGGCTCGTCGAATCGTTCGAGCCGCCAGTCAGGTTTTGGTCGGTCAGGAAGTCGTGGCCCGGCTCGCCAGGGGACAGCTGCGCTGCACGGTCAATGAAACAGTGCCAGAGGGATCAGTTTAAACGGAAGCCATGTCCGGCTATAATAGCCCACTGCTTGTTGGAAAGGAGACGACCGTGGCCGGTGTGAAATTTGAACAGGCGATGGCACGCTTGGAAGCCATCGTAGGCGAATTGGAAAAGGGAGATTTACCGTTGGATGAATCGTTGAAGATCTTCGAAGAGGGAATCCGCCTGTCCAAGAACTGCCTCAAGGTCCTGGAAGAAGCCGAACATAAGATCGAAGTGCTGGTGCAAGATAAAAATGGGAAGCGACAACTCAGAGCCTTTTCTGCCGATGACGGCGATGGAGAGACTTCCACTGGCTGACGCGATGCGTTCCACTGTCCGGGGTCTTTTCTTCCCTGCATGTTTTTTCCAACAAGTTCATGGTGTCCACGACGCGCGCTGACAAACACCGGCTCGATCAATGGCTCGTGATACGGGGCCAGGCACCCAGCCGCGAAGCCGCGGTCCGGATGATCCTTGCAGGAGAGGTCACAGTCAATGGCGTGATGGTCGACAAGCCAGCCAAGGCCGTGTCCGTCGACGCGCACATCGAGATCGTCCAGCATGCCTCCCGGTTTGTCAGCCGAGGGGGAGAGAAGCTAGAGGCGGCGCTGGCCGTCTGTTCAATTGATCCCCGTGACGCCGTCTGTCTCGACGTCGGCTGTTCAACCGGAGGATTTACCGACTGTTTGCTGCAGCACGGCGCCGCGCGGGTGTATGCGGTCGATGTCGGCTACGGTCAATTCGACTGGCGACTTCGGCAAGACCCTCGCGTGGTCCTGATCGAGCGGACCAACGTTCGCTATCTTGAGCCGTCGGTGATTCCGGAGCGGATCGGCCTGACAGTTATCGATGTCTCATTCATCTCATTGACGAAAGTATTCCCCCCCGTCTTGCGATTTTCCACACTGGGGGCGCGAGTGATCGCGCTGATTAAACCTCAATTCGAGGTGGGCAAAGGGCAGGTCGGCCGGGGAGGAGTGGTGCGTGATGAGGCACAGCGCCAGGAGGTGCTGCAACGGATTCTACGATTCGCGGAAGAGTTGGGCATGCGAGTCGTGAAGTCGATCAACTCTCCCATCAAGGGGAAAAAGGGGAACCAAGAATATTTGGGAATTTTTGAGGTCGTGGCGCCAATTTGTAATATGCAAAGGGATGGCAACGGCCTTACTTGACCGGAGGAATGATGAAGGTACTGGTGACAGGCGGCGCAGGATTTATCGGGTCGCATATCGTGGATCGGCTGGCGGAGGAGGGGCATCAAGTCGTCGTGGTTGACAACATGACAACCGGGTTGCGGAGAAACGTCAACCGCGCAGCTAACTTGTACAAGACTGATATTCAAGGTTGGCGCCTTGAGCGGATCTTTCGGAACGAACGGCCCCATGTTGTCCTGCATTTGGCAGCTCAGGTCAATGTGAGGCGCTCGGTTGAAGATCCGGTGTTTGATGCGCAGGTGAATGTGCTAGGGACGATAAATGTGTTGCAGCAAGCTGTTCGCCATGGGGTGAGAAAGGTGGTGTTCTCATCTTCCGGGGGAGCCATTTATGGGGAACAGGAACAGGGTCCTGCGCTTGAGTCCTATGCCACGAACCCAATGTCGCCCTACGGTATCAGCAAACTCTGCGGCGAACAGTACTTATTCTATTTTCAGCGCCTCAGCGGGATTCAAGTCGTGAGCCTTCGGTATGCCAACGTGTATGGGCCTCGGCAGAACCCGGATGGAGAGGCGGGGGTCGTGGCGATATTTATTCGGCAAATGTTGAATAACCAACAGCCCATTATCAATGGAAACGGCCGCCAGACCAGAGACTTCGTGTATGTGGATGATGTCGTCGAAGCCAATTTGGCTGCAATGGGGCAGGACTCACAAGGGGTCTACAATGTCGGGACGGGCACCGAGACGTCGGTGAATGAATTGTTTCTGATGCTCTCGGAGCTGACCGGAATGAGCTGTAAGGCAGTACACGGACCGGCTAAAGTAGGCGAGCAAAATCGGAGTGTGGTCGATCCGTCCAGGCTCAAGCAAGAACTTGGCTGGGAATCCAAAGTCAGTCTGACTGAAGGGCTGAGGAAAACCGCGGACTACTTTCGAGAGCACTCGAGTTAATCAGTAACGAGGTACTTTCCCGTCTATCTGGAGCGACCAGGCATCGATCCCGCCGATCAAGTTTTTCACATTTGAGAATCCCTGTTGGAGCAAGAATCCCGTTGCGTCTCCGCTCCTCATCCCATGGTGGCAATAGGCGATGATCTCGCTATTCTTATCCAGTTTGGCGAGGGATTGGGGTAAGGTTCCCAGCGGGATCAATGTGGAATTGTCCAGTTTGGCGATCGCATGCTCCCACGGTTCCCGCACGTCCAAGAGCACCAACTGATCCCCTTTGTCGAGCCGGGTCTTCAGTTCTTTCGGGGTGATCGTAAAATTCATGTGCCAGCCTCCTTCTCAACAGAAGACGATCATAAGCGACAGGGGAAAAGGCTGTCAAATATCGAACTGCTTCAGGTCACGTCAAATACCCACTTCCCACGGCGATCGGGGAGTCTGACCGCTTCAGATAGCCGCGTAATGAACTTGCGGCGGGGAATTTCTTCGGCACCGAAGCGCAGAATGTGTGGCGAGGATTGTTGGCAATCGATGAGGCGAAATCCCCAGGCGTGGAGTTGGCGCACTAGAGAAACCAGCGCCATTTTCGAGGCATCATCGACGCGTGTGAACATGGATTCGGCAAAGAATGCTCCGCCAAGGGCTACTCCGTAGACCCCACCCACCAACTCATCCCCAATCCAGGTTTCAGCGGAATGGGCATGGCCTAATTCATGCAGGCGTGCATAGGCCTCGGTCATTTCAGGGGTAATCCAGGTTCCACCATCAGGATATTGCGGGCGTGGTCGCGCACATCCTTCCATCACGGCGCGAAAGCAGGTGTCGAGCGTCACTGCCACCAGACGGCGGCGGATGGTCCGATCGAGACTGCGCGAGATATGGAGCTTTTCAGGAAAAAGCACTGTGCGAGGATGAGGCGACCACCAGAGAATCGGCTGATTCCCGTTGTACCAGGGAAAGATGCCATGACGGTAGGCTTCCAGTAATCTTTCAGGCCGCAGATCGCCGCCGACAGCGAGCAACCCATCAGGCGAAGCCTGCTCAACCGGTGGGAAACGAAGATCCCGTCCTGTTGTGCTCAAGACAAACATAGGAGGTAGAGGGGTTTAGCCTGGACAGAAGCTCTGAGTACAGCAATCATCGCATATGGGCTGCTGTCAGGATCTGTTCTCGCATTTTGGCCCGCTCGATAGAAGAGAGGGCCGGGGCGGGGCTCTTCCGGCACAATGCTACGGTTTGGCGAAGGGACACGACGAATTCTTCGCAGCGGGGACATGCGCCCAAGTGTTGGCGGATTTCCCCGCAGATGTCGTGTGATAACTCATCGTCAATGAACGCCGACAATTCGCGAAGAATATGGAGACATCGTCCCGCCTCATGCCGATGAGACTTAGCTGCGGGAAGTCTTCGTCGCGTTGAAATGGGACGTCTTGCCATGACGCATTTTCCTTTGCTACGTGATCGGTTCATGCCGGTGCGATGCAGTATCTTCGGCCAGCCCTCTTGCGCTGAGTTCACGGCGGACAAACAGCCGTGCACGATGGAGTCTCGACTTCACGGCCCGTTCGTTCAATCCCATAACGGCGCCCGCTTCCTTGGCGCTTAGGCCTTCCATATCGCGCAGGACGAGCGCCATCTTATATTTCTTCGGCAATTTGCCGACGGCGGCATCGAGCGCCTTCCGCAGTTGCTTGTTGTGGAGCGCGGCCTCCGGACTGAGTCCTTCGATGGGAATCTGCAAACGAAACTCGCCGTCAGACGTGGGAATGAACTCATCCAGCGACAGTTCCCGCTCCGGCGCTCCTTTTCGTCTGCGCCGCATGCGCAAACAGATCCGTGACGCGATGGTATAGAGCCAGGTGGAGAACTGCGCATCGCCGCGGAAGTTCTTAAACCCGCGATAGGCGTTCAAGAAGGTTTCCTGGACCAAATCTTTCGCCGCCTCGGTTTCGCCGCAAAGCCGGTTCGCATAGCGGTACATCACATCCACATGATTTCTGTAGAGGGCGTCAAAGGTGTCCGCCGCCTTTTGAGGGGGGGCGGTCCGGCTCGCTGAACTGTGGGGTTGGCGTGAGGCAGCCATACGTTCGGGCAGTCTACGAAGAGAGGGAAAAGAGAGTCAAGGCAAGCGGCTGGTGCTGGATTACTTCAGAGAGTGAAAATCGACGAAGGTCCCGTCTTCGATAAGCTCGAAGGTGGTCAGATTCCCTTCTCTAATACTTGACAGCGTGGCCTTCCCCCGATCGGCCGGATAAACCTGCTCCCCCTTCGGAGTCCACAGCCGCACACTGGTATGATCCGGTGCGGTGAAAGCAAGTGGGCCGGTGACAAAACGACGCGTCACCGCCGTCGTGTTCGTAGCCGCCAGATCTGCGACCACAGTTTGCTGATGTATGTGCAGTGTTAAAGTTTGCCCCACCTTCGCATCTTTAATGCCGATCTTGGTGGTGACGGTGATGACGCCGATCAGCGTCTGGAGGAAAATGAAATTGGACTTCAGTTTGGAAACAGTCCCGGTCAGCAAAAGATGGGCGGCGGCTCCTTCCCACGGAATCTGTTTAATCTGAAGATCAAACTGCAGGTCGTGCACACCGATCACAGGCTCCTTCGTATCGACTTTCACGGTGATGGCATTACCTTCCAGGAGAGCGGCGAGCGGCCGTTCGTGGGTGCTGAAGTTGAATGAATTGTCTCCTTCCGGCGCCCATCGCCACAACGTGTTTTTGGCTCCGTCATGTTGCGTGAATGGGCCACTGAGGTATCGGTGAACGGAGCGATCCATCGCTCCGTTTTCTGATATCGAGGGCAAGGTGGGCGCCGTGAATCCAGAAGGATACGTAATGAGAGGCGCGGAAGTCTTTCAGTGTTGTCTTCGAACTCAACGTGAACAGCTCAATCGGGATCTTCAAGAAGACAATGCCAGGCTTGGTTCGCCACCGTAACTCCTTAAGTATGATAGAGAGATTTCCGGCATCAGGGCGCCCATGAGATTGGGCCTGACCTTGTAGCGCGGGAGTCTCCGGAATGGGGTTCTGTGAAACAGAGTCCTGGAGAAAGGGACTCTCCGAAGCGGCATTCTGTGGAGTGGAAGGTTGCTGTACAGATTACTGATCGTCGGAAACCAGAGGTGTCTCTTCGGCATACACAGTCGCGGTCGCGACGACGAAGTCGGTCGCAGCAAGGGCATGAAAGAACCACTGACCGGTCGAGCGTCGTGTCATCATGGTCGAAGCCTCTCGGTCAGGGATCGCAGGTCTGTGAAGCGCGGGTACGGTCTCTCGGACTCAGCAGCGCAGGGTGTCACGCGACAGTGCACATGCAATGTCTATAGGAATAACATGGGTCGTGGAGTGAATCAATCTGAAAGCAGGTTTGTTATGCTGAGGCTGAGTCGTCTAACTGAAAGCGCACGAGCGCAGTTACTTTTTTCTGACCAGCAGACGCAACGGTGTTCCGGTAAACCCGTATGACTCGCGCAGTTGGTTTTCCAGATATCGCAGATACGCGGGTGTGATGTCCTGGGGGTGGCCTACGAACAGAGCGAATGCTGGAGGTTTCGTTGTCACTTGGGTAATGAAGGCGGATTTGGTCGTTTTCGACGGTTTACCTTTGCGGACCGGCAAGGGGTGCATCGATAGAATATTCTGCAGCCACACGTTCAACGCACCGGTGGGAACTCGTTTGGTGAACATCGCATAGACGTCGTCGATCTGGGCGAACAATTTGGAAGCAGAATCCGGCTTGAGGGCCGAACCGTACAGCACCGGCGCCCAGGGCAAAAAGGGCATGCGGCGCTGGAGTTCGAGTTCAGAGTCTTTTCTGGCTCCGGGGCTGCCCATGCGCAGATCCCACTTATTGATCCACAGGAGACAGGCGCGTCCCTGTTTCAGAATGGCCCCGGCGATCTTTGTGTCCTGCTCCGTCACGCCTTCAACTCCATCCAATACCAGCACGGCCAGATCAGATCGGCCGATGGCGCGGAGTGAACGCATGACGCTGTAGCCTTCAATACCGCGATCGATTTTCCCGCGTCGACGGATACCGGCCGTATCGGTGAACAAATACCGCTTGCCCTCATGCATGACGAGGGAATCGATGGGATCGCGCGTCGTGCCGGGAATGTCGCTGACGACGAGCCGCTCCTGACCCAGCAAGGCGTTCACGAGCGTGGATTTTCCGGCGTTGGGTCGACCTACCACGGCGATGCGAGGCACGTCGAGCGCGTCACCAGAGTCATCGGCTACCGGGAGCAGCGGATAGATGGTGTCCAGCAACTCGGCGACACCAATCCCGTGTTCGGCGGAGACGGGATACAACTCGTCTGCTCCTAATCGATAAAAATCGGCGAGTAGGGATTCGACCTTCGGCGTATCGATCTTGTTGACGGCGACGAACACCGGTTTGGTGACCCCGCGGAGTAACTGGACGACATCCTGGTCGGGTGGGGTCAAACCTGCACGCCCATCGAGCAGGAGGATCAGGATATCGGCTTCCGCGATGGCTAGTTCAGATTGGCGGCGGATCAGCGCCGGCATGCCGTCCGAGGCCGAGGGGTCAAGTCCTCCTGTATCGACCAGTCGAAATTTTCGGTCTCGATAAGCCGCATCCGCATAGTTCCGGTCACGGGTTACCCCTGGTACGTCATCGACAATAGCGGTTTTGGCGCCGAGGATCTTGTTGAAGAGCGTCGATTTTCCGACGTTCGGCCGGCCAATGAGGGCTACCAACGGAAGGGCTGAAGGTTGAAGGCTGAGGGCTGAGGGGCGAAAAGGCGTGTGCTGCGTCATGCGTCAATCGTCAAACGATAGGAAGCAAAAAGTCAGAATTCTGTAATACTGTGTCTATGATGACAGGAAAGTGAGTCCACAGACAAGCAGGGGCTTATGATACACTGATACAATTCCGTTACGATTGACGAATGACCAATGACGATTGATGGTTTTTCATGGGAAGCGATCGACGACGTTCTGCTGGATATGGACGGCACGTTGCTCGACCGGCATTTCGACAACTTCTTTTTCGAGGAAGAGTTGCCGCGCCGGTATGCTGCGCTGCACGATCTGACGTTTGAAGTATCACGCGACCGATTGATGGCCATGTATCGGTCGGTCGAAGGCGAACTCGCCTGGACCGATTTGCATTATTGGACTAAGCGGGTGGGCATCAATGTCGTGGCGCTGCACAAGGAATTGGACCATATGGTTGGTTTTCTCCCAGGCGCCGAAGAATTCTTGCATCATCTTCTGCAACTGGGGAAGCGTGTGACCATTATCACAAACGCGCATGAGGCTGGTGTGGCTATTAAGATCGCCAAAACAGGTCTAAATCGGATGGTGGATCGCATCGTCGATGCGTTTGAGGTCGGCTATCTCAAAATGCGGCCGGAGTATTGGCCCAGCTGTCAGCGATTGCTGGGATTTGATCCGGCGCGGTCTCTCTATATGGATGACGATGAGGGCTGTCTGATCGCCGCCAAACAGTTCGGCGTGGCGCATCTGGTTCACAGCGCCAAGTCGAGCTCTCAACTGCCGCCAGCTCCGCTCGCCGAGTTTTATTCAATTACGGGGTTTACCCCGCTTCTTAACAGCCATCCGCCGCGCTAGCGCGGTCTTTCCGTCACGACAGCCGTCGGGTCCCATTGTTGTGCGCAGTCTATCAAAGGGCGACGTTGCGATGGGCCGGCAATGTTGTTGCGTCCGAGAGGTCTGTGCTAGATTCTCAGCGTCGGTCGTGAATGTGCAGCTGTCGGCGATCAGCATGAGTGCGGCTGGAGCCGATGGTTAACCCCGATGTGGCTAGAGGATGAGCAACACCTACGATCACCGCAAAATCGAGGCGAAGTGGCAGACGTATTGGGAGGAGCACCGCTCGTTTCGGGTGATGGACGACCCGTCGAAGCCCAAGTTCTATTGCCTCGATATGTTTCCCTATCCCTCCGGCTCCGGACTCCATGTCGGCCACCTTGAGGGGTATACGGCAACCGACATCGTGTCCCGGTATAAACGGATGCAGGGTTTCAATGTCTTGCACCCAATGGGATGGGATGCATTCGGCTTGCCGGCCGAACAGTACGCGATAAAGACCGGTATTCACCCCGCGATCACGACTGCGCAAAATATCAGCACCTTCAAGCGCCAAATGAAACGAGTCGGGCTGTCCTACGACTGGGACCGGGAACTCAGCACCACGGACCCTGTTTATTATCGATGGACCCAATGGATTTTCTTGAAACTGTTCGAGCGGGGTCTCGCCTATGTGGCCGAGGTGCCGGTGAACTGGTGTCCAGCGCTTGGGACCGTGCTGGCCAACGAAGAAATCATCGACGGCAAGAGCGAAGTGGGCGGTTTCGATGTCGTCCGCAAACCGATGCGGCAATGGGTGCTCAAAATCACTGCCTATGCCGATCGATTGCTCGAAGACTTGAGGTTGGTTGAGTGGCCGTCGAGCACGCTCGAGATGCAAAAGAATTGGATCGGGCGTTCCATCGGGGCCGAGGTGGACTTCGCATTGGCTGGCCGGAATGGATCGATCCGCGTATTTACTACCAGGCCGGACACGCTGTTCGGCGTCACCTATATGGTACTCGCACCGGAACATCCGCTGGTTGATATTGTGACCACTGCCGAGCAGAAATCGTTCGTGTCCGCGTATCGTGAAACTACGGCCAAAAAGAGCGATCTTCAACGGCAAGAACTGAATAAAGACAAGACCGGCGTGTTTACCGGCGGCTATGCCGTCAATCCTGTGAATGGCGAACAGTTGCCGATCTGGATCGCCGACTATGTCCTGATGAGTTACGGCACCGGCGCGATCATGGCAGTGCCGGCGCATGACGAACGGGACTGGATATTTGCCCGTCAGTATCGGCTGCCGATCCGCGAAGTGATCGCCGGTGGAACGGTCACAGAGGCAGCCTTTACTCAGACGGATCGAGGCACTGTCATCAATTCGGCAACGGCAGACGGAAGTTTTTCGATCAACGGGATGATCCCTGCTGACGCCATTCCCAAGGTGACGGCCTGGCTGGATGCGAAGGGGAAGGGTAAGAAGGCGGTCAACTACAAGCTGCGAGATTGGCTGTTCGCCCGCCAACGGTACTGGGGTGAACCGTTTCCGATTCTGTGGATGGAGGGGGACGCGCGAGCGATTCCAGAAGAACAACTGCCACTCACGTTACCCGAGACGAGTAATTTCAAACCGTCAGGGGCTGGTGAAAGTCCGTTGGCCAATCTGACCAGTTGGCTGGTAACGACGGATCCGGCGACTGGCAAACCGGCTCGACGTGAAACAAACACGATGCCCCAGTGGGCGGGCTCCTGCTGGTACTATCTTCGCTTTATCGATTCCAAGAACCCCGCACAACTTGTCGATCCTGCAAAAGAACGCTATTGGATGCCGGTCGATCTGTATATCGGTGGCAGCGAGCATGCGGTGTTACACCTCTTGTACGCCAGGTTTTGGCATAAAGTTCTCTTCGACATCGGCGTCGTGAGCACGTCCGAACCGTTCAAGAAGCTGGTGCATCAGGGTATCGTGCTCGGCGAAGACAATCAGAAGATGTCGAAGTCGCGGGGCAACGTGGTGAACCCCGACGACATGATAGACCGCTTCAGCGCGGATGCCGTGCGACTGTACGAGATGTTCATGGGCCCGCTCGAAGCGACGAAACCCTGGAGTACCAGAGGGGTGGAAGGGATTACACGGTTTCTGGAACGGGTGTGGCGGCTGATGGTGAACGATGAGGGGAAGCTGTCCGAGGCCGTGGTCGCAGAGATGCCAACTCCCGATCAGCAGCGCCTGCTGCATCAGATGATCAAGAAGGTGACGGAAGACATCGAATCCCTCCGGTTCAACACGGCGATCTCGCAGATGATGGTCTTTACCAACGAGATGACCAAAGCGGAACGACGGTCGCGTCGGGTCATGGAGCCGTTCGTGATGCTTCTGGCTCCATTTGCACCGCATTTAACCGAAGAACTGTGGGAGAAGTTAGGGCACCCACCGAGTGTTTCGCAGCAGCCGTGGCCTCGCTTCGACCCGGCCCTGATTGTCAGCAATCGGCTGACGATTCCGATCCAAATCAACGGCAAGCTGCGCGGGAAAATTGAGGTCGGTGTCCAGACAACACGAGACCAAGTGGAAGCCTTGGCCAAGGCTGAAGCGGCTGAATGGCTGCAAGGCAAAGACCCGAAGAAAATCGTTTATGTCGAGAAGAAGCTGATCAACTTCGTAATTTGAGTGAGGTGGTCAGCGATTAGCTGACAGCTGAATGCTGATGGCTGAAAGCCCATACACGAACTCTGTACTGACCGGGATGCGACACTTGCTGGCAATAGCTTTGATCATGGGAATGGCGACTTTCGTGTTTGCTGGCTGCGGATACCAATTTCGTGTGGAAGGATCCGGTCCGACTATTGGTGGTGCGCTACCGTCTGTTTCGCAGGAGCCACCGCCGCGTCTGATTGTTCACACGTTGATCAACAGGAGTTTCGAGCCGAACTTGGAAACCCGCTACACCAACTATTTGCGCGTAGAGTTTACCTCCGGTAGTGGAGCGCAAGTGGTGCCAGAATCCGAAGCCGCCGATCTTGTGTTAACCGGAGAAATTCTGTCTGTCTCGATACCGACGTTGAGTTTCAGTCAGACCAGGACATTGGAAAGCCGGGCTGAAGTCGTCGTCAAGGTCCAGATAAATGAGACGAGAACCAACAAAGTTGTCTGGACACAATTGGCAAGAGGCGCCGCCGAATTTTATGTGACCTCCGATCTGCAGTTTAATCGAGCACTCCAGAATCGCGCCCTGGAGCAAGCCGGCCGCCTCGCCACCGCGGATTTAGCCGCGCGGTTCTTGTTGTATGTCGACTCTGGCGGATTGGTCAATCCCGCAGCAAAGTCAGCGGCAACGCCGTAACCACTCGCAGGGCTTTCAATGGCATCGACGATAACGCCATTCCATCTCGAAACAGTGTTGAAGCAAGCAGCTCCTAGCCCACTCTACTTGGTTGTCGGTGAAGAAGATCTGTTGAGGGATCACACACTGGCCGTACTCAAAGCGAAGATTCTTGGGGACGGCGGGGAGTTTAATTACGACCTGTTTTATGGGGACGAAGCCGGCGGGTCGGATATCCAAAGCTGCGCGGCTGAAATACCGGTGTTCGCAGAGCGACGGCTGGTGGTGGTGAAGGCGGCTGACAAACTACCGGCGCGAGAGGGCGAGGCGCTGCTCGACTATTTTAAAGAGCCGGTGGAGACGACGACGCTGGTGTTTGTCGGCCCGAAGCTGGACGGCCGGATGAAATTTTCCCAAGCCTTGAGTCGTGCGGCAGTCACGGTCGATTGCGCGTCCATGCGTGAGGCGCAGCTACTTCCCTGGATCGCGCGCGAGGCTGACCGGTTGGGCCTTCAGTTGGAGGAGCAGACCCGGCACATCCTAAAAGAGTCCGCCGGGGGCTCGCTCTATGGATTGCGCGGTGAATTAGAGAAGCTGGCATCCTACGTGCCGGCTGGTCGTGCTGCCACCGCGGCTGATGTGCAGGCGCTCAGGGGTATTGAGCCTGACGCGTCGGTGTTCGATTTGACGGTGGCGATTGCCGCCGCCGATCGCGGGAAGACCCTGGCCATTCTGGCGCGCAATCTCGATGCAGGAGAAGCCCCGCTGCGAATCTTGGGCTCGCTGGCCTGGCAGTATCGCCGTGTGTGGAAGGTCAAAGAATCACTGACGACCGGTGGGCGCGAAGGCGAGGCGGCTCGAACCTTGCGGATGGACCCAATGAAGGTGCGGCAGTTTTTGGGCCGTTTTTCGGACGAGCATCTTCAGACGGCGGCCCGTCTGTTTCTCGATGTCGATGGTGCGCTCAAGGGCGGCGGCAACAGCCGCCCGAAGATTGTAATGGAGCGTCTGTTGTTGCAGTTGTGTGATTTCGTGAAGAAGCTGACCGTCGAACCACCGCCCAGACCTTCTGGGCCAACAGGACGGGTTACGGCTCGTCCAGTGTCGAATGTGCGAACGATCAGGAGCGGGAGCCGGACAGGGCGTTGACACGCAGAGTCAAGCGAGACACGCGGCGGGACGCCGTGTTGCGCTTCAGGGCGCCTTTGGATACGGCTCTACCAATCGCGGAGACGGCTTCACGCAAGGAGGTCTTGGCGTCCGCGACTTTTTTTTCAGCCAGAGCGGATTGGACCTTCTTGACGACCGTCTTCACAGCGTTCATAGTGGCCTGGTTCCGGTCATGCCGGCGCTCCGCTTGTCGGGCCCGGCGAATTGTCGATTTATGAATCACAGGCATCGTCTTTTCCTCCAGAAAACATCCTAACTTGTATCATAGGGGGTTGCGAATCGTCAAGAATCGGAGGGAGGGGAATCCGCATGTCGAAAATCGTGGCGCGTGACCGATTGATCTTTGCGCTAGATGTGCCGTCTGCTGCTGAAGCAGATCGGCTGCTGGATCGGCTCCATGGCCATCTGTCCCTCGTTAAGGTCGGGCTGGAATTGTACACGGCAGCGGGGCCCGACATGGTGAAGCGGATTGTCGAGCGAGGGATGCGGGTGTTTCTTGACCTGAAGTTTCTCGACATCGAAGAAACCGTCCGACGGGCGACGGCGCGGGTGGCATCGATGGGGGTCGATTTTCTGACGGTCCATGCCAATCGCAAGGCGCTCACGGCGGCTGTGCAGGGCCGAGAAGGTTCATCGCTCAAGCTGCTGGCGGTCACGGTGCTCACAAATTTCGATGGCAACGATTTGCGTGACATGGGGATCCAGCGGACGGTCCAAGACCTTGTGACCGCACGGGCGCTGCTAGCGTCCGAAGTCGGCTGCAACGGTGTCATCGCGTCCGGCGAAGAAGCGGCTGCCCTTCGGCAGAAAATCGGTCCCCGGTTCACGATCGTAACGCCAGGTGTCCGGCCAGCTGGCAAGGGGGTGGACGACCATGCTCGGGTAACCACGCCGACGCAAACGATCACGTCCGGCGCCGACTATCTCGTGATCGGCAGGCCCATTCGCGACGCCGCCGATCCGGCTGCGACTGTGGCCGACCTCGTAGCCGAAATGCAGTCGGCGTTTGACGCCAGGGGATAGGGCCGTCAAGCGTCATTCGGTATTCGTGGAAGAAAACCAGGGCTGAACCGTTTCGTGTCTCATTCTTCACGATTGCACGATTGACGTCATTGCGTGCCGCCGGTTGCAGCAGCGATTCGCCCTTTGCTAAGATCTTCCCTTCTTCAGTCATCCTCGCACGGTGGGTGTAGCTCAGTTGGTTAGAGCGCCGGATTGTGGATCCGGAGGTCGCGGGTTCGAAACCCGTCATCCACCCCATGCAGAGATGGAACACCGCCGAGGTTTCCTGAATGCTCAGTTGACCTTCGGCTCGACGCCCTAACACGAAAACCACGCCAATGAACCCCGTAAGAGTTGCGGCAACAAGTGCAAATGTATTGAGTAGATTGGTCATCGCATCACCTAGGCTTATGGTGTGAGTTCAACGGCTAGCCTCTGGCCAATCACGATGCGCTGGGGCGTCGTTCAACAGGATACCCCGCGTGACTATCTGACGATATCCGTCCCCCACGGATTATCCACCAAGAACAGCCACCGCCCATCGACCTGCCGACGCAGAATGCTGGAGGATCGCCCCCCGAGTTGTATGGCCGTTCCCGTCGGATCAACTCCCTGTATGCGCCACCTAGCACAGTACGGGGCAACATCACCGGCCTGCACAAGCTGCTGCGCTTCGATGGTGAGCGTCAGCTTCAGCGCCATGAGGCCTCCCAAGCCTTGGCGTATCCCAGCAGTCCCACTCACAACGACACCTGGCTTCATGACGAACGACGCACCCGGCTCAAACAATGTCAGAGCCGTTTCCAAATCTTGCGCATCCATGGCCGTAACAAGTTGTGTAATGAGATCTCACAGATCGGGCGTTTTCATCGCTGCTCTTTTCATAGAGCCCAGTGGTACGCTCCATCTCTCGAACGAACTTGCCTTGAACTTACTGATGGCGGCGAAGGATCGCGTAGAAGGCCTACGCCTGGTAGCGTTCACGTCTAGGGGACTCGCGCACCCATGAAGGACGACCAACCTGTCGTCCTGTCCGCGGTTACGCTCCCTGAGATTACCTTCAAGGCAGTCGTACTATCGATCCTGCTGGCTGCAGTGCTGGCTGCTGCCAATGCCTATCTGGGCTTGTTTGCCGGCATGACAGTGTCGGCGTCGATCCCGGCGGCAGTTGCTTCGATGGCGATTCTGCGGTTATTCCGACAATCGAACATTCTTGAAAACAACATCGTGCAAACTGCCGCGTCTTCTGGAGAAGCCCTGGCCGCTGGGGTAATCTTCACGATTCCCGCGTTGCTGCTGGTTGAGTATTGGTCAGTGTTCGATTACTGGCAGACGACGATGATTGCGTTGGTTGGCGGGTTGCTTGGAGTGCTTTTTACCATTCCTCTACGGCGAGCACTGATCGTGACGGCTCGGCTGCGGTTCCCCGAAGGGATGGCGACAGCGGAGGTTTTGAAGGTCGCCGCACCGGATCGAATCGGGGCCAGCCAGACCGAGGCCGGGCGGGATTTCCGGGCACTGCTGTCGGCGGCGTGCGTGGGTGGGGCAGTGAAGTTCGGCGAGAGCGGTTTGCGTCTGTGGACGGAATCCTTGGAGGGCGCGATGCAGGTTGGACGCACGGTGTTCTATGCGGGTCTCAATCTGTCGCCGGCGCTGCTTGCGGTTGGGTTCATCATCGGCCTGCACACAGCGCTGGTGGTGTTTCTAGGCGGTGTACTGGGATGGATGATTCTGATGCCGGCCTTGGGATTGTTGAGTGGATTGCCGCCAGATCGGACCGGACTGACAGCGGCGATGGCGATCTGGAGCGGACAGGTTCGCTATGTTGGCATCGGTGCGATGTTGACCGGCGGATTGTGGACGTTGACGCGCTTGCGCGAGCCAGTATGGCGGGCGGTGCAGACGCTTCGAGTGGCAATGCAAGATCGGGGAGCCCAGTTCGATATAGTGTCGTCTCGAACCGAACGCGATGCGCCCTTCTGGTGGATCGTCGCGCCATTCTTCTTCTCATTATTCCCCATGGCCTGGCTCTACACTGGAGTGGTAAACAGCCCAGCAATCGGGTTGCTGATGACGGCTGTGATGGCCGTCGCGGCATTTCTCTTTTCGTCGGTTGCGGCATACATGGCGGGGTTGGTCGGGAGTTCGAGCAACCCAGTCTCAGGCGTGACGATTGCCACGATCATGTTGGCATCGTTGCTGCTCGTCCTGTTCATGGGAGCGGGCCATCCAGCCGGACCGGCGGCAGCTCTAGTGATCGGGGCGGTCGTCTGCTGCGCGGCCGCCATGGGAGGCGACAACTTACAAGATTTAAAGACCGGCCATCTGGTTGGGGCAACACCGTGGAAGCAGCAAGTGATGCAGGTGGTGGGAGTGCTCACTGGTGCGATGATCCTGGCGCCGGTCCTGTCGTTGCTTCAGGCCAAGTACGGGATTGGCGAGCCGACGGTGGTTCACCCGCATCCGTTGAGCGCCCCGCAAGCGACATTGATGGCTGAACTGACGCGAAGTGTCTTCGGCGCCGGACTACCCTGGCATCTGGTGGGGCTGGGCGCGGCCATCGGGGTTGTCATCATCCTGATCGATCGACGGCAGGAACGTCAGGGCAGTCCATTTCGTTACCCCGTGCTTGCCGTGGCATTAGGTATGTATCTGCCGTTGAAACTCTCGGCGGCGATTTGCGCAGGCGGTGTGATTGCGGGACTTGCCAAGCAGGCAACCGGGCGGGGTGACGAACCGTCTCGGCGGGGGCTGCTCTTTGCTGCGGGCCTGATCACCGGTGAAGCTTTGATGGGGATTTTGCTGGCACTGCCGATCGCGCTGGTTGTCTTGTGGCCGAGCTTCAGCGGCGACCCGTTTACCCTCTTCGATCAGCCTCCGCTGGGTGGCTGGCCCGGTTTTGTGATCGTGATCTTGGTGGGAGCGGCCCTCTACCGGCTTGCCACCAGTTCTCTAACGGTCGGCAACGGCTCGCCCCGCTAGAAATCCTGTGGCCCAGGCCCATTGGAAGTTGAACCCACCGATACGCCCGTCACAATCAAGAATCTCTCCAATCAGAAACAGGCCGGGTACCAGCTTCGATTCCATCGTCCGGTAGTTGATCTCTTCCAACGGCACACCTCCGGCCGTGACTTCCGCGTAGTTCCAGCCTTGATCGCGCTCAATAGGCAACGCCAACTTGGTCAGCGCAGCGATCACCCGCTCTCGGTCAGCGCGGCAGACTTGGGCAATGGCCTGTTGCGGGCGGCATGTCACATGTTGACAGAGCGCTTCGGCAAATCGTTCCGGCACGCGCGAGGCCAATGTGTTGGCGAGTGATCGACGCGGGCGATGGGCAGCCTCATGCACGAGCCAGGCGCGCGCCTCTTCTTGTGTTCGGCCCGGGAGAAAGTTCGCGGTGACAAAGGCCTTCTCACCTCGTGCATGAGCCAAGGTCCAGAACCGGCTGACGTCCATCACCACCGGTCCGCTGATCCCGAAGTGAGTCCAGAGCAAACTGCCGGTCCGTGTATCGACGGTGTTTCCATTGACCAATGTCGTCAGCGCGGTTTCCTGTGAGAGGCCGGAAAGCGAGTGATGAAACAGTCGCGTATCAAGCACCAGCGGCACAAGTGCCGGAACAGTGGTCGTAATTGTATGACCAAGCCGGTGGGCCAGACCGTACCCATTTCCATCGCTGCCTGACCTGGGAACGGATCGACCGCCGGCTGCCAAGATGACGTGTGTCGCCTGAAGCACGCCATGACTGTGCTGGAGAACAAATCCTCTGTCGGCGGACTTGTCGACACATGTGACGCGATGATTTGGCCGAATGATGACTCCAAGATCATGGCAGCGAGTCACCAGGGCGGTGAGCACCGTCCTGGCTCTATTGGTAATAGGAAACAGTTTGCCAGTCTCTTCGCATTTGAGTGTGACCCCCATCGAAGCGAACCATTGAACCGTGTCTTCAACAGAATGTGATGCCAGCACGTTCTTGATGATGCGGCGATTGCCAAAATAGTCGGTCGGGGTTACGGTCTCGTGCGTGACATTGCAGCGCCCGCCGCCGGAGACGAGGATTTTCGCACCGATCGTCTTGGCACCATCTAACAACACGATGTTGAGCGCCCGCCCGGCTGCTCGTTTTCCTGCAACGATCGCCGCGGCCAATCCCGCCGCGCCTGCACCGACCACAGCGATGTCGCAGGCAGCGAATCCATCCACATTAGACACTTTTAACTACCTGTTAACATGGTTTTAATCTCGGAATGTTACTATCCTGCCGTGTGGGGCTGACTGGCAAGCCGTCATAACTACCAGCAGGAGGTGTCCATGACCTGTCAAAAGTGCAGAGGTCTTATGATCGAAGAGCGGCAGCCCGAGCTATCGCCTGAATCGTTTGTTCATCGTTGTATCAATTGCGGGTTAATTCTCGATCCGTTGTTGATGCAGAACGGTCTCAACCATTTAAAGGAGAAGCGACACCTGTTTCATGCAGCTTAGGCAGTATGACCGGTCCCGTCCGATCACGGCTATGGTTAGGTGCATGATCGGATGGGGCGGGGGTGGGCGTCGCGTGCGTGGTCAGATCGAAAACTCTGCCCAGAGAAACGTATGGTCTGAGGGGTCTTTCGCTCGCCGCGGCTCGACGTCCACATCAGCCCGCACGCATTTCCCCGCCAATGGCTTTGTCGATAGGATGTGATCAATCCGCCATCCTTTGTTGGCCTCCAGCGAACTCGGCGCACGATAGTCCCAGAACGTATATTGCTGCCTCGTCGGATACAACTTCACGAACACGTCCTGGAATCCCCAGGCGAGTGTTTGCTCATAGGCCTTGCGGGCCGCTTCATGGTAGCAGACGTGGGTCAGATGTTTTTCTGGGCTGTGTACGTCCATCGGTCGCGGCGCCACATTCATGTCTCCGCACCAAATCGCCGGCGCTTCCGGTGAGAGGTGCTGGCCGAAATAGTTTCGCAGCCGCTCGTACCATCCCAATTTGTATGCGTACTTCGGTGAGTCGATCTCAAAGCCTTGCGGTACGTAGGTATTGATGATGGAAATCCCGTCGATCACCACCCTAAGTAAGCGAGCATCCTCCGGCTCTCCTCCATCGTTAAAACCATAGAACACCGTATCTGGTTTCTTCCGACTGAGAATGGCCACACCATTGTAGGCTTTCATGCCGCGAAAGGTGATGTGGTAGCCGGACGGCGTCAACGCCATCAATGGGAACTCACGGTCCTGCACTTTTGTTTCCTGGAGACAGAGGACATCGGGGTTCTGGCGGTCGAGCCATTCTAGCACGATGGAGAGACGTTTGCGGAGCGAGTTGACGTTGAACGTGGCGATTTTCATATGGCGATGGATCGATCTGTAGGCGAGCGCATCCTAGCAAAAGCGAGAGAGTGCAACAAGCGGGCGTGCTTCAGCCTGTTGCCATCGTCAAGCCGCATCAGCAGTCGGCGCACGCGTATCGAAAATCACGGTGCTCAACTCTTCTTCGAGTTTTCAAATCGCCAGGCTCAGGGTAGGTTGCGAGATGCAGCAGCGATTGGCGGTACGCCTGAAATGGCGCTCCTACGCCACGGCGACGATGTATCGCAGTTTTGTCAGTGTCATGGTGAGGTTGTCCGTTTGTTGATAGCTATTCTAAATCGTCTTGATGTGAAGTGGCAATTTGACTTGCAAAATCCGGTCACCTAGACTGTCCATACGATTAGAGTCGACAATTGGCTACTTTGAATGTGAAATGAGGTGAGAAAGGAGGGTGCGTGATGAGGGAGCAGAAACGATTTGGAAAGATAGGAAGGGTTGGGGTTCTCACTCTGAGTATGGCAGCGGTTCTTCCGCTGCTTTTGGTCGGTAAGGCAAATGGGGAAGATTATAAGCTCAAGATTCCGTTCGGTCTCGAAGAGTCTGCCGTGGTGATTCCAGCCGACAATCCGTTGACGACAGAGAAGGTCGAGTTGGGCCGGCTGCTGTTCTTCGACAAGCGGTTGTCGCAAGACAACACCATTGCCTGCGCGAATTGTCATGTGGCGAAATTCGCGTTTACGGATGGCAAGCCGGTCTCTGCCGGTATCCGAGGCCAGAAGGGTGGCCGCAGCGCCCCAGCGTCTTTCAATCGGGTATTCAGCAGTGTCCAATTTTGGGATGGCCGGGCTCCCACATTGGAAGCGCAATCGGTTGGTCCATTTACCAATCCGATCGAGCACGGCTTTGCGAATTACGATGTGATGAATGCGAAGATGATGAAGATGCCAGGCTATCGGAAACTCTTTAAACAAGTTTTCGGCGATGAGACCATCACAACGGAGCGGGTGGGCATGGCTATCGCCAGCTTCCAGCGCACGGTCCTTTCAGGGAATAGTTCGGCAGATCGGTTCGATCAGGGAGGAGAAACAGGGGCCATTTCAGAAGCGGCACAAAAAGGCCTCATCCTGTTCCGGGAAAAAGCACGGTGTACAAAGTGCCACTCCGGGTTCAACTTTACCGACGAAAAGTTCCATAATCTTGGTATTGGCTGGAATGACAACAAGGTCGATCTCGGCCGCTACATGGTCACCGGCAATGCGGAAGAGATCGGCGCCTTTAAGACTCCGACCTTGCGCGAGATCGCGCGAAGCGCGCCGTACATGCACGATGGGCGGTTCAAAACTCTTGCAGAAGTCGTGGACTTTTACAACAAGGGTGGCGTCAAGAATCCGCACTTGGACAATCTCATCATTCCACTCGACCTGACAGACCAAGAAAAGCGAGAACTGGTGGAATTCCTCCAGACGCTCAATGGCGAAGGCTGGCAGCACGTGTCTGTGCCCAAATCGTTCCCGAAGTAAGCGGGCGCGGGTCCACAGAGTTTTTCTAACGGGGCTTCCTTCGGTGCCGAACCGAGGGGGCCCCGTTTCATTTGTCGGAATCGCGCGTGTCTTGCTTGGCGGAGAAGGAGACCATTTCCTCGGTAAAATGTCACCGCAGGATCGCTTGCTCGATGCGGGATCGTCCGCGGTTAGAGGCAGGAAAGCGCAACACCAGCTGCATTTTGGCCGGTTCCAAGAATTGGACGGCAATACGTGGTTCGGGCGACGGCAACTCGAGCAAATTAGTTTGTTCCAGCAGTTTCATCGGGCGGACCGCTTCTTCCATGAAGGGTGCGAATTCTTCCTCGGCAGCGTGCAGCAATGCCTGTTTCGCGTGTTGTCAATTGTTGTCGGCCTTGATGGGAACGGCCAGTGTGTATAAGCCATACTCCTGGTTGGGATTCTCTTTGACCAGGGGATGTGAGAACAGCAGGTTATTCAGGGAGATGGTGACTAGGTCGGTATAGAGGTGCGCCGGTTGACCCGGTCTAATTTCCAAGAGTTTCATCGCGAAGACGTTGTGAGCGAGGACCACACCACGATGTCCGGCGATTTGCACTCGATCTCCGACGGTTAAACCTTTTCGCCGATACGTAATGCTGTGCTGCTCCAGCAGAGAATGAGTTCCTTGGTGGCCGGGACCAGCGCTGCCGTCAAGGCCACCAACGAAACGGCAAACGCTCGTAGTTCGTGTGCCCAGATACTGACGAGTCCGATGAGAAATGCCAACACGATCCAGTTTTTGGTCGTGACGACCCATCGACGCGTGGCCTCCATCGAGAGGGTAGGATTTCTGGAGATCTATTGCACGATCAAGGTCTGGGTGATCCGGAGCGCAATGAGAACGATGAGAGACTTCAGGACGTCGAGGACGACCACACGGTCGATATTCATCAAGTTGATCTGGGGTGCCATAGTGTGTACGCTACACCGCACGTCCATATGACGCAATTTCGCTCGCATAATTTGCCATCGCATTTTCCTGAACGAGCGCACTGGATGTGTCCGTCTGGTTTCGGTACCTTGAAAGACCGATGAGGTGAGTTTGGGTGTCCTTCCAAGAGGGAGATTGATGGGATTGAAGAGGCATGGTCGGCTCGCCCTTCTCGGTGTCCTCGTTGCTGTGTGTGTTGTCTCGACGTTTCCGTATCTCGCTCTGGCATGGGAAAGCCGGCTGGTCAGGCAGGGGCCTATCTTGTCGCCGTCGGTAAGAATGACCAAGTCCGATTCGCCTACAGCTCCACATAAATTACCCGCGTATGCTGGAGAGCACAAATTGGCTGAGAAGCCCAAGTTTGCGGGAAACGGCAGTGCGGCACTCCCCCTGGATCCGTTCCCTCACGAGATCGTGGGAAAGGACGGCGCGCCGATGGTCTTGGTGCCTGCCGGTGAATTTACGATGGGAAGCGACAAAGGGGATGAAGACGAATTACCCGTGCATCATGCCATCCTGAATGCGTACTACATCGATAAGTTCGAAGTGACGAATGGGCGGTTTGCCAAGTTCGTTGAGGCGATTCATAGCGAGCCGCCTTGGGGTTTTGTAGACAAGGACACGCCTGTGGTGCATGCCGAGCGGCCTGTGCGCTGGGTCAGTTGGATGGACGCGATAGGTTACTGCTTATGGGCCGGCAAGCGGCTTCCAACCGAAGCGGAGTGGGAAAAGGCTGCACGCGGAACTGATGGACGGGTCTATCCATGGGGCAACGATTTACCGACCCCGATTCATGCGGTCTATGGAATCAAAGAAGGTGGCGAAGAGTCCATCGCAGTTATCGGCGCTCGTGACAAGGGGCAAAGCCCCTATGGTGCGTACGATTTGGCGGGGAATCTGTACGAGTGGGTAATGGATTGGTATGCCGAAGACTACTATCTGAATTTTGCTGGGCGTCCCGCGATCAATCCACGTGGTCCCGCAGAAGGCACGGTCAAGGTGCAACGCGGCGGCTCCTATATCAACAGTCCCTACCGACTGCGATCCTCCTTTCGAACGAAGGGCGATCCCAACGAGCAAGACCCGAATGTCGGCTTTCGTTGTGCCCAGGATGTGCCAAAGCTGCATTAGCCGCACAGTGGAATGGTTGTCGTGATGGCACAAGGGTGCCCATGGGCTGGAGGGTGATTGTATGGTTCTGCCGCCTCGTCCTCGGTCTGGAGTGTTTGGCGGCTACTCTTGGAAAGTCACTGGATCTTCCAGAGTTTGTCGGGATCCTTCGTATCTACCGATTCTTCACTGATTGGGCGTTCTGGCTGATCGCATTTGGCATCACTGGTCTCAAATGAGTGCTGGGGCTATGGCTCCTGTCCGGACGGTGTCTCCAGCAGGGCGCCTTGGTTGCGTTTTCTCTGTACAGGCTCTATGCAGCCGGAATTGGTAATCACTCTTCTTCGCGGGCTCGCCCCCCCTAACTGTGGCTGCTACGGTGTCTTCTTCCCACAACCCCTGCCAGGGTATTCGCCGCTTGAAGACCTGGTGCTGGGTAGCATGCGTTATGCATTATGGCGGTCAGAGAACCTGCCATGAATCTATTGACACCTTGGTCTAATGGGTATAGGTACACAAGTACGGCCCCACATATCGAGAAGAGCGAGAGATCGGACAGGCTGCGCAGCTGTTATCCAGGTCCCTCGCTGACTTGACGCGGAAAGGAGGGTTGAGATGGAAGACTCCACGCCACCTGGTCCGTCAGGCCCGCCGATGCAGGGGTGGGTTTCTCGTCGGTCATGCTAGAGGGTGCTCCACTGGCAGTGCCGTTTCGGCACGTGAGACTCACAAGTCTGAATATTGCCTAAACGTGGAGTTCACTCAACGGTATGAGGAACACTGGCACCTGGGATTGACGAGGTCTCCCCCGATTGGAAATCATATCTCTCCGGCATCGTACGGGTCGAACGGGCCGTGACAATTGATGATACGCGTCGGCGCCCTAAGCGCCATCCTCCGGGCGGCCTCCTGCCGTGTGCAAGGCCGCCCGGAGCATATCGGTAGGCCTGTAACGATCTGGTACGTCGCGTCCCATATTATCCTTCAATCTTGGAGCGTTGAATTTCCTCTGATGCCTGCAGGCTTCGTCCATTTACGCCGGGACTTTCTTTTGTCGTAGGACTGCCCTACCATATTTCTGTGGGGGAGAAAACCACCAAGAAGACGCCGTTCCCTAAGGGAGTCAAGCGGCGGAGAAAACTGACCGGGACATCGCTTGGATTAGCCCCAACGGAGTTACAAGCGGCAGCGCCGACGGGCGATGTCGCGGAACTCCATCGGGCCATTGAAGACGATGGAGGCAAGGCCCTTGCGATCTATCGTGAGCCGTACGGAGGACGTTGGCTGGTGGTGGCAGCATTGCCGATCCAGCTGGTCGAGCCGACACCCTATCAACGGAATTTGTCCGACACGCATGTACGAAGGTTGGAAACGGTGATTAGCAAGATTGGCCGGTTTCTCGACCCGATTATTGCCGTCCGGCTGCCGAAGCCCGATCAGGCAGCTCGATATTGGACTCCAAACGGGAATCATCGTCTGTCGGCGATGAAGAATCTGGGCGCGAGGAGCATCGTGTCGATCGTTGTGCCAGAGGTGGCTGTGGCCTATCAAATCCTCGCGCTCAATACGGAAAAAGCCCACAACCTGAGAGAAAAATCGCTGGAAGTCGTTCGCATGTACCGCGAACTTGCACAACTCGATGCTATGAACGAAGAGACCTATGCGCTGGAGTTTGAAGAGCCGGCGTTTATCACGCTGGGCCTGTGCTATGAAGTGCGGCCTCGCTTCAGCGGCGGGGTGTACCATCCGGTGTTGAAGCGGGTGGAAGGGTTCCTGGCACAGCCGTTCCAGGATGCCATAGTGCTTCGGCAGCAGCGAGCAAGCATGCTCTTGGCGTTGGATGACGCGATTATCCGGCAAGTCGAAGCGCTGAAGGCGAACGGCTTGACCAGTCCGTATCTCAAGAGCTTCGTGGTGGCCCGCGTAAATCCCCTTCGGTTTCGATCCAAAGACGCTGCTCTGCTGTCGTTAGAGGAGGCGCTGGATCGGATGGCGCAGGCAGTCCAGAAGTTCAATCCGGATAAGGTCAAGCTCGACGATCTGGCGAAATCGGGTGGAATGTCTGACGAGTCTGAGTAACCAGTACCCGCCTTGTTTCTTTCGCAATCGGCCTTTTAGAATAACGCGGTTGTATACATAAACAAGGAGGCAAGTCATGGGGTTAGCTGACAATAAATGTGTGCCGTGCCGTGGCGGAGTTCCGTCTCTGTCCACTGATCGTGCCCAAGCGCTCTTACAGGAGTTGGGTCGGGGGTGGGCGTTGAATACTCAAGGCCATCTGGAGCGTCTCTACACCTTCAAAGACTTCGCCCAGGCCCTGACCTTTGTGAACAAGGTGAGTATGATTGCAGAAGCCGAAGGCCACCATCCTGATCTGTATCTGGCGTGGGGCAAGTGCAAGGTTGAGATCTGGACGCATAAAATCAGCGGCCTTACGGAAAGCGACTTCTATCTTGCCGCGAAAGCCGACCGGGAGTTTGAACCCTTCCGAGCTTCCGCGGGCTGATCATCGACTGGCCGATACGTTTCACATGAAAATGAGGGAGAACAGATGAGCGCCAAGGCACGCGTTGCGCTCGTCAACATGCCGTTCAGCTACTCGAAGTATCCTTCGATCCAGCTCGGCACACTTTCGGCGCTGCTCAAATCGCAAGGCATCCCGGTCGATTGCCACCATTTGAACGTTCGATTTGCCCACCTCATCGGAGTGCCGCTGCACGAAATCATCTGCGAGAAACGGGCGCTCTTCGGCGAATGGCTGTTTTCCTTCCTGCTGTTCCGGGACAATCCGAAGCGAGCAGAGTATCCGCGTCTCTTCAAGCCGGTGTTCGAGCAGATCGCGCAACAAAGCGGCCGACCTATCGGCTATTTCGAAGAGTTGGCGACGCGCATTGCGCCGCAGTTTCTCACGCACATGCTCACCGCCGTCGATTGGGGTCGGTACGCACTGATTGGGTTCACATCCACCTTCGATCAGAACGTCGCTAGTCTCACCATGGCGAAGCTGATCAAAGATCTGTATCCACACGTGACGATTGTGTTCGGCGGGGCCAATTATGACAGCGAGATGGGGCTGGAGTATTTCCGCGCATTTCCCTTTATCGATCATGTGGTAGTGGGTGAGGGCGAAGAGATTCTTCCACGGTTGGTCCGCTATGTGCTCGACGGCACAACCGGCGCACTCCCGCCCGGCGTGACGGCACGCCGAGGCTCCGACATTCTGTTCACACCGAACCGTACCCTCTACTCTGATTTCTCGAAAGCCGGGCCGCCCGACTACGACGACTACTACCAGCTGCTCGCGGAATTAGGGCAATCCGCACAGGGATTCGATCGGATCTTGTTGTACGAGGCGTCGCGAGGCTGTTGGTGGGGAGAGAAACATCATTGCACGTTTTGCGGACTCAATGCACAGAGCATGGCGTTTCGGTCAAAATCCCCCAAACAAGCCACCGAGGAAATGGCATATCTGTCCGAGCGTTATGACACGGCGCGGTTTCGTCTGGTCGATAATATTATCGATATGAAGTACGTGGACGAGCTGTTCGGCAAGTTTGCCTCAGACTATTGCGACTTGGACGTGTTCATTGAAACCAAGAGCAACCTGCGCAAAAGCCAAATACGCACCTTGGCTGCCGGCGGCGTGAAGTGCATGCAGCCCGGGCTGGAAAGCCTGAGCCTGAGTCAGTTGAAGGCGATGGACAAAGGCGTGACGCCGATGCAAAACATCCTCTGCCTTAAATGGAGCGCCTATTATCGCGTCGCCGTGTCCTGGAACATCCTTCTGGGATTTCCGGGCGAGACGAGTGACGATTATCTGCGGCAAATCGATCTCATTTCATCGTTGGTACATTTGCAGCCGCCGGAGGCGGCCGGTCGGTTCTGGCTAGAACGGTTCAGCCCCTATTTTACGAGACCGCACGATTATGGTCTGCGCATTACCGGTCCCGGTATGGCCTACGAGTATGTGTACGACGCTCGGCAACTGGATATGAACAAGATTGCCTACGACTTCGAATATGAGCTCGATCAATGGCAGGTGGACCCGCGTATCTATCAGGATTTGATCAATGCGGTGGAACGTTGGAAACAGATGCACCAGTCAAGCAACCGTCCGTTTCTGTATTACTCGAAGGCGCCACGCTATGTAACCGTGTACGACGGGCGGAACCTTCAAGTACCCATGCGGCAGCGGTACGATGGTCTGGCTGCTTCGGTCATCGAGGTCTGTAACGAGGCGGCAAAGGGTCTGGAGCAGATCCGCGCTGCCGTAGCGGAACACACAGCTGGCAGCGAGTCGGCGTTGGTCCCGATTCTGAACGACCTCACTAATAAGCGAATTCTCTACGAAGAACGCGGCAAGTACTTCACCCTGGCTCTCCCGGAGAACCAGTACTTGTAGTGGATAGGGTCACATCGAGAGTTTGTCCGCCACGTTTCGCATCTGGATGCCGTGTGCTAACGACGCTCCCCCACGGATCGCGCAAGCCACGTGGACCACTTCCGTCATCTCCTCGATGTTTGATCCTTTTTCGAGCGAGGCCTGCGTATAGGCATCGATACAGTAGGGGCATTGAACGGTGTGGGCTACGGCCAACGCAATCAACGCTTTTTCCCGTTCGGACAGCGCGCCCTCTGCGAACACCGCACGGTAGTACCCCATGAATCGTTCCCACAGGTCCTTGTTTCCCTTCCCTATATCGGCAAATTTCCCGAGATCATGTGAATGATAATACGAATCCATGGCTATCTCCTGGATGGATACCGACGTTGGTGACACGTTGATGCAAAGAATGGGAGGGCGCTTGGAGACCGATCAGGCATGGCCGGAAGTGGCTGACTCGGCTTTTGAGAGGACTTCGGAAAACCGATGACCGATAATGTCGGTGGCCTTGGTCATGAGATTCGTAATTTCGTTCCATTCGTCCGGTAATAGATTGTGTTTCAGCTGGGGGTAGATCGCCCATTGAGCTTCGACCTGAGTCCCAGTTCTACTGACAAGAACGCGCAGCAGCTCGACTTCCCGCGTAGTCGGGTCGTCGGCGCATTTGTCAGAACACGTACCATCTGTTTGCCCAGGCGGCGATGGCGTATGAGCCATGTAAAGCCTCCAAATACTTCAAGCAGTATACCGCATCTCCGCGTCGATTAGCTATCGCGTGATCGGCATAGAGTAGCGAGGGGACTCCGCTGAGATCATTCATCGGGGAGGCGTCGTCTGAGCCGGATCTTCATGCAAGACCGTGAGCATGGCTTGATGGATATGGCCGTTGCTCGCCACCAATTCTTGTCCGTAGATGGATAGCTCGGCCCCGGAAAAATCCGTGAGCTGCCCTTTGGCTTGCTGAACGATGACAGATCCTGCGGCCATATCCCATGGATTGAGGCGCACTTCCCAGAATCCATCGAACCGCCCAGCTGCGACGTAACAGAGGTCCAATGCCGCAGACCCCGTGCGTCTTAAGCCTTGGGCTTTGAGCGCGAACTTGGCGAAGTGATCGAGATTGTTTCGCGCAGTTTCTCGGATGTCGTAGGCAAATCCGGTGACGAGAAGGCTGGCGCCTAGGATGCTCGTCTCAGACACAGAGATGGTCTGGCCATTCAGTTGAGCGCCGGATCCCTCTGTCGCAGTAAAGAGTTCGTCTCGTGATGGATCAACGACCACACCCAGGATGCAGCGCCCCTGATACTCTAACCCGATTGAGACGCAATAGGCGGGATAGCCATGCGCGAAGTTCGTGGTACCGTCGAGGGGATCGATGACCCAGAGGTACGGCGAAGGCGATGGTTCAATGTGTCCCTGTTCTTCAGCGAGAAAGCGGTGCATCGGAAACCGAGCTCGAATATGACTGATAATCAGCTGTTCCGCCGCATGGTCGGCATCGGTGACTAGGTCTATGGGATTCTTATGCCGGACGCGAAAACCAGACCGGGCGTATTCCAGTAGGAGTTTCCCCGCTGCTCGTCCTGCGCCGACGGCTGTCTCCAATAGGACGGTAAGATCGATCTGGTCGGTGGGAGCAGCCATACCGGATCATAGCATGCCAGTATGGGTGAGAGGTGTCGTGAGGCAATTTTGAGCGTGATTAATGAGTAAGGCACGGACGAAACATAGGAGAAATTATAAATCATTGAATTTATTAATAATGCAGATAGTGATCTTGCATGGCAAGGCTTCTGATTGTAAAATATGCAATAATTACTTGCGAGCATATTATCTGAATACTAGAACAATATAATAATAAATATTTAGCACTTGACAATTCATCAAAGCAATGCTACAAAGCATGCATGCTTGTGTCTGGTGATACGTGGAAGAATTAACAGACATACTCGTCGGTCTTGAACAGCGGATCAGTGCGTACAAGAACCGATTCCAGGAGTTGCAGAAAAAACGTCGGCGGCTGGATGACGAAATCGCCACAATCCAGAAGTATCTTGAACTTGCAGAAACCCTATACCGGGTGGAGGCGGATAAAGCCAAGCTCGCGAGTCTTTCCAATCAACTGATCACGGATGATCAAAAGGGTGTTCGCCCTCTTCCGGTCATGGATGTAACTGACCAGTCACGGGAAATCCTTCTGGGCCGCAGTAAGTATGTCGGAAAGAGTGTACCTGAGGCCGCGTATGAGATCCTGCGCGAGTCAAGTCGCCCTATGCATGCCAAAGAGCTTGTGCAGCGGTTAGTCGAAGGTGGATTGCAGATTAAGGGAAAAACCCCACTTACCTCGATTGCGACCTCACTGAGGCGCGATAAACGTTTCAGGAAGGTTGGGCCTAATACCTTTGAGGTCTTGAACGATATGTTGATACAGGCTGTCTAAACGTGTCGATGGCAATTCACTCAAACATGCGTGACGAAGGGGGGTGAGAGTCTTGGCAACGAAGAAGGCAGCGAAGAAGAAGAAGAAGTAACCCTCGCCGAGAACCATACGCCGAGAGTGAGGCCACTCGCTCTCGGCGTAGTTTTTCCGCAGCGATCTCCTTGAACCAATCTGTGCGCACACGAGAGAACCAATCTACCGCGTAAACCGGTACGATCTCTAGATTCTCCATGCCTGTGGACAAACAAGTGGGCAATCAGGACGCTTGAAGTGCGACCGGTGAAGACTGACGCCTAGGGATGTGGGCGACGGGGCGTGTCTCTTCTGCAAGAGGTTCCATGTTAAGCAATACCCACTTTTCAGGTTGTTCAAGAATCTGTCGGACCAACCTGGTGTGGAGCGCATGCCCGGACCGTTCTGCGATAATATGACCAATGAAGGACATGCCGAGAAGGGAGAAGTCGCCGATGAGATCAAGGATCTTGTGACGAACAAACTCGTTCAGAAACCGCAACCCGGCTTGATTCATAACGCCGTCCTTCGACAACACGACGGTGTTATCCAAGGTTCCCCCTTGGCCGAGTCCGCGAGCCCATAAGGCCTGGACCTCATGGAGAAACCCAAACGTCCTGGCCGCAGCAATCTGCTTCTCGAACGAATGTGGGGAGCAGTCATGCGTATAGGTTTGAGTCTTGATAAGCGGGTGGTCATAGTGGATCGTGTAGGTGATACGAGGGGTGACGGATGGTTCGATTCGCACGCGCCGTGCCCCTTCGGACACCTCGATCGGAGCTGTAATCTTCAGAAACGGCTGTCGCCGCTCTTGGGCAATCACGCCGACGGATTGGATCAAGTGGACAAACGGGGCCGCGCTTCCATCCATGACGGGGACTTCGCTGCCCATCACATCGATATAGACGTTATCAATTTCGAGACCAGCCAACGCTGACAAGATATGTTCAATAGTCCTGACTTGAAAACCATTGCCGTCGATGGCTGTACACAGTTCAGTAGGCACACAATGTTCGATCGATGCTAAGAGGGAAGTAATAGCATCCCCTTTATTGACAAACACGACACCGGTATTAGGTGGGGCGGGCCTCAGCATCATTGTCACAGGCTGACCGGAATGGAGTCCAATTCCTGAGCAGGTCACTGCTGCTGCCAACGTTTGTTGATTCCTCACCTAAATCCTCCCTCGTGTTCCGCGATCTGCGCGGAAATCGCTGTCAGGTCCAATAGACAACGAGTTAGAGAAGCAAATACTATGCCATTGGTCGATTGATATAAGTAGTTAATTGTATACGATAAGTCTTTATAGGAATAATTGCGGCTATGTGCCCTAAACAGCACAACTGTGGTTTTCTCTGGGAAGCAAGGGCAGGTACTCTTATCGACTCAGTGAAAGCCATGATTACCAAGTTGTGAGTATCTCGAATCGGCTGATCCGCATCCAGTATCGTCGCGGCGCGTAGCTGGAGAGCGGTGGTCTAGCAGAACGAGCAGTGCGCGCATACTAAACCGATTGAGTCCCACCGTTTGGTATGGAGCCACGTTCACCCTTTCTTTCCCAGTGGTCTTGGCAGAGGTGGCTGCATAAAGAACAGTGGGGGGGATCGTCAACTATCCGCACGTATTCGATGTGATTGAGCGGCAGGTGGGGCCGCGTTCTCTTCGTATCTTGATTCAGGCCGAACCTCGATAAGCAACCCTCGCCTTGTTGCACACTGAAGGCACAACGCCTGATCAAGATCCTCGAGCACCCCATTGTGTTGACGTCGCCACGGTGCCCTCTTCCAACAGCGTGCAAGCGAAGTGTGCCAGTTCAAGTCTCGGTGGCTCGCAAAGACGATTGGTTCCACTTGAGGTTTCGGCTGAAGCAGAGTACATAAGAAGCGAGACGGTCGCCGGCTCAAGGTATAGACGGCTTGTTCGATCTGTAGAGGTATGTTGAGAGGGGTGATGCGTCGCACGGGCCGCTTTCGAACCACGCTGAGCAGTAAAGTGGCTGTGGCTCTGAGCGGACTAGGCCTGGCTGGATTTGTGGTATTTCATATGCTGGGCAACCTTCAAGTCTTCGAGGGGCCCGGTGCCTACAATAAGTATGCCGCCTTTCTGCGCGAGATGCCGATGGTCTTGTGGACTGTGCGGCTTGGGCTGCTGACGGTTGCGGTCGTCCACATCGTCCGGGCCATTCAATTGGCCCTTCGCAACCGGCGCGCTCGTCCAGTAGCGTACACGGTTCGCGCATATCGGGTTGCGTCCCTGGCTTCGCGCACCATGGCGCTCACCGGCAGTCTACTTCTGCTGTTTATTGTGTTTCATCTCCTGCATTTGAGCGCAGATCTCGTCGATTCCTCCTTTCACGATCACGTGGATGAGCGAGGCCATGCGGATGTCTTCAGTAAGGTGATCCATGCATTTCACAATCCGTTGTATGTGCTGCTCTATTGTGCAGGGCAGCTGGTGCTTGGAATGCACCTCAGTCATGCGATATCCGGGAGTTTGCAGACGCTAGGGTTTGAGCATGCGGTGCGCAATCGTGTCTTCAAGGCTGTAGGGCCGTCGGTCGCGTTGTTTGTGATGCTGGGCAACTTGGTGATCATTCTCGCGGTGTTTTTCGGATTGGTGCGGACATGATGACGCTTGACTCTAAGATCCCGCCCGGTCCGCTAGAGACGAAGTGGGATCGGCGTCGATTCACCGAAAAGCTGGTGAGTCCAGGCAATAAGCGGCGGCTCAACATCATTGTCGTGGGCACCGGGCTGGCCGGCGCCAGTGCGGCGTCGACATTGGGTCAGCTTGGTTACCAGGTGAAATGTTTTTGTGCCCAGGACAGTCCCAGGCGGGCCCACAGCATCGCGGCGCAGGGCGGCATCAACGCGGCGAAGAATTATCAGGACGATGGCGACAGTGTCGCCCGGCTGTTTTACGACACTCTCAAAGGCGGAGATTTCCGTTCACGAGAAGCGAATGTCTATCGGCTGGCCCAAGTCAGCACCCAGATCATCGATCAGTGCGTGGCACTCGGTGTCCCGTTTGCGAGGGAGTACGGCGGGCAACTGGCCAACCGTTCGTTCGGAGGCGTACAGGTCGCGCGCACCTTCTACTGTCGGGGCCAGACCGGACAGCAGCTTCTTCTGGGGGCCTATTCGGCCTTGTGTTGGCAGATCGAGCGAGGACAGGTGACGATGCATCCGCGCACTGAAATGCTCGATTTGATCGTGATCGACGGACATGCCCGGGGTATCGTGGTCCGTGACTTAGTGACGGGGCAAATGACAGCCCATATGGCACAGGCGGTTGTGTTGGCAACCGGTGGATACGGGAATGTGTACTATCGGTCTACCAATGCGGGCGGCTGCAATGTGACCGCAACGTACCGAGCCTGGAAACAAGGGGCTGCTTTTGCCAATCCATGCTTCACGCAGATCCATCCAACGGCGATCCCGCCGGCAGATACGCACCAAGCTAAACTGACGCTCATGTCCGAATCCCTCCGGAACGATGGACGGCTGTGGGTGCCGATTGCGCCTGCCGATCGGCGGTTTCCCGAAGAAATACCGTTGTCGGAACGAGACTATTTTCTGGAGCGCCGGTATCCGAGGTTTGGCAACCTTGTGCCACGTGATGTCGCCTCCCGAGCGGTGAAAGCGATGTGCGACGAGGGCCGGGGTGTCGGACCGGGTGGCCACGGTGTGTATTTGGATTTTGCCGATGTGATTGAGCGGCAGGGGCTGGAGGTTGTGCGGGAGCGATACGGCAACCTCTTCGAGATGTATCAGCGGATTACCAGTGAAGATGCTTATCGGGTGCCCATGCGTATTTATCCGGCCCCGCACTATACGATGGGAGGACTTTGGGTTGATTACAACTTAATGAGCACGATTCCAGGCCTCTTTGTCATCGGAGAGGCGAATTTCGCCGATCATGGCGCAAATCGGCTCGGCGCGAGCTCTCTAATGCAGGGTCTGGCCGACGGATATTTTATTCTGCCTTATACGATGGGCCATTACTTGGCGTCGGCCCCCCCCTCTTCATTAGCTGAGGAGCAGCGCGCGTCTTGTGCGGCTGTGGAGCGTGTCACCGGTCGAGTGGCGACATTGCTTCGAGGGAACGGGCGCCGCACCGCAGCCTCGTTTCATCTGGAGGTGGGAAAGATTTTGTGGGATCATTGCGGAATGGCTCGTTCTCGAACAGGGCTGACTGGCGCTCTGGAAGCGATTCCTGCGCTACGCGAGGAGTTTTGGCGGGATGTCGCCGTCCCAGGATCGGGGGAGGCATTCAACCAAGAACTGGAGTATGCGGGGCGAGTGGCAGACTTTCTCGAATTCGCCGAGTTGCTGTGCCATGACGCCTTACACCGGGAAGAGTCATGCGGGGCGCATTTCCGTGAGGAATATCAAACCACCGATGGAGAGCCGCAACGAGACGATGATCGGTTTGCCCATGTAGCGGCCTGGGAATATCGGCGGAACGATTCTCCCGTTTTGCACAAGGAGCCGCTCGTGTTTGAATTTGTGCAGCCGACGACCAGAAACTATCAGTGACGGCGACGCATGAATTGTCTCTTGTGAAGCCCCAAAGAAGGACATAAATCGGAGATGAAACTCACCCTGAAGATATGGCGGCAGCAGGGCCCACATGATGCGGGACGGTTGGTGACCTATGAGACGGATGAGGTCAGCCCTGACATGTCGTTCTTGGAGATGCTTGACGGGGTGAACCAGCGGTTGATTCTCAAGGGGGAAGAACCGGTGGCATTCGAACACGATTGT